>JAIERI010000229.1 GCA_019747015.1 Xanthobacteraceae bacterium
AAGCGCCGCATCTCGATCGAGCCTGTCGACAAGAACGAGGAGACCCGCGAGTACCTCATTCCGAAGGGCAAGCACATTCATCTTCAGGACGGCGACGTCGTGGAGAAGGGTGATTTCATCGTCGAGGGCAATCCGGCGCCGCACGACATTCTGGCGATCAAGGGCATCGAGGAACTCGCTGCCTATCTGGTCAACGAAATCCAGGAGGTCTACCGGCTCCAGGGCGTGCTCATCAACGACAAGCACATCGAGGTGATTGTTCGTCAGATGTTGCAGAAGGTCGAGATCACCGATCAGGGCGATACCGACATGATTTCGGGCGAACAGATCGACAAGATCGAGTTCGACCAGCTCAATGCCAAGGCGAAGGAAGAAGGCAAGAAGATCGCGACCGGAACGCCGGTGCTGCTCGGCATCACCAAGGCGAGCTTGCAGACCCGTTCGTTCTTCTCGGCGGCGTCGTTCCAGGAGACCACGCGCGTGCTCACCGAAGCTGCCGTCAATGGCAAGGTGGACCCGCTCGAAGGGCTCAAGGAAAACGTTATCGTCGGCCGCCTGATCCCGGCCGGCACCGGCGCCTCGATGGCGAAGATTCGCGAAGTCGCGACCAAGCGCGACAAGCTGATCCTCGACGAGCGCGAGAAGCAGGCGGCCATCGTGCCGTCGGCTCCGGAAGCCGAACCTCTGGCGCTGCCGCCTGCCGAATAAAGGGGCAGACGTTAAGCCTAACCGTGGGAAGGCCGGCGAAAGCCGGCCTTTTTGCACGTTTGAGGCCCGATTTTGTTGCTCTGGACGCTTTCGTTCATCTACCTTTCAGGCACAAACCACTAATCGGAACTCAAAGCCTGTGACGGGGCAAACGAGGCGAAAAGAACAGAATGATCGATCTTGCCATTATCGGTGGCGGCCCCGGCGGGCTGATGAGCGCGTGGTACCTCAGGAAAAAGCTGGGGCCGCTGTGCCGCGTTACGATTTATGAAGCGTCGGATCGCGTCGGCGGCAAGATTTTGACCAAGACATTCGACACCGCGCCGGCGATGTATGAGGCCGGTGTCGCCGAAATCTACGATTACTCGATGACCGGCCCCGATCCGCTGCGCGAACTCGTGCAGCATTTCGGCTTGCAGACCATTCCGATGGACGCCGAGCAGGTGCAACTCGACGGCGTTTTGCTTGACGACATTCCGGGCATGCGCCGCAAATACGGAAGCGCCACCGCGAAAGCGATCGAGGATTTCCGCAAGCTCTGCGCCAGCATGGTGTCGCCGATCGAATACTATGAAGGCGTCGGCGCGCACGACAACGAGCATCCATGGGCCTATATCAGCGCCGAGGAATTGCTCGACCGCGAGGTCGCCGATCCCGTCGCGAAACGTTTTCTCAAAGTGATGGCGCGCTCCGACATCGCCACCGAACCGCACAACACGAACGGGCTGAACGCGCTGAAGAACTTCGTGATGGATGTCGAGGGTTATATCGGCCTGTATTCGATCCAGAACGGCAACGAGCAGCTCGTCCACAGTTTGCAGACCGAAATCGACGCCAAGATTCATCTCAATCATCGCGTGCTGAAAGTCGGCAAGGCCGACTCCGGCCGTTACGCCGTCAACATGATGAACGGCAAGGGGCCGGTCACCACGGAACACGATCTGGTGGTGATGTGCCTGCCGCATTCCTGGCTGACCACGATGCGCTGGGACGGCGAATTGCTGCGCCATTCGATGATCAAGCACATCGCCTATTTCGACCGGCCCGCGCATTATCTGCGCGTCTCGCTGCTGTTCGATTCTCCATTCTGGAAAGATCAGGTGCCCGGTGCGTGGTGGATGTCGGAGGCGTTCGGCGGCTGCTGCGTCTATGTCGAAGGTGCGCGTCACGATGTCGGCAAGCACGGTGTGCTGAATTTCCTGATTGCCGGTTCCGACGCGCTGGCCTTCGCCAATCTCAGCCAGGATGAACTGGTGGAGGCGGCACTGAAATCGCTGCCAGCCTCGCTCGGCGATGCGCGCGCGCATTTCCTCGAGGGCAAGACTCATCGCTGGCTGTCGTCGGTGAACTGCATTCCCGGCGGCCTGCCGGCGCGCGATGTGATGACCAATCATCGCCCCGAGCCGCTGGAGCATCCGGGCTTTGTCGTGGTCGGCGACTATCTGTTCGACTCCACGCTTAATGGTCTGCTCGATTCGTCCGATGCCGCGACCGACATCATCGTCACTCAAATGATGAAGCTGCGTTACGAACGTGGCGAGACCGGCAATTTGCCATCCGACAAGATCGACCGCGCCTATTTCGACAATTACCGCAACGTCGGTCCTTATGCCGGCGTCTGGAACCAGTTCACCGATCCGGCCTATCTGACGAAGCTCATCAAGATCGTCTGGAATCGTGCCAAAGGCTACAAGCTGCTGGTCGCGGGTTCGGCGAGCGGCGAGTTGGTCGGCGCGCTGCGCGAGCTTGGTGTCGATGCCTGGGGCGTGGAGAGCAACCGTTATATTTATGGCAAGACGCCGAAGGCGCTGCGCAAATACAACAAGCTCGGTTCGATTGCCAAGCTTCCGTTCAGGAACGGCGAATTCGACTTCGTGTTCGAGACTAGTCTGTGTCACTTGTCCGACAAGCAGGTGAAACGCGCGGTGCGCGAACTGCATCGCGTCGCCAAGACCGGCTTCGTTTTCGGCTCGGTCACCAGCGATATGGCGCCAGCACTGATCTACAAGTTCGATCTTCTGCGGGGTGTTAAGAAACTCGGCACTTGGTGGGAATGGTCGGAGCTGTTCTTCAATAACGGCTTCGATCTGTCGATGCATCGCCGCGATTGCACCGATGAGGTGTGGGCGGCGACATTGGCGGCAGGCAAGGGCCCCGGCAATTGGTACGCCGACGCCGACAGCCTGCGCTATTCGTTCTTCGACAAGGTTGCAGCAGAGGACCAATAGCGGATACGATGAAGTTGCGATCATGCGATCGCGGCTTCTTTCGTTTTCCTGCGACGTTTGCGCGCACCCCGGGATGGTGGTTCGCAAATCAGCATCCACCCAGTGACAGTCATTTGCATGCCATCGAGACCGCCTCCGTCCGACAAAGAAACGACGGATGTCGTTAAAAAGCTGATTGGCGACGAGGCCGAGCGCAGCATCGCGGCTGCGGAGAAAAAACGCGCAGCTGCGCTGCCGGACGATTCTGACGGCGACGAAGAAGACGATTTCGACGACGATGACGACGAGGAGGATCTCGTCGCCTTTACCGCCAGCGAGGCCGCCGGCGCGCTGGCGACGATCTATCGCTTCACCTGGCCGGTGATGCGCAACTACAAGTCCTGGTTGGCGTTCGTCGGCGTCGGCCTGTTCGTTGAGACGTTGTTCAACGTCATCATGCCGCTCAGCCTGAAATACCTGATCGACGACGCGCTCGGCGAGGAGGATTTCCAGGCGCTTTATGTCATCCTGTCGGTGCTGGCTACGGCCGGCATCCTGACCTCGATCGTCGCGATCTGGTATGAGCTTTGGGATGCACGGCTGGCCGCCGCCGCGATCGCGGACGTGCGCACCCGGCTGTTCGATCACGTTCAGAACCTGCCGGCCTCGTTTTTCGGCCGTACCAAGCGCGGCGAAATATTGTCGCGCTTCTCGGTCGACATGGCGGGCTATGAGTCTTCCGTAAAGTCGTTCGCCAACAGCGCGATGCTGCCGTTCCTCGAACTGCTCGCCGGCATTGGACTGATGATCTGGCTGAACTGGCAGCTCGCCGCGGTGGCTCTGCTGGTGTTTCCGGTCACGCTGATCGGCCCGCGTATCCTGACTCCGAAAGCCGTGCAGGCGAATTACGAGCAGAAGGTCAACGAGGCGTCCATTCTCGGCGTGGTGCAGGAGAACATCGCCACCCAGATGGTGGTGAAGGCGTTCGGCCTGCAGCGCAAGGCGATGGGCTGGTTCACATTGCGCAATCTCAGCGCGCGGCGCTCGATGGGCGATGCGACCTTCCTCTCCACCATGGTGGAGCGCACGGTCACGATTTCGGTGCTGTTGCTGCATCTCGTCGTGCTGGCGATCGGCGCGTATCTCGCGACAAAAGGCCAGATCACCATCGGTACGTTCGTGACCTTCGAGAGCGCGTTCTGGGAAATCTCCTACAACATCGCGCATCTGATGCATTTCATTCCGGTCGCGATCTCCGCCGCGGCCTCCGTGCGTCATATGGAGGAACTGCTCGACGAGCCGACGCGCGGTGCCGACCGGCCCGGCGCGCCGGACCTGCCGCGCATTACTAACAACATCACGTTCGAGCGCGTCGGTTTCAGCTATGAGGGCAGCGATACCAAGGTGCTCGACGGGCTGACGCTCAAACTCGATGTCGGCAAGAACATCGCCATTGTCGGGCCGAGCGGCTCGGGCAAGTCGACGCTGCTTAATCTTATCCTGCGGCTTTATATTCCGACTGACGGCCGCCTCACCATCGACGGCGTCGACATCCGCAAGGTGACGCGCGATTCGCTGCGTGCCAGCATGGCCGTGGTGTTCCAGGAAAACATGCTGTTCAACATGTCGATCCGCGAGAACATCCGCCTCGGCAAGGAAGGCGCGAGCGATGCCGAGGTGGAGGATGCGGCGAAGAAGGCCGAAATCCATCGTCACATCATGTCGCTGCCACTGAAGTACGATACCCAGGTCGGCGAGCGCGGCGACACGCTGTCGGGCGGCCAGCGCCAGCGCATTGCCATCGCCCGCGCCATGATCCGCAATCCGTCAGTGCTGCTGCTCGACGAGGCGACCTCGGCGCTGGACCAGACCACTGAAGCTGCGATCAACCGCACGCTTTTGAAGGTCGCCAAGGGTCGCACCATGATCTGGTCAACCCATCGCCTGACGTCGGTGGTGGATATGGACGAGATCATCGTCATTGCCGGCGGCAAGGCGATCGAGCGCGGCTCACATCAGGAGCTGCTGAAACTGAACGGGGCCTATCGCAGGTTATGGGACGATCAGCTTCACAAGTCCCATGAGCCTGTGAATGCCGATGACGATGATGACGACGAGGAATGATCGCAGCGCGCTTACAGCAGCTTGGTCTTGATATTACGGCTTAGTGGCTTCGGCTGCGGACGGATGGCCTGAGCGTTTCTTGCGAACATCCGCAACGCGACACGTGCCAGCGTGGTCGGCAGTTCCAAAAATGCGGGCACCGGATCGTCCCAGGCGAACACCGCCCAGGTCAGCTTCTGGCGATAACCTTTGAACCAGTCGCCGAGATTGAGTCTGTCCATCATCATCAGTTGGATCGCCGCCGCGAGGTCGCGCGACGCATGAATCCACGCATGACCGGATGCAGCATGCTGAACGGGCCGGGTTTCGCCTTTCAGGATTGCTTCAGTGGAATGCGCGAAATCGAAGCCTCCGGCTTCGCACAGCGACAGCCATGACCATGAGCGCGGATTGACGTCGAGAATTTTGTAGGTGCCAAACCGGGCATCGTATTTGAACTCGACTTCGACAAGACCCTCGAAGCCGATCGACGAAAGCAGCTTGCGCGCGACCCGCATCACCTCGTCATTGTCGACAATCTCGACGAAGGTGCTGGTGTAGCCGAATTCGACCGGATATTGCCGCGTGCGGCGCGCGCTGAGCTCGGCGACCGGCGCGTTGCGCGACCACAGTCCGGCGTAGGAAAACTGCGCCTCGCCGCCGCCGGGGATGTATTCCTGCACCACGATGCCATCCTGGCCCTGCAAGGCCGCGGCGGTGCGATAAAGCTCGACCAGTTCGTTGCGGGTTTCCGCCCGCCACGCCTTCGCCGAGGTGAAGGCATTGCGCACCATCCGCATTGCCGGCTTCAGCACGACAGGAAAGGTCACCTCGACGCTTGCCGCATCGTCGGCGGAGTTTACGTCGTAGCTTTTCGGAACGGCGATGCCGGCCTGCTGCGCGGCGTGAACCAGAAGCTGCTTGTTGCATAGATGCTGGAGTTTCTGCCACGGCGTTCCGAACACCTGGAAGCTGGCACTGAGCAGAGTGTGGTTTTCGGCCACCAGCCGGACTTCATTGTCGGCGCAGGGCAGCAGCAGCCAGCTCTGAAAACCGTTTTGCGCAGCAAACGCGAGCAGCCACGCGGCGGCATCCGGCGCGGTCGCGCCCGGCCAGTCGAGGCTGCGATGGACATAACGGGAAAACGACGGCAGCGGATGGTCGTCGCTGACCAGCACGACGGGGATGCCCTTGCGTCCGAAGCTGCGCGCGAGCGCCAGCGCGTTATGCGCCCCGCCGAGGATGACCACGCCAGGAAGCACTGAACTGGCTGATTTTGGAATATCCGGCGAATGTGCCGTGCGATTGCTCATACCAAAGGCCGCCCGTTGGAATCGAAAACCTTGTCCGGATCGATGGCGCGGATGCGCGCTTCCCAGAACGGGGAGCTTGTGGCAAGGATGTTGTAACCCCAGTTGGTCGAGGTCTTGATGCGGTCGAGCGCGGAGACATCCTCGAG
Organism: Xanthobacteraceae bacterium; assembly: GCA_019747015.1. Lineage (GTDB taxonomy): Bacteria > Pseudomonadota > Alphaproteobacteria > Rhizobiales > Xanthobacteraceae > Afipia. The sequence continues at coordinate 6,478 of JAIERI010000229.1, forward strand.
ATGCTCGAAACGCCGGGTCGCCGGATCGAAACAGAACAGCTTCAGTTTCGTGTTGGCGAGAATATAGCGGGAGATGGTGTGGTTGCGGTCGTTGCCGTGCTCCTCGCAGATCAGCACGCAATCGGTCTCGAGCAGTTTGGAGCCGCCGCGCAGCGCCGCGATTTCGACGCCTTCGACATCGAGCTTGATGACATGACGGCGCGTCACGTCGAGCGGCGCGCCGATCAGGCTGTCGAGCGGGATGACTGCGACGTCTTCGCCGCTGTCCGCCGCCGTTCCCGCGATGGTCATGGCCTCATGCTTGCTGCCGGACAGGCGGGCGGTGCCGGCCTCAGCGCCGATTGCACAGCGCCGCGGCGAAAAACGCTCGCCGTTCAAAGTGGCGTTGGCGGACAGGATCGCGAAATTGCGCGCTGACGGCTCGATGGCGACCGAAGGGTGCGAGCCGTAAAGATGGCTGGTGACGAGGGTGGACCAGTAACCGAAATTGGCGCCGCAATCGACCAGCGTGTAGTCGGCGTCAGCGACGCTGCGGAAGAAGAGATCGATGTCGCGCTCGTAGCTGTAATGTAGATCGAGCAGGAGACTCCAATAACCGTCGGTAAAGGGAAACGAGAACACCGCGTCGTCGCAGAGCCGGACCTGCATGGTGCGGCTGGGTGCGAGTGCGTGCAGGGCGCGGCAGCCCGCCGCGAATCCCCGGTACGACCAGTTCGAGCTGATCCGTGCGCCTGCCTGCAAGGCGCCGACAAGCATGGTTTCGCGTGTGCTGGCGCCCGCGAGGCTACCGGTCAGACGGTTGAAAACCAGGGCTTCCGGCGGACACAGTTGTGCTGTTTCGGGAAGCCTGAGACTCATAGGGGCGCTCGTATCGGACATCAGGATGAATTTGCAAAATAGAGGCCACGGGACCGTCCGATTTTGGTTCTCGTGTCTTTAAGAAACACCACTGGAACCAGCAAATGCCGGTTAACGCATGGTTTTCCCCACCTTTATAATTAACTCTTTGTAAGTTAACGAGATTTCTGCTGCCACCAGCTCCGGAACCAGGCGGCCTAACCTGCCCCGTAAAACGGGGCAGGGCATGTCGTGATTGCGTCTTTTGGCAGCGTCCGCTTGCAGGTGCGAAAGCGATTCTACGCTCCGCGGCACAGTAAGGTCGCGCGAGGTGTGCGAGTGCGAGAAGTGGCTGCGGCATACGTGCTTTTGATGTCGTGTTTATCCTTGACTTGACACCCCACCGCTTATACAACCCGGCCACTTCACGACAGGCGGTGAGCTTCCTCACGTCGGAACGGATCACCCATTCAGCTTTCGGCTTTTGCCGGCGGACTGATACGGGCACCAACCTCGACGAATGTCGCTCAGACGCTGTCGGTACTAGCCAGGCAATGCCAGGACGATGTTGGTCTCTCGGGCGAAGCTCTTGAGATTGGTTTCGGATGCATGACCTCGGTGAGCTTGAGGCGAAGCCTCGAGCGATCTGCGGTCCTCTGTGGCGTTTTAACGCTTTCCATTCGGAGACGAATGGATGGCGTCGTTTCGTTTTGCGCATGTTTGCTCGAATGCAAGCGGTGCCTGAAACGGGACCGGCGGGACCGACAGGGTTACAGGCCGGCGTGAATAGAGTGGGGCGTCGCCCCGAACGAATTTGCGGAACCGGGTCAGGTTTCGCGCGAACACAAGGTGAAGGCGAACGATGCCGACGATCAACCAGCTGATCGCGAATCCGCGAGTTGCGCAGAAGTCGCGCAAGAAGGTGCCGGCGCTGCAGCAGTCGCCGCAGAAGCGCGGCGTGTGCACGCGCGTCTATACGACGACCCCGAAGAAGCCGAACTCGGCACTTCGCAAGGTCGCCAAGGTGCGCCTGACCAACGGGTTCGAAGTGATCGGCTACATTCCGGGTGAAGGCCACAACCTTCAGGAGCACTCGGTGGTCATGATCCGCGGCGGCCGCGTCAAGGATTTGCCTGGCGT
>JAIERI010000091.1 GCA_019747015.1 Xanthobacteraceae bacterium
AGTCTGTCGGCGAGCTTGGTGATCGCCCCCCGCGTCATGCCCATCTGGTCAGCGACCCGGCTGGGTGGCATCGGCTCCTGAGCATAAAGGGCCCGCATCAGACTCCATTCAGCGACCGTGACCCCCTTCTCGGCCAGCTTGGCCGCGAAGGCATGGGAAACGTGGTTGGACACCATGCGCAGCCAGAAGCCGATATGGGCCGTGAGATCGGAGACGGACGGCGGAGATGACATCAGGGCCTCGTTGATTGACTAGGAAACTATATCGATATAATTTCCTAGTCAACTATAATTGCCACGGTCGGGAGACGCGCGCCAAAACAGGCGCAGCCAGTGTAAGCTTGGCTCCGTTGCCCGCTCCTCAGGATGAGGGCGTCAGGCTAATCCATCGGAAATTCTACCGGAGCGACGACCAGCGGCTGTCGAACGAACCCGCGGGCACGGGGGGCTGTGCGCCCGCCATCGATTGCGCGGGTACTGGCGCGGCTGCCTGTGCTGGCGGATCGGGGAACGGCGACTTTGCCTGTGCGGTGGTCTGCCCTTGCTTGGGCTTGTCCAGAGAAATCACGCGCGCCGAAGAAGCGCCGGCGGATTCGGTGGCTCTGGCGACATCGGAGGTCTTCGGGATCGGTTTGGATTTCGGCGCGGGTGTCGTTGCGGGCTTGACGGCCTGCTGCGTCGAGGCCGTCGGCGTTTCCTGCTTGTCGTTGCCGCGCAGGCCGACCTTGGCGGCGAGGTTGCTGAAGAAGCTGCCGCCGGTCGAGCCGGCGTTCGCGCTGGCATTGGCATTCGCCGTGGCCATGCTGCCCGGCCCGGAGTCCGCCGACATGGGGGCTGTGTCCGCCGCGACCGGAGCGTCGGGCAGTTTCGGCGGATTGACGTGCGAGGGGATGGTCCCCGGCGCAGCGCCATAGGAGGCGACGGTGAAGTCGGTGGCGTCGGTCATCGCGATCGACTGCGCATCGGGCAGCTTGGTTGCGAACACCGGATGCATGCCGCCATCGATTCCCACGCGCGGTTTGGAAACCGGTGTACCGCGTGAAATCAGTTCGGCGAGCTTGGTCTGGTCGGCGCGCTCTTTTTCCTTCACCAGTCCGGCGATCTCGGCCGGCACTTCATAGGCCGGACATTTCGCCGAGGCGTTGAACGCGGGCTGGCGCGACGAGCCGGCCGGTGCCTGCGCACCGAATACATATTTCTTTTCGCAGAAGTCGACCTTCGGTTCCTGCTTGGTGACTTCGAAGTAGTCGTTGCCTTCCTTGATCATGCGCCAGAACGGCATGTTCGGATTGTCGCGATTGCGCGCCATGTTCTGCGGCGTCATGCGGAAAGGATAGGCCTGCACCTGAAACGCGTTCTGGCCGCCGAAGAACGATTCACGGCCGAGCGCGTAGATTTCGGAAATCTGTTCGTCGGTCATGGCGTAGCAGCCGCGCGAGGAGCAGTCGCCATGCACCATCAATTGCGAGCCGGTGCGTCCCCAGGCTTTGTCGTAGGCGTTCGGATAACCGATGTTGAACGACAGATAATAGCCCGAATTCGGATTCATCTGCGCCGGGGTGATCGCATAGAAACCTTCGGGAGCCTGCCGGTCGCCTTCGCGCACTTTCGGCCCGATGTCACCGGACCAGCGGCAGATCGGGTAGGTCTTCAAGAGGGCGAAGCGCCCGGTGCGGTCCTGCTTCCACACTTCAAGCTCGGCTTCCTGCTTGAACAGGCGCACCAGCATTGGCGCGCCCTTGTCCATATTTTTGGACTCCATTTCGTTCAGCAGTTTTTCCGGGATAGGTCTGGCGGCTTTCGCGCCGGGCGACAGGCTGTCGCCGTCGCAGCCGGACAGCACCAAGCCCGCCGCGAAAGCGGCCGACAGCATGAGCGCGCGGACAAGCGAGCGATGAATCAAGTGCAAACTCCGCAGTCCTTTAGCCGTCTGGCGTCGATCCGTGATGCCGGCGGATGGGAACCATAACTCCGGATACTTTTAATTATTATCCTTAAATCGCCCTCTGTCGCAAGCCGAGGAGGACTGCGCAGCTTCACGAAAACCGGTCCGCAGTGAAGAAAACGTTAACGAAATCAATCACGAAAAAGCCACGATATGGCGGCGGCAATCGGCCGCGAAGGTTTGCGCTCGCATCAGCCGAGGCGGCGGCCGATCTCGAGAAATTTCTTGCGCCGCTGATTGCGGATCGCAATCGGATCCTGACCCCGGAATCCCTCGAAAGCCTGCGCGATGGCATCGCCGGCGCTTTTGATCGTGGCCTCGGGATCGCGGTGCGCGCCGCCCGCCGGTTCCTTCAGGATGGTGTCGATCACGCCGAAGCGCGCCAGATCCTGCGCAGTGATTTTTAAGTTGGTCGCGGCTTCCTGCGCCTTGCCGGCGTCGCGCCACAGGATCGAGGCGGCGCCTTCCGGCGAGATCACGCTGTAGACGGCGTGCTCAAGCATGATGACCCGGTTGGCGGTGGCGATCGCGATAGCGCCGCCGGAGCCGCCTTCGCCGAGGATCACCGCGACATTCGGCACCGTCAGGTTGAGGCAGGCTTCGGTCGAGCGCGCGATGGCCTCGGCCTGGCCGCGTTCTTCCGCGCCGATGCCGGGATAGGCGCCCGCCGTGTCGACCAGCGACAGCACCGGGATGCCGAAGCGGTCGGCCATTTCCATCAGCCGCACCGCCTTGCGATAGCCTTCGGGCCGCGCCATGCCGAAATTGTGTTTGAGCCGGCTTTCGGTGGTCGAGCCTTTTTCCTGCCCGATGACGCAGATGCTCTCGCCATGGAAACGTCCGAAGCCGCCGATCATCGCCTCGTCGTCGCCGAATTTGCGGTCACCGGCCAGCGACGTGAAGTCGGTGATGAGCGTCTCGATATAGTTGACGCAATGCGGGCGCTGCGGATGACGCGCGACTTGCGTTTTCTGCCACGGCGTCAGATTGGCGTAGAGTTCATGCAGCGTCTGCTGCGCCTTGTCTTCGATGCGGCTGACTTCGTCATGAATATCGCTGCCGGTGGCCGCGAGCGCGCGCAATTCGTCGACCTTCGAATCGAGTTCGGCGACCGGCTTTTCGAAATCGAGGTAGCTGCGGATCGGGTCTGGCATGGAAATCAATATAAGGAGGAATTGGAGGATTGTTGCGGCGGGCGGAAACTGGACTCCGGGGATCGCCAAGTCAAGCGCGCCGCACAACACCAGAGACCATTGGAATCGCTGGTGATTATTTCTCGGCCAGAGGATGCAGATCGCGCACCAGGCTCTTCAGACGCTCTTCGACGACGTGAGTGTAAATCTGCGTGGTCGAGATGTCGGTGTGGCCGAGCAGTGTCTGAACGATGCGCAAATCCGCGCCGTTGTGGAGCAGGTGACTGGCGAAGGCATGGCGCAGCACATGCGGGCTGACGAGGCGTGGCGGCAATCCCGCGGCGGCGGCAAGCTCTTTGAGGTCGCGCGCGAAATGCTGACGTGTCAGATGGCCGCTTTCGCCGGAAGAGGGAAACAGCCATTTCGACGCGGCGAGCGATTTCTTTTTCTCCTCGCCGGCCTCTTCCATCGCGGCGAGATAATAAGTCATCGCCTGCCGCGAGGCGTCGTTGAGCGGCACCAGCCGCTCCTTGTTGCCCTTGCCGCGCACCACGATCATGCGTGCGTCGCGCCGCGCCGCCGACATCGGCAGCGCGACCAGTTCGGAGACGCGCAAACCTGTGGCGTAGAGAACTTCCAGAAGACAGGCGAGGCGCGCCGCGCGGAGTTTTTGCAAGGCCGGCTGGTTCGGCGTCTCGGCGAGCTGCTTGGCTTGTCCCAAGAGACGATCGACATCGGCGATGGAGAGAACCTTCGGCAGACCGCGCGCGCGTTTCGGGCCGGACAGGATCGCGGCCGGATCGCTGGCGCGTTTGCGCTCGTTGAGCAGAAAGCGAAACAGATGCCGCATTGACGACAGCCGCCGCGCCACGCTGGAGGATTTGAAGCCGCGCGCGTCGAGGTCGGCGAGATAGTCGCGCAGATCCTGCGTGTTCGCGTCAGTGAAGCACTTGCCGCTGTGTGAGAGAAATTGCGACAGATCGTCGAGATCGCCGCGATAGGCGGAAAGCGTATTGCCGCCCGCGCCCTGCTCGGCGGCGAGCATGTCGAGGAACAGATCGGTCAGTTGCACGTCGGAGGATGTCTGCATCATGCCTCCCACCACACCAGAGGCGGCCTATTTTTTTACGAATTTGTCGGGGGGAACGATGAAGCTCATCTCGCGCGGCTTCGGGTTGACGAAATTCGCCAGCGCGTAAATTCCGCCATAGATCACGCCACCGATCACTGCGAGAACCGTCAGGAGGCGGAACAGGCTGGGCATCGTTCAAAACCCTGGAAGCTCAAAGCTCGGAATCTTGCGAATCGTGTCTTAGCCACGGCCGGCGCCGCAAAGCGTTAAGCGACACCCACCATGTTCGCAAGGTTTCGGCAAGTGCCTCTGGCCCCGCCCGGAGCGGCGATAGTATATATAGATGTCATGTTTGGCCGCGTGCCAAACGCCACGCGGGCGAGATCAGTTAGCCGATGCCGGAAACCATGCCAAAATCAGGCGCACACGCCAACCAGGGGGCCGAAATCATCGCGGCGCTGGGGTCGCGTCTGATCGTGCTTGTCGGCATGATGGGATCTGGCAAATCGACCGTTGGCCGGCGGCTTGCTGCGCGGCTACGGCTGCCTTTCGTCGATGCCGATCATGAGATCGAGCTGCGTCACGGCGGCATGACGATTGCGGAGATTTTCGCCACCCATGGCGAGCCGTATTTTCGCGACGGCGAGGCGCGCGTGATCGCTGGTTTGCTCGATAATGGGCCTCAGGTGCTCGCCACCGGCGGCGGCGCGTTTGTGCGCGAGGACACGCGCAACCGGATTCGCGAGAAGGGTATTTCGATCTGGCTCAAGGCGGAAGGCGATGTGATCCTGCGCCGCGTCAGGCGCCGCGCCGATCGCCCGCTGTTGCAGACCGCCGATCCCGCCGCGACCATCGAGCAATTGATCGCCGCGCGCGGGCCGACTTACGAGTTAGCCGACATCGCGATCTGGTCGCGCGATGTGCCGCACGAGAAAATCGTCGACGAATGCGTCGAGGCGCTGCACGCGCATCTTGTGGACTCGCCCGCCGAATCATCGCCAGGTGGAGCCCCATGACGCCAGCTACGTCACCAGCTACATCCACAGCAGCGAAGTCTTCGCAGGCGGCGCCGGTCATCGTGAATGTGGCGCTCGGCGAGCGGGCCTATGACATCGTGATCGGCCGCGGCGTGCTGGCCTCATTGGGTCACCGCATCAAGGCAATCCGGCCCGGCGCGCGCGTCGCCATTGTCACCGACGCGACTGTTGCCAAGCACTGGCTGAATCAGACGCAGGCGGCGCTCAGCGAGGCCGGGATCGAATCGACGCAGATTATTGTCGGCGAGGGCGAAGCCTCGAAGAGCTACGGCGTCCTGGAAGATGTCAGCGAGGGCCTGATCGCGGCGAAGATCGAGCGCAACGATCTTGTGGTCGCGCTCGGCGGCGGCGTGATTGGCGACCTTGCCGGATTCGCCGCGTCGATCGTGCGCCGCGGCGTTGATTTCGTTCAGGTGCCGACATCTCTGCTGGCTCAAGTGGATTCATCGGTCGGCGGCAAGACCGGGATCAATTCGCCCAAAGGCAAGAATCTGGTCGGCGCGTTTCACCAGCCCGTTCTGGTCGTCGCCGACACCGCTGTCCTCGACACCCTGTCGCCGCGCCAGTTTCGCGCTGGCTATGCGGAAGTCGCCAAATATGGCGTGCTCGGCGATCTGGCTTTTTTCGAGTGGCTGGAAAAAAATCACCCCGATGTTTTTGCCGGTGGCCCGGCGCGCGAGCAGGCCATTGCGGCGAGCTGCCGCGCCAAGGCCGCCATCGTTGCGCGCGACGAGCGCGAGACCGGCGAGCGTGCGCTGCTCAATCTCGGCCACACCTTCGGCCATGCGCTGGAAGCCGCAACGGGTTTTTCGGACCGGCTGTTTCACGGCGAGGGTGTCGCGGTCGGCATGACGCTGGCGGCGGAATTCTCGGTGGTGCAGGGCCTGATCTCGAACGACGACGCGGCGCGCGTACAGCACCATCTCGCATCCGTCGGTCTGCCGACGCGGCTGCAGGACATCGCGGGCTTTTCGCAGGAAGGTCTTGGCGACGCGGATTCCCTGCTCGCGCTGATGGCGCAGGACAAGAAGGTCAAGCGCGGCAAACTGACATTTATTCTGCTGGAGAAGATCGGCCGCGCGGTGATCGCGAACAACGTCGATCCGAACGCCGTCCGCGCTTTCCTGGTCTCGAAGCTGACACACAAACCGGGTTGATTGCATCGCCATGGATTGGGTTACATTCTGCATCGTTATCGCCTGTCTGCTGATCTCGGCGTTCTTCTCCGCGAGCGAAACCGCGCTGACCGGCTCTTCGCGCGCGAGCATGTTGCAGCTCCAGAAGAACGGCAACGTGCGGGCCGGCATCGTAACGCGGCTTTTGCAAAAGCGCGAACGGATGATCGGTGCGCTATTGGTCGGTAACAACCTGGCCAATATCGGCGCGTCCGCGCTCGCCACCGGCGTGTTCACTGCATGGTTCGGTGAGGTCGGCGTACTCTATGCGACCGGCGTGATGTCGGTGCTGGTTATTATCTTCGCCGAAGTGCTGCCGAAAACCGTCGCCATCAACGCGCCGGATCGCGTCTCGCTGCTGGTGGCGCGGCCGATGCAATTCATGACGGCGATCCTCAGCCCGCTTTTGACGGTGATCGAAGCCATCGTGCGGCTGCTGATGCGGATGCTCGGCATTCCGCTCGGCGCCAATCAAGCCATTCTTTCGCCTACCGAGCGGCTGCGCGGCGCGGTCGATCTGATCCATCACGAAGGCGGCGTGGAGAAGCAGGATCGCGACATGCTCGGCGGCCTGCTCGACCTGAAAGACCTCGATGTGTCCGACGTGATGGTTCACCGCACCGAGATGGTGATGATCAACGCTGACCTGCCGGCGGAAGACTTGGTGAAGGAGGTGCTCGCTACCGAATACACCCGCATTCCGCTGTGGCGGGGTACGCCGGAGAACATTATCGGCGTGCTGCACGCAAAGGATCTTTTGCGCGCAATCCGCGTCGCCGAAGGCGACATTTCAAAGGTCGATGCCGCCGCGATTGCGCTGCCGGCATGGTTCGTGCCGGAAATGCGGCCGCTGTCCGAACAGCTCAAGGCGTTCCGCCGCCGCAAGACCCATTTCGCGCTCGTCGTGGATGAGTATGGCGAGGTCGAGGGGCTGGTGACGCTGGAGGATATTCTGGAAGAGATCGTCGGCGACATTTCTGACGAGCACGATATCGTGGTCGCCGGCGTGCGCGCGCAGCCGGACGGCTCTGTGGTGGTCGATGGCTCGGTGCCGATCCGCGACCTGAACCGTGCGATGGACTGGAATCTGCCCGACGAGGAAGCGACCACCATCGCGGGACTGGTGATTCACGAGGCTCGCTCAATTCCCGATCGCGGCCAGAGCTTCACCTTCCATGGATTTCGCTTCCGTGTGCTTCGCCGCGAACGCAACCGCATCACCGCGCTGCGGATCGTGCCGCTGCCGCCGGAAACGCGAAGCGATTCCCGTCCGCGGCGCCGCGCCGGCACCGCGTTCTGATTTTTGTCAGGCCGATTTTATTCGGGACAGTTCATGGGGTCTTGTTATGAGGCTTTGGCGTCGGCCGGCGCCTGCGCCTTGATCGCCAGCGCATGAATGCCGCCGGCAAGTTCCGGCGCCAGCAGCGCGTTCACCATGCGGTGGCGCTCGATCCGGCTCTTCCCTTCGAAGGCATTCGATACAATATGTACCCTGAAATGGGTTTCGCCGCCCGGCCTGTGGCCGGCATGGCCTTCATGCAAATGCGATTCGTCGACGACGTCGAGGCTTTCCGGACTGAAAGCCTCCCGCAATTTTTGTGTGATGTGATCTTTTGTTGTCATGATCCGCGCAATATCGTGAGTTATTCGCACCGGTCAATGCCCGTTTTAATTGCGGTTCGAGGCTGCCGCGATGTATAGTTCGCGACCCGCGAGGTTCGCATCCGATATTCGCGTCAAGACTTGATCCTTCCAGCAAGGCGCCGTCATAGTCAGTCATGTCATCATTCGAATCAAAATACTTCGACAAGATCCGCATCAAGCCGGCCGGGAAGAAGCAGCCCCGCGCCAAGGAAGAGGCGGCGATGTGCGAGTGGCCGGGGTGCAAGAACACCGCGCCGCATCGCGCGCCGAAGGCGCGCGGCAAGGAGCGCGAGTACTGGCACTTCTGCCTCAACCATGTGCGCGAATACAACCAGTCCTATAATTTCTTCTCCGGCATGAGCGACGATGCGGTTGCGCGCTATCAGAAGGACGCGCAGACCGGCCATCGCCCGACCTGGAAGATGGGTGCCAATTCCGGCGTGAAGGGCAAGCCGGGTGTGCAGGACGAATTCGAAGGCGCGCTCGATCCGTTCACGATGTTTCAGGAAATGAACGGCCGCCTCCGCTCGCGGCCGGGCCCCGGCGCGAAAGCCGAACCGAAG
>JAIERI010000159.1 GCA_019747015.1 Xanthobacteraceae bacterium
GATCCCTTGGTCGCGGCCATTCGCATTGCCCTGTCCGCGCGCCGGATGATCCGCGAGCCTGCGCGCCGCATTGTTCATTTCATTCGAAAGATAAAGGAGAAGCGCCCATGAACGCCCCCTCGAATGTCGCCCCGGTGATCACCGCCAGCAACGATTCGCTGACAAAAGATTTTCCGCTGCGGCCCTTCGCGATCAAGCACAAGCTTAGCGGCCATCCGCTGCTGACATTGCCGCGCATCGCCCAGTTGGCGGCGCAGATGCCGCGCGACCTGATCGAATACAATTCCGGCGACGCTTCGGTGAGCCAGGATCCGGACAAGGTGAAATCGGTCGATCTCGATCCGGTTGCGGTCGTGAAAAGCATCGAAAGCGCCGGCGCGTGGATGGTGCTCAAACGCGTCGAGAAGATGCCGGAATATCGCGTATTGCTCGAGGACGTACTGACGTCGGTCGCCCGCGCGCGCGGATTCAGGAGCTGCGTGGATGCGGGTTTCTCGCAAATCGAAGGATTTCTGTTCGTCTCGTCGCCGAATTCGACGACGCCGTTCCATATGGACGCCGAGGACAATTTCTTCGTGCAGATCCACGGCGAGAAATTCTTCACGGTCTACGACAATCGCGACGGCGGAATAGCCGACGAGGCGCAGGTCGAACATTCGATCACCAAGCACCGCAACGTGAAATTCGACGACAGTTTCAAGCCGCGCGCCACCGAGTTTCACATGTTCGAGAATGACGGTTGCTACATTCCTTATCTGTGGCCGCACTGGGTGCGCACCGCCGGTTCTTATTCGATCTCACTTGCGATCACCTGGAAGACGAAAGAGGTCAGCCGCCGGAACGACCTGCACTTCTTCAACTCGATGCTGCGCGGCGCCGGACTGCCGCAGGCGGCCCCCGGCAAGAATCCGGCACTCGATGGCGTCAAGCTCGCGCTCTGGCGCAGCGCGCGTGCGGTGATCGAGCCGCTGCGCGCCTCGGAGACCATGCGCCGCATCATCCGCCGCATCGCGCTCGGCAAGAACGCGAATTATTATTTGAAGAATACGTAAGGCTTAGGCCGTCACGCCGCCCATCTCCGCCGCCACCTGACGGATCGCGGCTGCAAGCTGGTCTGCCGGCTGCGCGCCGGAGATCGCGTATTTATTGCCGAGGATGAAAGTCGGCACGCCACTGATGCCTTTTGCTGACGCGTCCTGCGCTTGCGCGGTGATGAAATCCACATCCTCGTCGGTGGCGAGGCGCTTGCGGACCTCGTCGGCATTCAGGCCGACATCGGCCGCCGCCTGTACCAGCACGTTGATGTCGGTCAGGTCGCCGCCATCGCGGAAATAAAGCTCCATCAACTTCTGCTTCATCGCCGCTGCTTTGCCGATGGCGTCCGCCCAATGAATCAGGCGATGGCAATCGATGGTGTTGGGCTGACGTTTCACGCGTTCATTATTGTATTGCAGCCCTTCTTCCTTCGCCGCCTGCACGACACGCCCCGCAATGCCCTGATAGGCGTCGACCGAGCCGAACTTCGTTGTCAGATAGTCCTCGCGCGATATGCCCTCGCGGGGCACCCACGGATTGAGGAAATACGGCCGCCAGTGCACTTCAAGCGGCACGTCAGAGACGAGCGCCAGCGCGCGCTCAAGGCGATGCTTACCGATGTAACACCACGGGCACACGACGTCGGAGACGACATCAATCTGGAGCGGGTTTGCAGTCATGAGGCGTCCCTCGCGAAAGTCATCTTGAGATAGAGACGGTACTGCGGCGGAACAAGGCAATTACGCACGCCCTTCTGGCATGCACATTTCGTGCTCACATTTGCCGCGGCGCAAACTCGTGGCAGTCATCCACAGCAGCGGCCGTTTCGGGCCTCGACGGCTCTTGCCACACCGCTGTCCCGCAGGTTTCATTCAACTGCCGTGATCATGCGGTATTAGGGTTCATCCTTGGGGGACATGTCATGAATCTCAGCGCACCGACACTTCCGGTCTTTCTCGTCTCGATCATTCTGGCCATTCTGGCTGTGATTGTCACTTATGGGGGCATCAAGATTCCCGTCATCAGCGGCAATGCTTTCATCACGCTGCTGGCCGGTTACGTCGTCCTGCTGGCCGGAAATCTGTTCAAGGGGATCTAGTTGTCCGATGAAGCCTGGCTCGCAAGAGCCGGGCTTGCCGGCTGATCGGGGCGGGTCGTGAGCGATTTTGTTCGCGCCGCCTTGGTTTTGGTGGGCTTGCCTGTCCCGCGCGCATGAGCGTTCGCGGTCTTGGCGACGGTCGCCTTGGTGATAGTCCCTTTGTCGACGACGCCTTTGGCGATGGTGGTCTTGCCGCGTGATTTCGCCGTCGCCCTGACTGCTTTTTTAGCAACCTTCTTTTCGGCCTTCAGTTTCAGCCGCAGCTTCTCGGCACGGGCTTCGGCGCGCTTTTTCTTGCGCTTTTTCTCGCAGGCATCGCACTTGCAGCCGATGGGCTTGAGGAAAATCTTGAAATAGTCGGTGCCGTAATCGTAGTTGATCTCCTCGCCCGGCTCGATGTTCTTGATGGCGCGGATCACGACCTTGCGCTTGCGCGCGCTGACGTCGGATTCGGCATTCGGCTTGCAGGCGTGGTTGATATAACGGGCGATGTTCTTGCGGACCGAGCCGTCGATGGTCCAGCGGTTGCTGATCTCGAACAGATATTTGTTGTCGACCGCGTCATCCTTTTTCTTCTTCGAATCCAGCAGCGGACCGAAATAGCGGACGATCTTGGAACCCTTCTTGATCGGTTTGGTGGCGAACAGGCCGAGACCCGTCCTGGAGCGTCCGATACGATAGGGTTTCTTCGACGAAATGACTGGCATGACTGACTGAAACGAGAACCAAAGACAACCGGCTGTTCTTCTTAAGACGATTCCGACGAGGATGTCATGTCTTTCGCGCGGCAATGACGCCGCGGTCCCCGCTCCATCCCCACTTAACCGGCCAGATGTGGCTTCGATCCCTCACATAACGATTATTTATGCGCTCACTCCGCCAGCTGCGGGGCCGGGTCGGGATGCCGACGCAGGGTCACAAGGCTGAGGCCAAGCGCGCAGCAGGCGCACAGCGCGATGATGGTGACCATCGGATAGGCGGTGCCGTCGAAAAAGAAGCTGGCGACAGCGACCACCACGCCTCCCGACAGCATCTGCAGCGTGCCCGCGAGCGACGAGGCCATGCCGGCAATCGGGCCATGATCGTCCAGCGCCAGCACCATGCTCGACGGGATGACCAGACCAAGACACGCGAAGCTCATGAGCAGCAGCACCATCAGCACCGGCAGGCTGTTGGCGCCCGCACTCGTCACCAGGAACAGGGTGACCGCGAACAGCGCATAAAGCGCAGCGGCAACCTTCACCATCCGCGCCATGCCGAAACGCGCGCCGAGCGCAGCGGCGAACTGTGACGCACCGATGAAACCGACGGCGTTCACCGAGAAAGCGAGGCTGTATTGCGTCGGCGTCAGGCCGAAATGGTTGATGTAGATGAAGGACGAGCTGGCCAGGAAAGCAAAAAAGCTCGCCATGCCGAACCCGCCGATGAAAACGAGCCCGAGAAAGCGCGGATTGCGCAAAAGCTGCCCAAAACCGCCAAGGATATTGGCGGCGCTGGCCTTGACCCGGTCTTCGGGCAGCCGTGTCTCGGGCAAAAACACAGCGACCAGCGCGATGGCCAGCACGGCAGCCACGGTGACAGCAAGGAAGACCGCGCGCCAGCCGAACGGCACGATCAGCGCGCTGCCGGTGAGCGGCGCCAGGATCGGCGAAACACTGAACACCAGCATCACCAGCGACATCAGCCGCGTCGCCTCGATCCCGGTGTGGAGGTCGCGGATGATCGCGCGCGGAATCACCATCACCGCCGCGGCGCCGACGCCCTGCACGATGCGCAGCATGATGAGCCAATGGATGTTCGAGGCCATCGCGCAGCCGATCGAACCGACGATGAACAGCCCGAGACCGAAATACAGCGGCGGCTTGCGTCCCACCGTGTCCGATATGGGGCCATAGAGAATCTGACAGACGCCGAGCGTCAGGAAAAACGCCATCAGCGTCATCTGGGTCGACGCGGTGGAGGCATTCAGATCGGCAGCAATCGCCGGCAGCGCCGGAAGATACATGTCGATAGCAAAGGGGCCGACAGCCGACAGAAGACCGAGCACGATGGCGTTTTTGGCGTAACTTGAAGACACGGAACAATTCTCCTTCGTCGTCCCCGCGAAAGGGGGAATCCAGTTCCTAAACTTTATTGCTGATTTGAAAGTGCTTCTTGTTCAAATGTCTGGATCCCCGCTTTCGCGGGGACAACGCCTTAGTGTGTAGCGCGCTCTACGCACTCACCCAAGACCTGTAACGAACTATTGACCGTCGTACGCTTTTTGCAGACCTGCGATGTCTAGTTTTACCATTCCCATCATCGCTTTCATCACCCGATCGGTTGATGCCTGGTCGCCTGCCAGCAGTTCGGGGAAAATACGTGGCACGATCTGCCAGGCGACGCCGTATTTATCGGACAGCCATCCGCACTGCATGGCCTGACCGCCGGCGCCAAGCTTGTCCCAGTACGCGTCGATTTCCTTCTGCGTATCGCAAAGTGCGACCAGCGACATCGAGGGGTTGAACGGGAATTGCGGATTGCCGTTGATTGCAAGTACACGCCCCCCATCGAGCAAGGCAGTCGCAGAGATCACCGCCCCTTTTACAAAAGGGCCGACGTCGCCGACATGATGGACATTCTCGATCTTCGAATTCTTGATGATGGAGACGTAGTAGCGCAGCGCCTCTTCCGCTTCGGATTTGAACCAAAGGCATGGGAAAATATTCGACATGACAGAACTCCGTTATGCCCCGCTTGCTGTCATCTGCGCGGCATAGGGCTCGAAGCGATCGAAGGTGCCCGACCAGCCCTGACCATGCCCGTCACGGTCGGCGATGGAATGGAAGCCGGTTTGCCGCAGCGTGACGAGTGTGCCGCCGTCCTGCTCTTCAAAAGTCAGTTCCACCAGCATCGGGACATTGGGAAATTCAAGATACTGATTATTGTCCCAGGTGAAGGTGAACACCAACCGCTTCGGCGGTGTGATTTCCTTGAACTCGCCATGCTGCCACAGCAGCGTGCCGTCTTCCTCCGACTTGAGGCAGTTTCGCCATTTGCCGCCGACACGGACATCCATGTTCATCTCGACTGCCGGACAAAACGGAGGCCCCCACCAATGGATGGCGTGCTTCGGATCGGTCCATGCCTTCCAGACAAGCTCACGCGGCGCGTTGAATT
Source organism: Xanthobacteraceae bacterium (assembly GCA_019747015.1). Classification (GTDB taxonomy): domain Bacteria; phylum Pseudomonadota; class Alphaproteobacteria; order Rhizobiales; family Xanthobacteraceae; genus Afipia. The sequence goes on from JAIERI010000159.1 coordinate 5,294, forward strand.
TGCGCGAGACAATAAGTTCGTCTTCCTCAACAGACAGCGGACTGGCTGACGCTGATAGTCTTGACGGCATGGACCGGCTCCGAAAGTTGGGCGATTACATCTTCTTTTCGCAGTTCACCATCCAGGGCGTGCCGAATTTATCGACCAGCGCGCCGAAGCGATGCGCCCAGAAAGTTTCCGCGATCGGCATGCTGACCGACTGCGCGCCTTCGGACAGCGACTTGAAAATACGGTCCGCTTCTTCCGGCGTCTCAACGCTGAGATTGATGTCGAAACCCTGCGGCTTGTTGAAGCGCTCCGGCGGCGCGTCGGACGCCATGACGAGGTGACCGGCGATTGTCATGCGCGCATGCATGAGCTTTTCCGTCAATTCAGGCGGATGCTGTCCGGTGCTGCCGGGCATATCCTTATATCGCATCATCACCTCGATCTTCGCGCCGAGCACCTTTTCGTAAAACTTCAGTGCTTCTTCGCAGGTGCCGTTGAAAAACAGATAGGGGGTAACATTCATCGCGTCTCTCCATTTATACCAAAGATTCAGATCGCTGCTAACATCGAAACGATGACACCTGGATGATGCCCAATACCGGCGAATCCGCCCGTAGATCAACGGCCGTGTTCCGCAAGATACGTTTCGAGCTGACCGAACGTGCCGGCAAACGCCTGCTGCATCTGCTCGATCCTCTCTTCGAATATTGCCCGCTCCTCTTTCGTCGGATTGAGCGGAACTCCTTCGAGTTTCACCTTCGTCTTATCGCCATCCTCGGCGAACGTGAAAGTGGTGAGGATTTCCAGCGGCCAATGCGGATGCATCGACGCGCGGACGATGTTGCCCTCTTCGTCCGAGAACGAATTGACGTAAACCACACGTGAGGGCACCTCGACTTCCCGATAAGCGAACAGGCCCCACCATTTATCGCCGTTCGGCGTATCCATGCCGTAATGCATCACGCCGCCTGGCTTTAGGTCGTAGGCCTTTACCGTGATGGGTGTACCCATCGGCTTCCACCACTGCGACCGCTTGCCGATGTCGGCCCACGCGTCCCACACCGTTTCGCGCGGCGCATTGAAAGTGCGGATGAAGACGAATGTTTTGCCGGTCACGCTGCCTGCGTTCATTTTTTTGCCCCGCGGCTTTCAATGCGACGCAAGATAGGCGTCGAGCTGATCGAAGGTTCCACCGAAACCCTGTTGCATCGACTCGGTCATGCCTTCAAACGCCGTGCGCTCTTCGTGCGCCGGATTGAGCGGGCCGCCCTCAAGCTTAATCGTGGTCTTGCCCCCGCTTTCGGTGAACGTCACGTTGTTCAAAACCTCCAGTGGCCAGTGCGCGCTGAACGGCGCGCGGGTGACACCGCCCTTCTCGTCAGAAAACGAACTGACGAACACGAGGCGCGAGGGCTTCTCGATCCCGCGATAGACGAACCGGCCCCACCATTTGTCGCCATTCGGCAGCGCCATGCCGTAGTGAAACAGTCCGCCCTGCTTGAGATCGAACACCTTCACCTCGATAGGACAGCCTTTCGGTCCCCACCACTGCGTCAACGCGTCGCGCTCAGTCCATGCCTTCCAGACCATTTCGCGCGGCGCATTGAAGGTGCGGGTGATGACGAACGCCTTTGCCTGCGTCTCATTTGCGGCCACGGGGCTTCTCCTTCGAGGTTGGTTTTTTCGCGGCCGGTTTTTTCGGCTCGGGCTCGCTGGATTGCAGGCGCTTGAGATAATCGTCGAGACGATCGAGGCTCGCTTCCCAGAAGCGGCGGTAATAGTCGATCCAGCCGGCGGCCTCTTTCAAAGGGGCTGCTTCCAGCTTGCACGGCCGCCACTGCGCGTCGCGCCCGCGCGTAATCAGCCCCGCGCCTTCCAGCACTTTGAGATGCTTGGAAACGGCCGGCAGACTCATGTCGAACGGCTTGGCGAGTTCATTGACGGACGTTTCGCCAAGCGCAAGCCGCGCCAGAATCGCGCGGCGGGTGGGATCGGCCAATGCCGAAAAGGTGCTGGACAGGCGATCCATCGGGCACTTTCTTATTTAACTGTTAGGTTAAATATAAGACGCCGCGAAAGGAGTCAAGCGCCGCGCATCAAAAAACGCGGCGCTTAAATCAACCGAGATTCAGTTCCTTGAAAAAGTCGTTGCCCTTGTCATCGATGATGATGAAGGCGGGAAAGTCCACGACCTCGATGCGCCAGATCGCTTCCATCCCGAGCTCGGGATACTCCACGACCTCGACCTTCTTGATGCAGTGTTCGGCAAGGTTCGCCGCCGAGCCGCCGACCGAGCCGAGATAAAAGCCGCCATACTTCTTGCAGGCGTCACGCACCGCACTGGCGCGGTTGCCCTTCGCCAGCATCACCATCGATCCGCCCGCGGCCTGAAACTGATCGACGAATGAATCCATGCGTCCTGCCGTGGTCGGACCGAACGAACCCGATGCGTAACCTTCCGGCGTCTTGGCGGGACCGGCGTAATAGATCGGATGATTTTTGAAATAATCCGGCAACGGCTCGCCCGTCTCCAGCCGCTCGCGCAATTTCGAATGGGCGGAGTCGCGCGCGACGATCATGGTGCCGGTCAGCGACAGCCGTGTTTTCACCGGATATTTCGACAACGTGGCGAGAATGTCCTTCATCGGCCGGTTGAGATCGATCTGCACCACCTCCCCGCCGAGTTTGCCCTCGACCTCGGGCAGATACTTCGCCGGATTGTGTTCTAGTTCCTCAAGATACACGCCGTCTTTGGTGATCTTGCCGAGCACCTGACGGTCGGCGGCGCAGGACACGCCAAGACCGATGGGCAACGACGCGCCGTGGCGCGGCAGGCGAATGACGCGAACATCGTGGCAGAAATATTTTCCGCCGAACTGCGCGCCGACGCCGAGGCTTTGCGTCATCTTCAAAACTTCCTGCTCCATCTCCAGATCGCGGAAGGCATGGCCATCCTCACTGCCCTGCGTCGGCAGCGCGTCGAGATAGCGCGCGGAAGCGAGCTTCACCGTCTTCATGCACAGTTCGGCGGAGGTACCGCCAATCACGATGGCGAGATGATAAGGCGGACACGCGGCGGTGCCGAGCGTTAGCACTTTCTCTTTCAGAAACGCATGCAGACGATCCTTGGTCAGCAGCGATGGCGTGCCCTGAAACAGAAAGCTCTTGTTCGCTGAGCCGCCGCCCTTGGCCATGAACATGAACTTGTAGGAATCATCGCCCTCCGCGTAGATCTCGCACTGCGCGGGCATGTTGTTGCGGGTGTTCTTTTCCTCGAACATCGACAGCGGCGCGACCTGCGAATAGCGCAG
>JAIERI010000107.1 GCA_019747015.1 Xanthobacteraceae bacterium
CCGGTCGCGGCTCGCAAAACGAGAGAACGCTCCTCGGTCGGGACGCGATCGAGCAGTTGAACGAGCGCGGCGATCTGGCCGAGCAGGGGCGCGAATGTCGCGCCCTCTGCTGCGTGGCGGCGCTCCCCGAAATATGTCGTTACTGCCAGCAGTTGCAGGAGGATGAGTCCACCCACAACGATCAATGTCAGCCGGGCAGCAATCCCGATCCGCGCCATGCTTTGTCTCCGGCAAACAGCTAGGACGCCGACTGCACGTCGGCGGCGAAAAGATAGCCGCCGTTACGCACCGTCTTGATGATCTGTGTCGCCTGCGGTTCGGCGACGCCCAGTTTGCGCCGCAGACGGCTGATCGAGACATCGATCGTCCGGTCGAACGGGTCTGCGGTGCGGCCACGGGTCCAGTCGAGCAGTTGTTCACGGGACAGCACACGTTTGGGCCGCTCAAGAAAACAGGTCAGCAGATCGAACTCCGCCGAGGTCAGATCGATCGGGGCGCCGTCCGCCGCCATCACGCTTCTGGCCTCAATGTCGGCGATGAACCCGCTGAAGGCGAGCCGTTTCATGCTCTCGCGTTGCGAAGCACCATCTGTGCGGCGCAGGATGGCACGAATGCGTGCGAGCAACTCCCTCGGGTTGAAAGGCTTCGGCAGATAATCGTCGGCGCCCATTTCAAGCCCGACGATACGGTCAACGTCTTCGCCGCGCGCCGTCAGCATCAGGATCGGAAGACCGCCCTTGGCGCGCAGCCGCCGGCAGATCGACAGCCCATCCTCGCCGGGCAACATGAGATCGAGCACGACGAGATCGGGACGAGTCTTGTCGAGCGCCCGGCTCATCGCCGCGCCATCGCCCGCGCAGAAAACTTTGTATCCTTCCCGAGTCAGAAAATCGGAAAGCAGGGACTGGATCTCGCGGTCGTCTTCGACAATCAAAATTGTACGCTCGGTCATGAGGCCGCACTTTAGAGCCGCCTTCTTCGATAGCAACGGCGCGCTCGCATTCGTTACAAAACGTTACAAATCCGGCCTTTCCTGAAACAGCGGTGCAAACCGCCGCTGCGATTGTCATCTGCGTCGGGAGCAGCCGCTTCCGCTCACAGACCAAGGAGGATGACACATGAAACGTGTATTCATTTCAGCATCGCTCGCCGGCCTGATCGGTCTTGCCACGATATCGCAGGCGTCCGCGTGGTCCCGCAGCGGATCGGTGACGACATGGCGCGGCACTTATTACGGACATTTTTCCGGCGGATGCGCCGGCGGCACCTGTTCGCGCTCGCGTTCGGTGACGGGTCCGTATGGCGGAACAGTTTCGCAAACCGGCAGCATCACCCGCACCGGTCCCGGCGATTACAGCTATTCGCGAACCACGACTGGCCCGAACGGCAACATCATTACGCGGAGCGGTTCTGTCGAACGTTACTGACGGCGCTTTGCCGTGGCCCGACGAGAGTTCTGCCTGATCCGGCGAACCCGCAATTTTATTCAACGAAATCCACGAGGCTCTCCATGAAAAAATCCTATCTCGCCATCGCGGTCGTCGCTGCGATTCTGCTGACGGCAGCCAGCGCCGATGCTGCTCCGATTCAGCCCATGCATCAGGAAACGACCGACATCGTTCAGGTTCGCGGCTTTTGCGGCCTTGGCCGTCACCGCGGGCCCTGGGGCGGATGCCTGCCGAACGGTTATGGTTACGGTCCTTATTACGCATATGCCGCTCCATATTATCGATGCTGGTGGCGGCCCGGACCGGCCGGACCCGTTCGGGTTTGCGGCTGGTAACCGGTCGACGACGAACTTCACAAACATGCGGGAGCTCTCGGCGAGGTCGGGATGACATCGTGCGCAAGCCCGCCGACAGGAGATAAGTGATGAGAAAAACAATCGAGCGATTACTGGATTGGCGGCCTGAGTTGAGCGCCGCGTTATTGGGATGGGTTTTGCTGTTCGGCTGGCTCATCCTTCTCGCACTTGCAATTCCAGCAACCGCGCAGACCGCTGCCCCGTCTTCCCAGATGCGGCAGGCCTGCTCCGCGGACATGCGCTCGCTCTGTTCCGGAATCATGCCCGGCGGCGGACGTATCAAGAACTGCATGATGGAAAAGCGTGACCAGCTCTCGCAAGGCTGCAAGGACGCTCTGGCAAGCGCGTCGGCGCAGTCGAAGGATCAAGGCAAGCAGTGAGCGCACCGGACGATATCCGGACGCTATAGCGTCCGGATATCGCTCGCGCGGGAGTGAGTGTCATGACCTTCGAATTTTTCACAGGGCCCGGCAGCGGTCCGAAATATCGGCTGATGCTCGCTGCGATCGCGCTCGGGCTGATGCTGATCGAGTATCTCTTTCACCGCCTCAATCATGACGAGAGCTATGACACGAGAGAAACCGCGGCTTCGCTTACGATTGCGCTCGGCAACAAGCTGATTGCGGGATCGTTCGCCGCCATGATGGCATTTCCATTCGCTTTTGCGTATCTGCACCGGTTGTTCAGCATCCCGCTAGATAATGCGTGGTCATGGCTCGCGCTTTTTTTATGCGTCGAGTTCAGCTACTATGTTCACCACGTCGCGATGCATAAAATACGCTGGTTCTGGGCGACGCATGCCGTCCACCATTCCGCGACAAAAATGAATCTCAGCGCGGCGGTGCGGCTGGGGTGGGGCGGCTATCTGACGGGTGGATTCCTGTTTTATGTTCCTCTTGTCGTGCTGGGGTTCAATCCTGTGGCCGTACTCGCAATATTGGGCGTGGGGCTATTCTACCAGTTTTTCCTCCACGTTGCGTCTCCGCCAGATCTGGGCCCGCTGGAGTGGATTCTGAATACGCCGCGTCATCACCACGTTCATCACGCGTCCAATCCGGATTGTCTCGACCGGAATTTCGGATCGATGCTGATTATTTTCGACCGGATGTTCGGGACTTTCGCCGAGGCCCCACGCAACGAAAAACTGCGATTCGGGCTCGTCGGCGTTCGGCCGACGGCGAATCCAGTCTTGATCCTGTTTGGAGGCTGGTATGGAATTTTCCGCGAAGCACTGTTCGCGAAAGGCTTGAGAGCGAAACTCGACTCGCTGTTCGGGCGCCCGATCTGATTTCGCCGCCCTACGGATCGAGTTCGGTGTCCCAGTAGAGATAATCGAGCCAGCTGTCGTGCAGGTAGTTCGGCGGGAATAGCCGGCCGTTACGATGAAGCTGATGCACCGTCGGCGCGAACGGCGTCTGGCGCGGAAACATTCTGGCCTGCTGCATCGTCATGTTGCCCTTGCGCAGATTGCAGGGCGAGCAGGCGGCGACGACGTTTTCCCACGTGGTCTGGCCGCCGCGCGAGCGCGGAATGATGTGGTCGAAGGTGAGATCGTCCTGCGAGGTGCAGTACTGGCAGGAGAAACGGTCGCGCAGGAAGACGTTGAACCGGGTAAAGGCGGGGTGGGTGCTCGGCTTGACGAAGGATTTGAGCGACACCACGCTCGGTAACTGCATCTCGAAGGAGGGGCTGTGCACCGCCTGATCGTAGTTGGCGACGATGTTGACGCGGTCGAGGAACACCGCCTTGATCGCGTCCTGCCACGACCACAGCGAGAGCGGGTAATAACTCAGCGGCCGGAAGTCCGCATTCAGCACCAGTGCCGGCCAACCACCCTGTGAGACATGTGCGTTCAAGTAACGCTCCTGGCCTCTACTTCAATCGTTACGCTCTTTAGCTGCGAAGCAGCTGGTGGAGTGGATTTGACATTCGCGCCTAACCTAGAAGCAAGCTCGCAAAGCGAATGTCAAATCCCAAACTCCACCAGAAACAATATTCGCTGGTGGTTCTTATGATTCCAGCATTCGCAAGCATGCCTGCCGAGACGGGATGCGAATGCTGGAATCAAAGAACCACCGCCGCACACATACTACAGCGAGCGCGACGGAATTGTGAAGGGCATAGGCACCCTGTTCCCACCGGGCACGGCCTTGTTATATGGCCGGTTTTACGGCTTTTGCGCCCTTGCGTTTGGGAACGGTTTTTCGTCTCCCGGCATGCGGACCGGCGGGCGTCGCAGTGCGGCGTTTCGCTGATTCGGTCTTGCTTGCCTTGTCCGAGACCGGCACGCCCTCGCGCTTCTTGACCGCGTGATAGTAGGCCCACCACAGATGCGCCGCCGCGCCGCGCAGCGGACGCCAGGGCTCCGCCAGCGGCTGCATCTCCTTCACGCCAGGGCGCGCCTTGAGACCGAGCCCGATCCGCATCGCCTCCTGCACGGCGAGGTCGCCGGCCGGCCACGCGTCGCCATGGCCGAGGCAAAACAAGAGATAAATATCCGCCGTCCACGGGCCGATGCCATGCAGCGCGGTCAGGGTGTTGTGCGCGGCGTCGGCGTCCTCTTCCGCCAGCACGTCGAGATTGAGCCGCCCGGCGGACAGTTCGCGGGCGATGGTTTTGAGCGATTTGATCTTTGCCGCCGACAGCCCGAGCCGGCCGAGATGGTCGGTTCGCGCGCTTTTGATCCGGTCGTGATGAAAGGGATCGAACGTTTTGCTGACGCGCCCCCAGATCGCCGCCGCCGCGCTGGTGGACAATTGCTGGCCGCAGACGATGGCGGCGAGCCCCGCAAATCCCGGCTCGCGCCGCCGCAGCGCCGGCATGCCGGCCATCTCGAGTACCGGACGCAGCCGCGGATCAGTTTTGACCAGCGCCTCGATCGCCTCGTCGAGATCGGATTGCGTGTTGAGATGGATGGTCATCTGTGGCCAGACTGCCTTGTTGTCCGAGTGAAATCGATGCCGCCACCCGTTTTCCGTTTCGCGCCGAGTCCGAATGGTTATCTGCACCTTGGCCATGCGTATTCGGCGCTGCTGAACTATGACCTCGCGCAAACCAGCGGCGGCAAATTCCTGCTGCGGATCGAGGATATCGATTCGTCGCGCTGCCGTCCCGAATTTGAGGACGCGATTTACGAAGACCTTGCATGGCTCGGACTCACGTGGGAACAGCCGGTGCGGCGGCAATCCGGCCATCTGGCCTTATACGCCGACGCCGTGATGCGGCTCAGTGCTCAGGGTCTGATCTATCCGGCTTTTGAGAGCCGCGCGGACATCGCTCGCCTGGTCGCGGAGAAAGACGCCGCCGGTTCCTGGCCGCGCGATCCCGATGGCGTGCCGCTGTATCCGGGGACGGCGAAGTCGCTGCCGCGCCCCGAGCGCGCACGGCTGGTCAACAGCGGCGTGCCTTACGCGCTGCGGCTCGATATGGCGGCGGCCTGCGCCCGCGCCGGTGAGCTGGTCTGGCGTGAGGAAAGTGAAGGCCCGGAGGACGAAATAGGAATCGTCGTCGCGCGGCCGCAGGACTGGGGCGACGTGATCCTCGCGCGCAAGGACGCGCCGACCAGCTATCATCTGTCGGTTGTGATCGACGATGCGCTTCAGGGAATCACCCATGTTGTACGCGGACAGGATCTGTTCCGGGCCACCGGCGTGCACCGGCTGTTGCAAGTCTTGCTGGATTTGCCCGAGCCGGTCTATCGCCACCACGCCCTGATTCGCGACGAGGCGGGACGCAAGCTGTCGAAATCGGGTGCTGCGACCGGTCTGCGCGAATTGCGCGCAGACGGCATGACCCCGCAGGACGTCCGGCGGCTCGTCGGATTCTCCGCTTAAGGCACTCACTATTGCGACTCATCCGTGACTCTCCGTGCCCCGGATGGCAGGATGGAACATTGGGGGAATCATGGCGGCGAAGTCGCGTTCGAAAGCCGGTGGCGGCAAAACAGTGACGCGCGCAAGCCGGAAGCGTCCCGTAAAAAGGCTTGCGCTGAAAGAGGGTGCGCCGAAAAAGCGCGCCTCCAAAAAACCCGCCGGCAGAAAAAAGGCACGCGCCAAATCCGCTTTCAAATCCGGGATCGTCGAGACCGCGCTGGCGGCCTTCGCACATGAAGTGCGAACGCCGCTGACGGGGATCCTCGCCATCAGTTCGCTGCTGGCGACCTCCGATCTGGATGAGCGCGAGCGGCGCTGGGTCGACACCATCAAGGCCGGCGCCGAACATCTGGCGGCGCTGGCGACATTGTTCGTCGACGCCGCCAAGGGCCGCGCGTCGGGATTGCATGTGCGGGAGGATTTTTTCGATCTGCGTGCGTTCGCGCAAACCAGCGCCGATTCGCTCGCCGGCCGCGCCGCGGCCAAGGGACTGCAGGCGAAGGTCGATATTGCCAAAGACGTTCCCGCCTTCGTTACCGGCGATCCGATCCGGCTACGCGCGGCGCTGGAAAACATGATCGACAACGCGGTGAAATTCACGCAAGGCGGCGAGGTCGGCCTGAAAGTCACCGCGCAGGCGCAAGATAAACATCACGGCAAAAATAAAAACGAAGTGACGGTGGCGTTCGCGGTGTCGGACAGCGGCATCGGCCTGTCGCTCGCCGAGATCAGGCGCCTGTTCCGGCCGTTCTCGCAGGCCAATGTCACCATCGCGGCGCGCTTCGGCGGCGCGGGTCTCGGACTGTCATCGGTCAGACAGCTTGCCCGCGCAATGGGCGGCGATGTCACAGCAACGCAGAAGCACGGCGGCGGCACGATTTTCACGCTCACGGTTGCGCTTGCGCGCGCCAAGGCTGCCGCGGCGTCAAGAGCCGAAGCGTCGCAGCAAGCCGCCCTGCAGGGTCTGCATATCCTGAGCGTCGAGGACAATCCGTTCGGCCGCGTGGTGCTGAATGCGATTCTCACAGAACTGGGTCACAAGACCGAATTCATCGGACGCGGCGAACTGGCGCCCGAGCGGATCGCGCAAGGCGATTTCGATGTCGTGCTGATGGACATGGTGCTGCCCGGCATCGACGGCATCGAGGCGATCCGGCGCATCCGGCAGCTGGCCGAGCCGCACGGGCAAATCGGCATCATCGGCGTGTCGGGCCGTCAGCACGACGAGTCGAAATCACGCGCCGCGGGCGCCGACGCCTTTCTGGTCAAGCCGGTGAGTCCCCGCGCGCTCGCAACTGCGCTGCTTGCAGCGTCACGCCGTCCGGCAAGCGTGACCTGATGATGGCGGCGTTCAGCGCGCCGCCATAGACGAAAATCGCGGCGATGAAATACAGAAACACCAGCGCGATGATGACCGACGCCAGACCCGCATAGGTCGTCACGTAATTGCCTGCGAAGCGCGCGAGATATTGTCCGAACAGCACCGCGGAAATCAGCGACGCCACCATCGTGAAAATGACTCCCGGCAGGATTTGCGAAAACAGGCGCCGGCCCGCTGGCAGCCACGCATGCAGGATGAACAGTGCGCTGAGCAGCGACAGGATGGCGATGGCGTAGCGCGCGACGTTCAGGATGTGGACCTTCGGCTCGACGATCAAGGGAAGGTAAAGCCGCGCCATCTCCAGCAGAAACGGCCCGAGCACGATCAAAAGCGCCAGTGCCAGCGTCACCATGGCCGCGACCAGTGTGTAGGCGATCGATTCCAGACGAAGCCAGTGCCAGCTCCGCGTCTCGGTGACGCCGTAGGCGCGGTTCAGCGCGACGCGCAGGCTTTCGATGCCGTTCGATGCGAAATAGATCGACAGCACAAGGCCGATGGTCAGCGCGTCGCCGCGCGTGGTGGTGAGCACGTTGTGGATTTCGCCGGCCAGTGCGTCCGCGACCTGATCGGGCCAGGTCTCCAGGATGATGTCCACCGCCTGGTCGGCCAGATTCTGCGAGCCGAAAAATCCGGCGAGCGATGTCATCACGATGAGAAACGGAAATAGCGCCATTAGCGCCGAGAGCGCAATGTGACTGGCGATGGCCCAGCCATCGTCGGCCAGGAAATGATTCAGCGCATCGAATCCGACATCGAAGGCATAGCGAAACGGCTTCACGTTCAACCCTGATCTGGAGCCTTTAACCCGTGTAGCGTGCGGCGGGACCAAAGTCAGTACAACGGGGCTGAGAAAAGGTTTTTCGCCACCTTTTCGTGAGCGAGTTGCTTCCAAGGCACGTGCGCCAGAACCCTTAATCCAAGCCTCTTGGGGCGCGCGCCGGGGAGTGATATGTAATTCTCATGACATCGTTTCTCAGCACCATCGCCCTTCCCATCGCGCTTTTCGCCGTCACCGCCGTGCTCCTGCTCGGCCTGTTCAACATGATGCGCGGCGGCTCGCCGAACACGTCGCAGCGTTTGATGCGGCTGCGCGTGCTGCTGCAATTCGTCGCTATCGTGATCGCGATGCTCGCCATCTGGGCGATGGGCAAATAGCCTGCGACTCTTCATTGGCATTGGCCGGACTTGTTGACCCCGCTTGGCGAGGCCTTTAGGTTCCGCCGCCGGGCTATTTCAACCGCCTGTTTTCAAGCGTTATCGAGAAAGGGAGCCGATGAAGGTTCTGGTGCCGGTCAAGCGGGTGATCGATTACAACGTGAAGATTCGGGTCAAGGCCGACGGCACGGGCGTCGAGTTGTCCAACGTCAAGATGTCGATGAACCCGTTCGACGAGATCGCGGTCGAGGAAGCCCTGCGGTTGAAGGAAGCCGGCAAGGCAACCGAAATCGTGGTGGTGTCGATCGGCCCGGCGCAGTCCGCCGAAACCATCCGCACCGGATTGGCGATGGGTGCCGACCGCGGCGTGCACATCAAAACCGATACCAATGTCGAGCCGCTGGCGGTCGCCAAGCTTTTGAAAGCGGTGATCGACGAGGAGAAGCCGGGACTCGTGATCCTC
>JAIERI010000081.1 GCA_019747015.1 Xanthobacteraceae bacterium
AAATTCGCCGGCATCGACGTGTTCGACATCGAGATTGCCGCCGACACGATCGAGCGCGTGGTCGAGACCGTGGCGGCGCTGGAGCCGACTTTCGGCGGCATCAATCTGGAAGATATCAAGGCGCCGGAGTGCTTCGAGATCGAGGAGCAGCTCAAGAAGCGCATGAAAATCCCGGTGTTTCATGACGACCAGCACGGCACCGCGATCATCGTCGGCGCTGCGGTCCGTAACGCGCTGATCCTCAACGGCAAGAAGATCGAGGACATCAAAATCGTCACCGCGGGCGCGGGTGCTGCGGCTTTGGCGTGCCTCAATCTTCTGGTGTCGCTCGGTGCCAAACGCAAGAACATCTGGGTCAACGATATTGACGGCCTCGTTTATGAGGGCCGCAATACCCTGATGGACAAATGGAAGTCGATCTACGCGCAGAAGACCGACAAGCGCACGCTGGCTGAATCCATCGTCGGCGCCGACGTTTTCCTCGGCCTGTCCGGTCCGAACGTGCTGACGCCGGAGATGCTCAAGACGATGGCCGACGGGCCGCTGATCATGGCGCTGGCCAATCCGACGCCGGAAATCATGCCGGACGAGGCACGCAAAGCGCGGCCTGACGCAATGATCTGCACCGGACGTTCGGACTTTCCCAATCAGGTCAACAACGTCCTGTGCTTCCCCTTCATTTTCCGCGGCGCGCTCGATGTCGGCGCCACCGCGATCAACGAGGAGATGAAGCGCGCGGCGGTCGATGCGCTGGCACAGCTCGCACGCGATCCGCCCTCCGATGTGGTGGCGCGCGGTTTCGATGGTGCAGAGACGCAGGGCTTCGGTCCGGGCTCGCTGATCCCGGGCGCCTTCGATCCGCGTCTGATCCTGCGTGTCGCGCCGGCGGTGGCGAAGGCCGCAATGGATTCCGGCGTCGCCACGCGCCCAATCGCGGATTTCGACGCCTATGCCGAAGAGCTTGATCGTTTTGCGTTCCGCTCCGGTCTCGTGATGAAGCCGGTGTTCGCGAAGGCGAAGAACCAGATGATGCGTGTGATCTACGCCGAAGGCGAAGACGAGCGCGTGTTGCGCGCCGTGCAGGTTGTGCTGGAAGAAAAACTCGCACGGCCTATTCTGGTCGGCCGTCCCAATGTCGTCGCATCGCGGATCGAGCGGTTCGGCCTGTCGATGCGTGCCGGCACGGATTTCGACCTTATCAATCCGGAAGATGATCCACGTTATCGCTCTTATGTGCAGAGCTACATCGACGTCGCGGGCCGTTGCGGCGTTACACCGGATGCGGCGCGAACGCTGGTTCGCACCAATGCCACGGTGATCGCCGCGCTGGCGGTCATTCGCGGTGAGGCCGACGCCATGATCTGCGGTGTGGAAGGCCGCTATATCAGTCACCTTCGGCGCATTCGCGAGATCATTGGCTTGTTGCCTGGCATGACCGATTACTCGGCGCTCGCATTGTTGATCACGAGCAAAGGCGCATACTTCATCGGCGATACGCAAATCCGCCAGAACCCGACCGCCGAGGAATTGTCGGAGCTTGCGGCGCTGGCGGCGATTCATGTGCAGCGCTTCGGCATCAAGCCGCGCGTGGCGTTTCTGTCGCATTCGGATTTCGGCAGCCACGGGTCAGAGTCCGCACGCAAGATGCAGCATGCGACGGCGCTTCTGGCAAAAGAACATCCGGAAATCGAGGCGGACGGCGAAATGCAGGGTGACACTGCATTGTCCGAAGCCACGCGCAAGCTGGTGCTGCCGCACTCGCGTCTGGAGGGCTCGGCCAACATCCTGATCATGCCGAATCTGGACGCAGGCAATATTGCCTATCAGATGATCAAGGTTCTGTCCGGCGCGTTGCCGGTAGGGCCGATCCTGATCGGGCCGGCCAAACCCGCTCATATCCTCACCCCGTCCGTCACCGCGCGCGGCGTGCTCAACATGACCGCAATCGCGGCGGTGGAGGCGCAGGAGCGCATCCAGCAGCCTCAATTGTTTGCGTGAACCGGACGGGGCTTTCGCGCCATGAATAAGGATCAAATGACTGAGAACTAAAGTGATACCGCGGAATTGATCCCAAGCGCGGTGTCACGACAGCGTAGACCGGATTTGATATAATTACGTATCCTTTAGGAATGAGGTCACAATGCCAGCGTTAGCCGCACTTGGACGTATCCTCTTCTGCGTGTTGTTTTTTGTCTCTGGGGCCTACAAGCTGTCCGACATCGCGGGCATGGCGCCGATGGTCGCGAACCATATTGCGATCCCCGCCGAACTGTCGAGCTACACGGCACAGATCGAAACCTTTGCCGGTATGCCGATCGCGCAGGTCATCGTGATCGCCAGCGGTGTGTTCGAGGTTCTCTGCGCACTGCTGATCGCGCTGAATTTCGGCTCGCGGATCGTTGCGATTCTGCTGGCCTTGTACGTCGGCGCAACAGTGTTCTATTTCCATAATTTCTGGACCATGACCGATCCCGACCGCACCGTGAATTTATACCAGGCGCTGAAAAACCTCTCGCTGATAGGGGGGCTGCTGATGATCGCCGGCTTCCCGCGGCCAGCGCCGTCTGCGGATACGACCAGCTATCACGGTGTCTAGATTTGGTTAGCCGCGCCGCCAGGCGGTGAGATCGACGCTTTGCGCGGCGTTGAGCACGCGCGTCTCGCGCGCCGTGAGGCCGTGACGGGACAGGATGTTCTGCGGCGAGTGTATGGGCACCTGCGGGAACACGCCGAGTCCGTTTGTGACCGTCACGCCGTGCGCCTGCGATATCCAGAAGACGTCATAGCGATCCAGAAACAGCGCATAGACCGCCGGGCCGCCGATGATCGCGGCCTTGCCCGAGGTGACGCCGGCATGTTCGCACGCCTGTTTGAAAGACGCGCGTTGCGGATTCCACAGTGTGGCGTTTGGAAACGCGGGGTCGGGAGCAAGCGCTTCGACCCGGCGTGTCAGGACGATGCGGGTGCGCTCGTTTGAGCGCGACTGCTGTTCATGCGAGTGCTGCCCGTGCACGATCAGGTCGGATCTATCGAGCGCGGCCTCGAAGAAGGCCTGGTCTTCCGGAAACTTCAGGACATCCGGCATCACATGGTTCGAATCCGCGAGCATGCCGTTCGCGGAAACGATGACGTAGCCTTCGACGCTCAGCACGCTAGTGTCCCGAATCCGAAGTTCGCCTCACTGCGCCGTGGCCTCTCTAGCGAACTTCGGATTCTTGAGGACACTAGAAAATCTATATTTCCAGTGTGGTTTTGTTCAGAAGTTCGCTTGCTGAAGTTGCAGAAACCCCTGAAGCGAACTTCTGAACCACCACACTGGGCTTACTATTCCGAAATCGTCTCGACGACGCTCGACACCGGGCGCGAACTGACGGTCGGCAGTTTCAAGCTCTTGACGAGTTCCTCGTCGTATTGGGCCATAGTCTGCACCGGCGCCTTGGCCTTGACCTGCACGATCTTGTAGCCGCCCGCCTTCAGGCGCTTCATCAGTTCGGGCAGCGCCTCGGCGGTGTGTTTCTGGAAGTCATGCATCAGAACGATGCCTTTGCCGAGCTTGTCGAGCTTGGTCATCACGGTGTCGACGACCTTTTGAGGCGTGCTCGCCTTGAAGTCGAACGAGTCGAGGTCGCAGGACCAGATCGCGACGTTGCGCTCGCCAAGATACGTGACCATCGCGGGCGGGTGTTGCAGTGCCGGGAAACGGAAAAATGGGGAGGGCGGCGTGCCGAGAGCCCAGGCGACGGCGCTGAAACCCTTTTCGATCTCGTCTTTCTGGTCCGCTTCGGTCAGCTTCTTGTTGTTCAGATTGGCATGCGACCATGTGTGCGAGCCAATGGTGTGACCGCGGGCGGCGACATCTTTCAGGATTTCCGGATGGTATGTGGCGTGCAGGCCAATGGGGAAGAAGATTGCCTTGGTGCATTCCTCATCCAGGGTCTTCAGTACGGAAGGCGTATTCACCGGCCAAGGGCCATCATCGAATGTCAGCACCACTTCCTTGTCGCGCAGAAAATCCATTTGCTTGAAATGCTCGAAACCGAAACCGGGCCCGCCGGTGGTGTCGATGGCGACGACGCGTGACACGCCGATCGCATTGGGATTGGCGCAGGCCGCTTTCACGGGGGCAGGCGTTGGGGCGGTGGCCGTCGTGGTCCCGGGGGGAGCGGCGGCGACCGACGCGGGGGCAGGCGGCGTTGCCGGACGAGCGGCCATTGGGGCTTGCGACCATGCCGCGCTCAGAGCGCAGACAGAGACGGTACTTGCGACAAGCAATCCTGTTCCGATACGCATACTCAACACTCCGTCCAGCCGGTTGCGAGCGCGCGGCGCATGGTTCGACCCGGCACGCCCTTCTTCGGACATCAGCCTAGCCGGACATGCGGCCACAGCCAACGGATTTCGCTGGGTGGTCGAAGAGTATGTGGCAGGGTTAATCGCGGCGATGAGGCCCGGCGGCAACAGGACGCAGCGGGTTCGTCATCGTAGCGGCACGATGAAATCGGTTCCGAGGCCGGTTTCGTCGCCGAGGCCCTGGTCCGAGATCGTGATCGAGCCGCCCGGCGCGATGGCCGCCGCGATCTTCTGCATCGCGTCGTCTGGAATTTTCACGAGGTCCAGGGCTTCCGATGGCGAGGAGGGCGGCACCCCTGGAGCCCGGGCAACAACAGGTTCGGCGCCTTTCTTCCGGCGTGCCGACGGCTCGGCGGCAATGGCACGGACGGGCAGCGACACTACCCACCAGCGATACGTCTGCGCGTTATCCTTGTCGGCACGCAGGGTGAACACGTGGGTACCAAGCGGACGGTCGCGATCCGCGATCTCGACCGGCACCTCGAACAACGGCTCGAAGTTCTGCCGCACGAACAGTTTGCCTTCCTTGCGGCTGACGTAGGCGGAGATATGCCCGGTGCGGGGTTTTGGAGCCGCCGCATTCTTGTCGGACCCCTTGTCGAATTTGCCGGCGTCCGGTTTGACCGCATCCGTTGAAGCGGAAATCACCGGTTTGTCGCCATCGGCCTGCCGGGTCTGATCCTTGTCTTTTTTCGGCTCGGTGTCGGCACTCTTCGTGTCGGCGACGTTTTGCGGTATCGCGCCGCTGGCATCTGCAGTGCGCACCTGGTCGGCTGAACTGGACGTTTGCGTCGGCCGAAGCTCAATCTTTTCTCCCTCCGCGGCATTCGCCGCCGCCGCATCGGCGCTCGCCTTGTCGGATTTAGGCGTCGAGATCATATCTTTTTGAACGGCGCCTTTCGCCGCATCGGCTAAGAGCGGCGCGGGATCCGGCTTGCGCGTAAACAAAAGCGGATGCGAGATTTCCACCGGCGACAATTCACCAGGTGTGATGACGACACGTGCGCCTTGTCTGGTCCAGCCGTACATTCGCACTGCGAAATTCATCGGCATCCGGATGCAGCCATGCGAGGCGGGATAGCCGGGAAGCACGCCGGCATGCATCGCAACGCCCGACCATGTGATGCGCTGCATATAGGGCATCGGCGCACCGCTATAGATATTCGAGCGGTGGTACTTCTCCTTGCCGATAACGCTGAACACGCCCATCGGGGTGGAGTGTCCGCGCATGCCGGTGGACACCGGCGATTCTGCAAATACCCCGTTCTCGTCGTAAATCTTCAACTGCTGCTTCTCGATGGAGATTGCGATAACGACCGGCCCCTGGGGTTTTGAAGTCTCCTTCACCTTCACCGGCTCCGCCTCGCGGCGATGCTTGACGCGCGCGACGCGGTGGCGCTTGCGCTCGACGCGCCGGCTCACATAGGTGTCGTCCGGGCTCTGCCAGAAAACTTGGGCATCGGCTGGAAGCGAAAATCCGATGAAGGCCGCCATGGCGAGCGCGCCGGATTTGGCTGTTCCGGAAAGAGACGAAATCATGCGTTTGCCGGGCAGCGGATGCTCTGCCGCGGCCAAACAGGTCAGGTCGTCTTTCACGAGCGCAGCCCCCAATTTTTGATTCCTGTTGTTAAGTGTCGCAGACAGGCATCGGGTTCACCAGCCGGGCGCGCCCAAATACCACAGATGTCATCAAAATGTACCGCTGCCCTGCTGCGCTTGTATTAACCCGCCGGGCCATACCCGTCACAATCGCGTGCCTTTCAAGCCCTTAAAAGCCGGAGACGGGCTCCCATATCGGGGTTCCCGAAGGCGGCTGATGGCGCCTCGCTCCTGGAGCAATACGATGACATGTCCGGATACCTTCAGTCATGCGCGGCGGCTGGCGCTCTTGATCTTCGCCCTCGTCCTGCTCGTCGCTTCGCTGATGTCCGCCACTCCGGTACGCGCGGGCGACGAGCCGGACCTGATTTTCCGCCGCTCCACGGTGTTCAAGCTGCTCAGCCCGGATGACAAACTTGCGACATACGGCATCGACGACCCTGACGTCGAAGGGGTCGCATGCCATTTCACCGTGCCGGAAAAGGGCGGCTTCAAGGGCTGGCTCGGTCTTGCCGAACAGGTCTCGGATATATCGCTGGCCTGCCGTCAGATCGGCCCCATTCGCTTCAAGAGCAAACTGGCGCAGGGCGACGACATGTTCCGTCAGCGCAGGTCGCTGTTCTTCAAGAAGATGCAAATCGTGCGCGGCTGCGACGCCAAACGAAACGTGCTGGTCTATATGGTCTATTCGGACAAGCTGATCGACGGATCGCCGAAGAATTCGACCTCGTCGGTGCCGATCATGCCTTGGGGCGGCAGCGATGCGATCCAGAAATGCGGCGACTTCATTTCTGGCTAGGGGCGCGAGCTTGGTCGCGCCCCCAGTCCGATGATGTTGAGGGTCAAGCGGTCTTGTTCTTGATCGCGCCGACAATGGCGGTGACGATCGCACCCGCTACACCGCCACCAACGGCCTGACCGGCAAGCGCACCGATATCCATTGTCGAGCCGGCGTTCGCCAGCATTGGGACCAGGGCCGTGAGAATCTGGCCGCCAACGCCGCCGCCGATCGCGCCCGCGATCGAATTTCCGATTGTGCCGAGGTCGATGTTCTTGGCTGCACCGCCCGCCACGTTGCCGCCGATTGCTCCGGATATGATCTGAATGATAAGGTTGATGACTAAGGCCGACATGATTTCGTCTCCGGTCCGGTGTGGTCTTTCCAGCAACGGGCGCCGGACGTCGCCGCGAGCCGGAGCTTATGCCAGTGGAACTTGGCGTCACGCTGCATCTGCGAATGACGCACCGAAAAATCCGGCGAAAAAATCATCAAATTGTCTTGTGAGGGCCGAATCTTCCGGACGGCATCGAACGCAAAGCCGCTGCTGCGCGACCCATAGGCCACAGACCCACATGCCAGCGGCCCGCCGGCCAGAGACCTATTCAGCCAAAGGCCGATCAGACAAAGACCAATCAGGCTGGCTTGGGGACGCAACCGCCATGGAGACGACCGTGCGCCCGCTCAGTTTCGTTCTTGCCTTTGCTTTCTTCATCGCCGCTCCGCTGCTTCATCGCGAGGCGGACACCAGGCTGCCCGGCATTGGCACGTTCAACTACACCGGCACGCCACTTCGAGGTGACGCGCCGCAGCGCATCGCCTTGACCATCATACGCTAAGCTTGCATCCGCTCAACCCGGTTGAGAACCGTCAGCGTTTGGCGGTTTTCCGATCGACGCATTTTTTGACGGAGGTGATGCCCTTGTCGGTCAGCTTCGTTCCGGTGATCTGCTTGATTTGTCCCGCCGGACAAGATCCGTCATCGACCAAAAAATGCTGGCCCAGCCGTATTCCCGAAATGTCGGACTCCCGCGCGACCATGTCGGCGAATGCCGGCGTGGCAAGAACAAAAGCCGCCGTGCAGGCCAGAATCAGGCGCGTCATCATGTTTTCTCCATCGCCCGGCGTTTCCCGGATCACTTGTCCTGAATCTTCAGGCCACCCGGACCGAGATTGATCTGCAGGCCTTTCGGCTCCTTCTTCTCCTGATACAGATTGTAACCGAGCACGGCGACCGCGACGATCAGGGCGCCGAGGATGGCATAAAGCATGTTGCGATTTGTCATGGTGAAATGATCCTAGTGAACGACGGTTTTCGAGAACAAATTGATTGTGATCACCCCTGCGACGATAAGCGTCAGCCCGGTCAGCGCAGGCCAGTCGAGCCGCTGGCCGAACCAGAAAAAGCCGACGAGGGTGATCAGCACCATGCCGAAGCCCGACCACAGCGCGTAGGCAATACCGACCGGCATCGTCCGCAGCACCAGCGACAGGAAATAGAACGCCGTGGCGTAGCCTATCGCGGTCAGGATGAGCGGTTTTGGTTTGGTGAACTGCTGCGACGCCTGCAGTCCGGCGGTGCCGATGATTTCGAAGATCACGGCGATCATGAGATAAAAATACGGCATGTGGTCCAGCGTATCGGTTCGGTGTTGATTCTAGAAGACAGGCAGGGTGCCACAGGTCGGGGACACGAACCGGGCGGGTGGTAAATTAGACGTAGTTATTAGGGTTTACAGCAAGCCGAACACCACACTGTGACCATCGTGACGTTGCCAATATTGGCCTTCATTCGTATACACCGCACTGCGGCGAAAGGCTGCTTTTCCCTTTGGGAACCCCTCAATTACAGAGCTGAAAAAGCGACGAGATGAATTGGCTTGTACGCATCGCACTTAGCCGCCCTTACACATGGGTCGTGCTGTCTGTGCTGCTTCTGATCGTCGGACCGATTGCCG
>JAIERI010000176.1 GCA_019747015.1 Xanthobacteraceae bacterium
AACGCGCCAAAATCAGCTTCGTCGAATTTCTTGGTCGGGGCGAATTGCCACAACACTGGCCCGAGCCGGTCGCCCAGCTCCAGCAAACCCGAATCGTAGAACCGCCGGATGGAATCATCGGCCTCGGCCAGCACGCGCCGGTTGGTCGCAAATCTCGGTCCCTTGATCGAGAACACGAAGCCGTCGGGCACTTCGCTTGCCCATTTGCGGAAACTCTCCGGCTTCTGCGATCCGTAATACGTACCGTTGATCTCGATCGAAGTCAGCTTGGAGGCGGCGTAGCTCAGCTCCTTGGCCTGTGTCAGTTTCTCCGGGTAGAACACCCCGCGCCAGGGAGCAAAGGTCCAGCCGCCGATGCCGATATGGATTTTGCCCGCTTTTGCAGTCATGTGAGTCCCTTGCGGATTGTCCTGGCCATAACCATTTATGTTTGAACGGCGATGTCGTTGCCCCCCGCACCATCGCCGGACGACCACGAGATGACCGGGTAAATCTTGGATTTGTCCTAGGGCCTGCGCCGGATGTACGCGTTGCCCAAGTCCTCCGTGGTCGTTACATTTTTAGGTCTGCGCCCGTATTTAACGCGTCCCCGGCCGTTTCAGCACCTTCTAGCGGTCTGATTCTAACATTCGCATCCCGTTTTCGAAAATATGGCGGCCCGCCTCGTCTTGGCATCCCAACGCACGCCGGATATACGCTGGCGGCATGAATCCAGCCACCAGCCTTCCAGCCGCTAACGCACGCCAATTATGTATTGTCGTGCCGACGTTCAATGAGCGCGACAATGTCGCCGAGCTTAGCAAAAGGCTCGATGCGACGCTGTCGGACATCTCCTGGGAAGTCATTTTTGTTGACGACGACTCGCCGGACCGCACGTGGGAAGCGGTGCGCCAGCTCGCCCAAACAGATCCGCGCATTCGCTGCATTCACCGGATCGGGCGGCGTGGATTGTCCGGTGCCTGCATCGAGGGAATTCTGGCGTCCTCCGCGCCCTTCGTTGCGGTGATGGACGCCGATTTGCAGCATGATGAAACGCAGTTGCCGAAAATGCTGGCGCTGCTGCAAGGCGGCGAGGCGGAGCTTGCAGTCGGTAGCCGCTATGTCACCGGCGGCAGCGCGAGCGGGTTAAGCAGCGGCGCGCGCGCCGGCGGCAGCAAATTCGCGACCGAAATCGCAAAACGCCTGCTGCATATCGACATCGCCGATCCGATGAGCGGGTTTTTCATGCTGCGCCGGGATCGTTTCGAGCAATTGGCGCCGCAGCTGTCGACGCAGGGTTTCAAGATTTTGCTCGATCTGGTCGCGACCGCGAAGGGCAGCTTGCGCACCGTCGAGGTACCTTACACATTCGGTTCGCGCCTGCACGGCGAAAGCAAACTCGATTCCATGGTGGTGATGGATTTCCTCGGTCTCGTGCTCGCCAAGCTGACGCACGACGTGGTGTCGCTGCGCTTCCTGCTGTTCGCGATGGTCGGTGCCACCGGTCTTGTGGTTCATTTCGTCACGCTGTTTATCGCGCTTCAATTGGGTTTCGAGTTTGCCATCGCACAGGCAATCGCGGCGACTGTCGCGATGACCGGAAACTTCCTGCTTAACAACTGGCTGACCTATCGCGACAAGCGCCTGAAGGGTTTTGCGGTGGTACGCGGTTTGCTGCTGTTTTATCTGGTCTGCAGCGTCGGTCTTCTCGCCAATGTCGGTGTTGCGTTCTCGGTCTACGATCAGGAGCCGATCTGGTGGCTCGCTGGCGCGGCCGGCGCATTGATGGGCGTAGTGTGGAATTACGGCGTATCCAGCATGTTCGTGTGGCGGGCGCGATGACGCCCGATTCTGCAACGCGGACGGCCTGGATTGTCGGCGCACTGGTACTTTTGCGATTGATCGTCGCCTCGTTCACGCCGCTGGCGTTCGATGAGGCTTATTACTGGACGTGGTCGAAGCATCTGGCGGGCGGATATTACGATCACCCGCCGATGGTCGCGGTCGTCATTCGTCTCGGAACGCTGATC
The DNA here is from genome assembly GCA_019747015.1 of Xanthobacteraceae bacterium. Taxonomy (GTDB): domain Bacteria; phylum Pseudomonadota; class Alphaproteobacteria; order Rhizobiales; family Xanthobacteraceae; genus Afipia. The sequence continues at coordinate 2,010 of JAIERI010000176.1, forward strand.
GCTGGTGACACCCAGATTGGAGTGCGGCTGGCCTCGATCCTACTCGCGATTCCGATGAGTTGGGCGGTGTATCGCACCGCCGAGATGCTGTTTCCGGATAAACGCATCGCGTCGGTATCGGCGATTTTTCTCAATGCAACGCTGGTCGTCGCGGTCGGTACCATCATCATCACGCCGGACGCGCCCTTGATGGTGGCTTCGTCTTTCGTGCTCTATGCCTTGGCGAAAGTTCTCACCACAGGGCGCGGTGTGTGGTGGCTCGGTGTCGGCGTTGCGGTCGGGCTGGGGCTGTTGTCAAAATATACCGCGCTGTATTTCGGCGCGGCGATCCTGCTGTGGCTTGTGATCGCAAAGGATATGCGGCGCTGGCTGACGACACCATGGCCCTATCTCGGCGGCCTCGTGAGCGTGGTCGTCTTTTCCCCGGTGCTTTTCTGGAATGCCGATCACCATTGGGTGTCGTTCATCAAGCAACTGGGCCGGGCGAAGGTGCGCATCTGGTCGCTGAATTTCTTCGCCGAGCTTTTTCCGATCCAGTTCGGTTTCGCGACGCCATCGGTTTTCGTACTCGGCGTGCTCGGCCTCTACGCACTCTCGCGGCGCAACGATGTGAGCCAGAGCGCGCGGACGCTCATCAATACCAGCGTCCTGACATTGGTCTGCTATCTCGTCTGGCACTCGTTTCACGAGCGTGTCGAGGGCAACTGGCTGGCGCCGGTCTACCCGGCCTTCGCGATTGCCGCTGGTTATGCGGCTTACGGGACGGCATGGACGCAAGGGGTACAGCGGATGGCCGACCGGTCGCGGCGCACGGCATTGCCGGTCGGCGTTGTGCTGTTTCTTCTGCTCATCCTGCAGCTTCACAGCGGGATTTTTTCCGGCTTCAGGCGCGATCCGGCCGTTCGCACCGTCGGCATCGGCTGGCCGGCGATGGCGCGTGACGTACAGGCCGCGAGGGAGGTTCTCGGCGCGACCTGCGTGCTCGCGAATAATTATGGCACAACCTCGATGCTGCTGTTCTATCTTCCAAAAGGCAGCTGCGTGGCACAATATGGTGACCGCATTCGCTGGGAAAACTGGCTTGAGCCCGATGACGCCTTGCTGCGCGGCAAGGTTTTGATGATCGGCATGCGCGACGGCGATCAGCTGCTTCGTGACAAATATCAGCATACCGAGCGGCTTCAGGATCTGGCACGTATGCGAAATGGCGTGGCGATGGAAACCTTTGAGCTCGATCTGCTTGAGGGCGCTCAAGGAGATACGCTGGATCGTTCCCCGCCGGCGGAGTTGGTCAACTAGGTCACGAATCCCGGTCGAACGGCCATCGGCTGCTCGCGCTGTCGTGATAATTCCCCGCCGGCTGCACGTCTCGCAGGCACTAAATTGCCGTCAGCAATTGCCTGCAAACATCGAAATCCTTTAAAAAGATTTCTGGAGTCGTGGAGGCACGTCGTTGACTATCGAACATTCCGCTGAGGGTTCCCAGCTTTCGGTCCTAGCCGATGAAATCCGCCACTTCCGGAAGAAAAATCACTTTTCACTGGAGATGCTGGCTGATGCGTCCGGCGTGAGCCGTTCGATGATTTCCAAGATCGAGCGTTGCGAAACCGTGCCCTCGACCGTGATCCTGTCGAAATTGGCCGAAGCGCTGGGCGTCACGTTTTCCCAATTGATGGCCCCGGCGGTTGAGCGCGAGATCGTTCACATTCCGGCGGCACGCCAGCCAGTCCTTCGTGATGACGAATCGGGCTTTCAACGCCGTTGCATTTCGCCGGTGTTGCCCGGCCGCGGTATCGATTGGGTCCTCAATACGCTGCCACCGAATGCCGAGACCGGAAACTTTGTCGCGCACCGCAGGGGCGTCGAGGAATACATTTATGTTTTGCGCGGACGCATGCGTGTGACCATTGGCGAGCAGCGCGTGATACTGAATCAGGCAGACTCGCTCTATTTCCAGGCAGATGCCAGTCACTCGTTTTTGAATCTCGGCAAAACGCCCTGCGATTATTTTCTTGTGATCGATACTTCGAAGGTCCGTTGAAAATTCCATTGACGGTGGAATTTCATCTCCTATAAGAACGGCGAGAGATTGCGTAGCGTGCGCTGCCTATGGAGTCGCCGATGACCAAATCCACGATCGTTGCCACCGACGCGGCTCCCGCGGCTCTCGGCCCTTATTCGCAGGGCGTGCGCACGGGCTCCCTAGTGTTTTGTTCCGGCCAGCTTCCGATGGACCTTGCGGGAAAAATTCCGGCGACCATCGCCGAGCAAACTCATCAGTCGCTCAAGAATGTGTCCGCTGTTCTTGAAGCCGGTGGCGCAAGTCTCAAGACCGCCGTGAAGACCATCGTTTTTCTGAAAAACATGAACGATTTCGCGGCGATGAATGAAGTCTACGCGACATACTTTCCGCATAACCCGCCGGCGCGCTCGACCATAGAGGTCGCACGCCTGCCGCGCGATGTGCTGGTCGAGATTGAGGCTGTTGCCGTCAGCGAGAGCTGAACGATAGCGAAGGAGCAATCCCATGTGGACCGGCGAACTCTTGCACATCCATATCGCGGAAGCTGCATCCTTCGAGATGGAAGAACTTGAGCAGGCCGAGCTGATTGCCGGCAAAGGGATCGTCGGCGACCGCTACTTCAACGGCACTGGAACCTATTCGCCGAAACCGGATGTCCGCGAGGTCACGCTGATCGAGATCGAGGCGCTTGAGGCTATGGAGCGCGGCGATCCTCCGTTTCCGGGAGAGAAGGTCAAGCTTCTGCCGGTCGAGCATCGCCGCAACCTGACGACCCGCGGCGTTCCCCTGAATCATCTCGTCGGCAGGCGCTTCCGTGTCGGAGACGTTATCCTCAAGGGAGGACGTCTCAACTTTCCCTGCAAGTATATCGAGGAATTGCTCGGCATTCCGATCTACACGGCGCTCATCAATCGCTCCGGCCTCAACTGCTGGATCGAGAAAGGCGGAATCATCCGGCGCGGCGATTCGATCGAAATGCTGCCGGATATCGCCGGGGTGAAAGAACCGGCATTGAGCGCGCATCCATGACAGCCCGTCTCATCATGAAGATGAAGGTGGCTGCTGTCGCTCATGAGCCGAATAATGTCACTGTTTACACGCTTTCTCACCCCTTGCGCGACAGGCTGGCCGATCCGCATCCTGGCGCGCATGTCGATGTCAGAACGCCCGGCGGACAGATCCGTCAGTATTCGCTGTGCGGTAATCCGGACGATCCCTCGGTCTACAAAATTGCGATCAAACGCGAGGACGGCGGTCGCGGCGCCTCCAGATGGTTTCACGAAAATCTCAAGGTCGGCGACACTGTGCTGGTCACAACGCCGCGTAATAATTTCGCGCTGAATTTGGAGGCGGGACGTCATATCCTGATCGCGGGTGGCATCGGTATCACGCCCTTCATCGCGATGGCACGCCGGCTCGCGCGGCGAAAGGCCGAATTCACGCTTCACTATTGTGCGAAGTCGTCGCATGCGCCTTTTCTCGCTGAGTTGCGCGAGATTTGCGGCGATCGCCTGGTGACGCATTTTTCCGATGTGCCGGAGAGCCGGTTCAATCCGGTCGAAGCGTTGAAAGATGCGTTAGAGGATACCCACGTCTACTTTTGCGGACCGCAGAAACTGACGGACGCCGTGAGGGAGGCAACCGCCGGCTGGCCGGAAGAGCGGGTGCATTTCGAGGTGTTCGCGCCAACGCTCGATGAAAACTTCAATCCCGAGCCGTTCGATATCGTGATCGGTTCCAGCGGCAAAATCATTCGTGTTCCGGCGAACAAATCGGCGCTCGACCTTCTGCGCGCGGAAGGTTTTGCATTGCCCTCGTCATGTGAACTTGGCGTGTGCGGAAGCTGTGTCTGCACTTACCGCGACGGTATCGTGATCCATCGGGATTCCATCCTGAAGGTCTCCGAGCGCCAGGACAAGATGCTGGTTTGCGTCTCTCGCGCGCGGGTGCGCGTCACCCTCGATCTCTGAGCGGATCGTGGTGCGGCCTCGGGCCGCTTTGGGCAGCATTTTTAAGCGGCCATCGCATCGAAAATAATCACCGGTTCGCTCCTCAGGCGCAAAAGCTGCCTTTTTTACCGCGAAATCCCGGCATGCGGCTTGCATCCACTCTCTTGGAAAAGCGTCCTCTCCAGAGGAATGTGTCCTCTCGCTTTAAATATGAGGAGTTGCAAATGAGCATTGCTGCGACTGCACCCACCGCCGGTTCGATAGACTCCAAGATGCGATCGATCGTGTTCGCCAGCAGCGTCGGCACCATCATCGAATGGTACGACTTCCTGATCTACGCGACCGCCGCGGCGCTCGTGTTCAACAAGGCATTCTTTCCAACCATCGATCCGCTGGCCGGCACGCTGGCCGCGCTCGGCAGCTACGCGGTGGGATTTCTCGCACGCCCGCTGGGCGGCGCCCTGTTCGGTCATTTCGGCGACCGGCTTGGCCGTAAATCGATGCTGGTGCTGACGATGTTCATCATGGGATTGAGCACGTTCTGCATCGGCCTGCTTCCGACCTACGCGTCGATCGGCGTATTCGCCCCAATTCTTCTCATTCTGCTCCGCGTGATCCAGGGCATCGGTCTTGGCGGGGAATGGGGCGGCGCGTCGCTGATGGTTCTCGAACATGCGCCGTCGGACAAGCGCGGCTTCTACAGCAGCTTCGTCCAGATCGGGTTTCCCATCGGCCTCGTGCTGGCCTCATTGGTGTTTGCACTGGCGACGAAACTGCCAGAGGCGGATTTCCAGGCCTGGGGTTGGCGCATTCCTTTCCTGGTCAGCGTCGTGTTGCTGGCGCTGGGCACCTTCATCAGATCGAAGGTTCCGGAAACGCCGGTGTTCGAGAAGATGAAGTCCGATGATGCATTGTCGAAAAATCCGGTGGGCGAGGCGGTCGGCAAAAACTTCAAGACGTTCCTCATCGCCGTCGGACTGAAGCTTTCCGAAGTGTCGTGGGTGTATATGCTGACGGTGTTCTGTGTCGTCTACGCCACCACCAAGCTCGGTTTGCCGAAACAACAGATGCTCGATGCCGTGATGCTCGCTGCACTGTGCGAACTGGTGACGCTGCCGTTTTTCGGGTGGCTGTCGGACAAGATCGGCCGGCGCGCGCTTTTCATCATGGGGGCGCTTTTCACGATGGCTTTTGCTTTCCCGCTGTTCATGATGCTGGAGAGCAAGGACGCGACCTACATCACCCTTGCGATCGTCATCGCGATGAATTTCGGTCATGGCATGATGTTCGGCATCGAGTCCGCCTATTTCCCCGAATTGTTCGGACCCCGGGTGCGTTACACCGGCGCTTCGTTCGGCTTCCAGGTTTCGGCAGCGTTGGGCGGAGGATTCGCTCCGATCATCGCGACCGCTCTGGTCGGCTATTTCGGAGGATCGACGGGCGTCTCGGTGATGATGATCGCGATCGCGCTGATCACATTGTCCGCGGCTCTCGCTGCCCGTGAAACCAAGGGCGAATCGCTTCACGCGTGAAGCGCTCGACGCATGAAGTTCGGAATCTTCATCTACGACGGCGTTGAGCCGATCGATCTGGCGACATTCGGCGTGCTGTCCATGGCACGCCGAATTGCGCCGCAGATCGAGATATGCACCATCGCTCCCAAAGCCGGACTTGTCCGGCTCGCGAACGGGCTGGACGTTGTCGCGCAGTTCGGAATTGAGGACGCGCCGGTCTGCGATATCGTCATTGTCACCGGTGGTCCCGGGTGGGAGGAGCAGGCCCACTCCGCTGCGACGCTCGAATACGTTCGTGGCGTTCACGCCGCGCAAAAAATCGCTTCGGTCTGTACCGGTGCGATGATTCTGGCGGCGAGCGGCGTGCTCGATAATCAACCGGCCACCACGAAAAGAGCCGTGGTTCCTCCCGAAATCTCGCCGCTGGCGCGAATGCGCGGAACGTATGCGCAGATCGACGTTCACGAAGCGCCGATTGTCGATGCCGGCAATGTGGTGACGGGAGGCGGAGTCTCGCTTTGCATCGACACCACGCTGCATATCGTTGCGAAAATGCTCGGTGAAGATGTCGCCGCCGAGACCGCGCGCATCATGGAGTATCAGCGCGCCCGCAAGGCCAACATGGATACGCGGGCATTCCTCGCGCAGTAACAGCCATCGAAGTCTTTGGAGAGTCTTTACGCTGTCGCATCCCGATCGGCACGGCTTTTTCATTGTCTTTACTCTGTCCTTTGTTTTGTCTCGTTCTGATACGGGTTCCCTGCCACACATCTGCCCGCACTTAATCCGCATTTAACGAAATACCGCCTTAATGCGGCTTCGCGCCTTTGCGACATCCTTCACCGGAATTTGACGCTCCGTGGTGGAACACGCGGGTGTTTGCGGTTCGGTCTTTGCACGCCGGGGTCGGGGGCTTGTGCGAAGTTGGAGTTTCGGGTGGGCGATCGGAGTATGAGTTACAGTCGGGGTGCGTATAACTATTCCACGGTCTCTGCCTACGCAAAGCCACAGCAGCAAATCAGCCCGCAGAATGTGATCGGCGGCGCGGCGCTGGCGTTTGCATCGCTGGCGTGCCTCGGAAGCCTTGCGGCGAATCTGTTCGGCGGTGACGCGGCTCCGGCCGCGGCCGACAACGGCGCGGAAATCGTCACCATTACACAGCAGCGCTCGCTGGGAGCGCGCAGCGCCGTCGCATCGTTCTTCAGTTCGACCTATTCGTTCGGTGGCCCGCGCGTGACCTTCGAAGTCCCGGCGCTGGCGAAAGGCGACAGGCTTCCCGTGTTCGGACGCGAGCCGCAGATCGCGCAGATTGAACCGACACAAATCCGCACCGTGCCTGTT
>JAIERI010000128.1 GCA_019747015.1 Xanthobacteraceae bacterium
ATTGTCCTCCACGATCAGGACGGTTTTCGCCACCCTGGTCCTCCAATCCCTGCAATGCCGGTTGTTCCGACAATCATGACACGTCGCCACGCCGGAACGAGTCGGGCATGATGGCCTCAAAATAGAGACGATAAGTTACGGAAAGGCAAATGGACATGGCACTAAAGCGGGGTAAAGAGCCTAGCGAAGTCGCTGAAATTGTGGCGATTCAGGCGTTGAACTTTCTCGCGCGCGACCCCGTGCGGCTGGGGGCGTTCCTCTCGGAAACCGGCATCGGACCGCAGACGCTGCGTGCCTCCGCGACCGATCCAAAATTCCTTGCCGGCGTGCTCGATTTCATCCTGAAAGACGATGATACCGTGAAGGCTTTCGCCGAATCCTCGCAGTTGCCGCCCGCGACCATTACTGCGGCGCGTGAGGCGTTCGGCTAGAATGGACCACTCGATTTCGGGAGTAACCGTGTGAACGATGCTGCGCGTGATGAAAAATTTCATCATGTTCCCGGATTTTGCCGGGATTGCCTGACCGACGCCGCCGAAACCGCGCGGCGCTGCGTGGCATGCGGCTCTCCCCGCCTCGTGCGCCATCCTGCTTTGGCGTCGCTGACACTCGCTCATATCGATTGCGATGCGTTCTACGCCACCGTCGCCAAGCGCGACAATCCGGATATCGCCGACAAGCCTGTGGTGATTGGCGGCGGCAAGCGCGGCGTGGTCTCGGCGGCCTGCTACATTGCGCGCACCTATGGTGTGCGCTCCGCGATGCCAATGTTCAAGGCCCTCGCGCTGTGTCCGCATGCAGTAGTGGTGAAACCGGACATGGCGCAATATGTCCGCGTCGGGCGCGAGGTGCGCCAGCGCATGATGGCGCTAACGCCACTGGTCGAGCCGCTATCAATCGACGAGGCCTTTCTCGATCTGTCAGGCACCGAACGCGTCCATGGCGCGATACCGGCCAAGGTGCTTGCGCGCTTCGCGTCGCAGGTCGAGCGCGACATCGGTATTACGGTGTCAGTCGGACTTTCGGTGAATAAGTTTCTCGCCAAGATCGCCTCCGATCTCGACAAGCCGCGCGGCTTCGCGGTGCTCGGACAGGACGACGCGCGCGAACTGCTCGCCGACAAACCGGTCGGATTTATCTACGGCGTCGGGCCTGCTTCTCAGGAAAAATTGATCGCACGCGGTTTCCGCCTGATTGGCGATCTGCAACGCACCGACGAGACGGAGATGATGAAACAGTTCGGCGGTGAAGGCCGGCGGCTGTGGCAGCTGTCGCGCGGTATCGACGAGCGCAAGGTGGTGCCGGATCGCGGCGCGAAAACCATTTCCAACGAAACCACCTTCGAGGACGACATCCGCGACCTCGTCACACTGGAGCGCATCCTGTGGCGGCTGTGCGAAAGAGTGTCGTCGCGCCTGAAAGGCGGCAGCCTTGCCGGATCGACCATCACACTGAAACTGAAGACGGCGGATTTCCGCCAGCGCACGCGCTCGCAATCGATCAGCTCAGCGACGCAGCTTGCGCACCGGATTTTCGCGGTGGCGCGCGAGATGCTGGCGCGCGAGATCGACGGCACGGCCTTTCGGCTGATCGGCGCCGGCGTCAGCGCGCTGAAGCCGGCGGGCGAAGCCGCCGATGAGGATTTGCTCGATCGCCGCACGGCTGACGCCGAACGTGCGATGGACGATGTGCGCAGGAAATTCGGCAACACAGCCGTGATACGCGGCATCGCCTATCAGGGACCAGCAAAAACGGGTCAGTAACTGCCCGTCACTTACACGGCTTGCTGTCCTTGACGTCGAGCTTGTCCATTGCGCCGGCGATGACGAAATCATTGTAATCCAGCACCAAGGCGCGTGAGACGCCGTCCTCGTACAGCTCGAACGACATCGCATAGGCGGGGGTCTGCTCGCCGCTGTCCGCTTTTGCCGAGCGGTCGTAATAGCTCACCGTCACCGGCCAGCGCGTCAGCGATTTCAGCGTGCTGTTGCCGGTCGACACGTCCGGCTGTTTCGGTGCGCGATCGCCAGGAATCGGCTGGCCGATCACCGTGAGCGTGTTGTAAACCTTCTCGCCATTGTCCGAGCCATCATAGACCGCAAGTTCGAGAATGCTCTTGCCCGCGCGCGCCGCATCGATGATGCGCCTGACCTGCTCGGTCGGAAACACGATGTCCTTGTCGAGGGTGAAGGTCTTCTCCACAGGCTGCTTCAGCTTGACGGTGATGCCGTCAGTCCCGCGCTCGGCATCGCCATCGACCGATGTGCTGTCGCTGTCGTTGGTGCGAGTGTCGATCTTGAAGCGATAGCTCTTGCCGTCGCCGTCTTCCCAGCTCGTGGAGCGTAAATCGCTCAGCGTGGTCTTGTCCTCCCCGCTGTCGAGCTGCGAGACTTGGCGGAATTCGGTAGTGTAACCCTCGCAAGCGCTGCCGGCGAAGTTATACAGGATCTTGCCGCGCGCGCCGTTGATCGCCGCGTTGCCCCGGGTCTTTTGCAGGCTCAGTTCATAGACCGCCTGATGCGCCAGAAACGGCACGGTCGCGGCCTGCGCGGGCGCACCCGTGGCCAGAGCGGCAAGCGTCAAAACGCCAAATTGCAGTCTTCGCGGCCGGGTCATGCCGTCTCCTCATCTATCGGACTCAAAAGCATAGTGGCGTGCCATTTGCGCCGCAACTGGGGCAAGGCCCTGCCAACCTTAAGGATCGGCAACAAATCCGCGAGAGATCCGCGAATTGCATCGGCTGACGGGATTGGCTATTCCCGTCACCACAGGCAACGGGAGCGCGCCATGGTCGGGACAATCGAGCAGAAACTTGCAAGCCTCGGGATCACCCTGCACACGCCGCGTTCGCCCGTCGCCAATTACGTCCCCTTCGTGCGCACCGGCAATCTGCTCACTGTTTCCGGCCAGGTCTGCTACGCACCGGACGGCACCCTGATTGCCAAGGGCAAGCTCGGCGCAGGCCTGACACTCGAACAAGGCGCCGCCGCGGCGCGGGGATGCGCGATCAATCTGTTGGCGCAGCTGAAAGTTGCCACCGGAGATCTCGACAGGGTTATGCGTGTGGTTCGCCTTGGCGGGTTCATCAATTCGGCGCCGGATTTTCTCGATGGGCCGAAAGTCATGAACGGCGCCTCGGACCTGATGGTCGACGTGTTCGGCGACAAGGGCCGCCATGCCCGCACCACCGTCGGCGTCGCATCCCTGCCCTCCGATGCCGCAGTGGAAGTCGACGGCATGTTCGAGATCATCTAGCTCATGTCTCTTCGTGCACCCGACTGGCTGACGGCGCGGCCTGTAGCGCACCGGGGATTACACAACCGCACATGCCATATCGTCGAGAATATGCCGTCCGCCGCGAGCGCGGCCATCGCCGGCAATTTCGCGATCGAATGCGATATCCAGCTTTCCTCCGACGGCGAAGCGATGGTGCATCACGACGACACCCTCGGCCGCCTTGAGGACGCCGAGGGTGATATTCAGACGTTCGCCGCCGCACAGCTCAAGCAGGTCGCATTCAAGGATACCACCGACAGGATGATGACGCTTGGCGATCTGTGCGATCTGACGGCAGGACGCGTGCCGCTGGTGGTCGAGGTCAAGAGCCGGTTCGATGGCGACCGCAAACTCGTGACGCGCATGGCGCAGGTGCTGGCCGCCTATAAAGGCCCGGTCGCGCCCATGTCGTTCGATCCGGACCACGTCGCCACCATCCGCGAACTGATCCCGGACCGACCGCGCGGCATCATCGCCGAGCGCACTTACAAGGAAGCCGAATGGCAGGCGCTGCCGCCGGAGAAACTGCGCGGCATGCTCGATCTGCGCCATGCGCTGCGAACCCAACCGCATTTCGTCGCCTACTGGATCAACGAACTGCCAGCACCCGCGCCCTGGATCGCCCGCAATATCTTTGGCTGCGCACTGCTGACCTGGACCGTGCGTACGCTGGAACAGCGCCAGCGCGCCGCGCGTCATGCCGACCAGATGATTTTCGAGGGCTTCGTGCCGGCCGCGCAGAGCGGCCCCGCTTGAAGTCTCCACTCCGGATCATAAATTGTACCCTTGAGCAGACTCGACATTTCCAAACCATAATCGGCGCGGATTGTGGTTTCTCCGCAGGATCGCCTCGCCTCTGATGGGTTCATCCGACATCACACTGGAAGCCGTGTCCACCGTCAGCCAGATCGCGGCGGATGAGTGGGATGCGTGCGCCAACCCGCCTCCCAAACAGGCACCGGACGATGAACTTGCGGCGATTGTTTCATGTGTCACCACAGGTGATTCGCGCATCGATTCCATACATTCCTATAATCCATTCATTTCACATGCATTTTTCTCCGCACTTGAGAGTTCGGACTCAGCGTCGGCACGCACCGGCTGGCTGCCGCGTCATCTGGTGGCGCGGCAGAACGGCAAGATCGTCGGCATCGTGCCGTGCTACGCGAAAAATCATTCGCAGGGCGAGTACGTGTTCGACCATGGCTGGGCCGACGCATTCGAGCGCGCCGGCGGCAGCTACTATCCCAAGCTGCAGGCGTCGGTCCCCTTCACGCCTGCGACCGGACACCGGCTGCTCATTCGCGATGGCGCCAATCACCAACAAATTGGTGAAGCGCTCGCCGCCGGATTAATTGCACTGTGCGGGACGATCGACGCCTCGTCGATCCACGTCACCTTCGCGCCGGAGGACGAATGGAATTTTCTCGGGCGGCACGGATTTCTGCTGCGTACCGATCAACAATTTCACTGGCGTAATGAAGGCTATGGCTGCTTCGAGGATTTTCTCGCATCACTCAACTCACGTCATCGCAAGGCGATCCGCCGCGAGCGGCGCGATGCGCTCGCCGATGGCATCACTATCCATCCGCTCACGGGGAGCAACATCTCCGAGGAGGTATGGGATGCATTCTTCGCGTTCTACATGGAGACCGGCTCGCGCAAATGGGGCCGCCCCTATCTGAACCGCGATTTCTACACGCGGATCGCGCAGACCATGGCCGATGACGTGTTGCTGGTGATGGTCAGGCGCAACGATCGCTGGATCGCGGGTGCGATCAATTTCATCGGCTCGGACACGCTCTATGGCCGCCACTGGGGCGCCGTCGAGCATCATCCGTTTTTGCACTTCGAGGTGTGCTATTATCAGGCGATCGATTTCGCCATCGCGCGCGGACTGAAACGGGTCGAGGCCGGTGCACAGGGCGAACACAAAATCGCGCGCGGCTACCTGCCGCAAACCACCTATTCGGCGCATTACATCGCCAACCCCTCACTGCGCCGTGCGGTGCGTGAGTATCTCGACCGCGAACGGATGTATGTGGAGGATGCGGTGCGCGAACTCACGCAGGCCGGCCCGTTCCGCAAGACAGACACGGATGACTGACAAGGCCCCTTTGGAGAAAGCCGCTCCGACGCCGCTCACAACGCGGCTGTGTAACTTTATGAATCGGCGTGCATCGGAACTGCGCCAGACGGCCCGCGTCACCGTTGCAGTCGCCGCTGCCTATGCCTCCTATAAATTGCTCGATCTGCAGCAGGGCTATTGGGCCGTGTTCACGGTGCTGATCGTGATGCAGGGTTCGATTGGCAGCACGCTCGGGGCGGCCATCGACCGCTTGATCGGGACCATGGGCGGTGCGTTTCTGGGCGGCCTAGCCGTGGCAATGCACACCGGCACGGTTCTCAGTCTCGGCATCGTGCTGCTCGTTGTGACGGCGCTTGCAACGCTGGCCGCGAGTTTACGTCCTCAATTGCGAATCGCATCGGTTACCGCTGCAATTCTGTTGCTATCTGCGCCGCCGGATGTGCAGCCCGTCCATTTCGTCATCGATCGTATTTTTGAGATCACCATCGGTGGCGTGATCGGCGTACTCGCCACGGTATTCATCTTTCCCGCCCGGTCCCACGCGCTGGTGGTGGCGCGCTCCGCGCTTGTGCTCGAACGCATTCAGAAACTGCTGGTGTCAGAAGCCGAAGCCATCGAACGCGGCGAAGCGCTGGTGCCCTCGACCGAGCATTTCGCGCTGCGTCAGGCTCTCGGCGCGGTCGAGCAGGCGATGCGAGACGCAGACCGTGAACGCGCCTCACATCTCGCCGACCATGACATTCCACCTTCAGTGCCGCGCACGCTCTGGCGTATCCGCAACGATCTGGTCGCCATCGGCGCAACGCTCAACGAAGCGCTACCAGCGAAAGTCGCCTCGACATTGGCGCCGGCCGCAGCAACGCTGCTGCGCGCGGAGGCTTCACTGGCCGGACGCTGCGCCAGCGCGCTGCGCGCCACCAAAACCGTCGAGCGCGGCGACAGTCATTCCTCGCGCCTCGCCTTCGCCAATACCTTCGACGAACTGCGCCAGGCCGGCGTCACGCAAGCGCTCGATTTCGACGCGGCTGGCCGTGTGTACGGCCTCGGTTTCACGATGGAACGTCTGCATCGCGACCTGTCAGACCTTGCCGACCGTATCGACGAGATCGCCACCGGCCAGATCGCGACCAACACAGAAGCCTAGCGTGGCAAGACGGCTTGACCGCGCCTGCCCTCGCGGCGATGGTGACGCGTCAAGAAGCATTCGGAGCGCCTATGACCGCCTACGACAACGATAATATTTTCGCGAAAATCCTGCGTGGCGAATTCCCCTGTTACAAGGTGTTTGAAACCGACAAGACGCTGTCGTTTCTCGATATCATGCCACGCGCACCCGGCCATACGCTGGTGATCCCGAAAGCACCGGCGCGTAATATTCTCGATATCAAGCCGGATGATTTCGCCGAGGTGGCGCGCGTCTCGCACAGGATCGCAGCCGCCGCCAAAAAGGCGTTCAATGCTGACGGCGTGACCTTGCAGCAGTTCAGCGAACCAGCCGCCGGTCAGGTGGTCTATCACCTGCACATGCACATCGTTCCCCGCAAGGTGGGCGTCGACATGCTACCTCCCGCCAGCCGCAAGGAAGATCCCAAGGTGCTGGAAGATCACGCCACGCGGCTGATTGCAGCGCTAAAGAGTTAGGTGAGCCACCACGTGCAAGCGACAACGTAAATCTCACCGATGACAACGCCAGCCGCGACCGATCTGCGCGTCACAAGATAGGCGACAAAACCGACGGCCAGCGACGTATAGCGAACAAGAGGCGGCACGATGGTCAGCGCGCCGGGCGGAACGATCAGAATCTGGACGATCACACCCGCCAGAATGGCAGTGGCGACTGCCCTCACCCAGATCAGTATTTCGGAGTTCTCGCGTATACGCTTGCCGATTAGCAGGCCGATCAGCCGCCAGATTTCGTTAGGCAGCAGGCCCGCCACGAACAAAATCATCAGTGCATTCCAGTCCCCGATGAATTCACTCATCTGGACTTACCAGTAATTCACGCCCGCGCCGATTCCGCCGTAGGCGATAGAGCACATAAGTTAGCGTGCCGGCGGCGAGACCGCTGACAAGAATATCGACACCGGTATTCAGATAGATCGCGGTCAGCGGAAAGAAAATCAGGCCGAGCAAGAGGCCCATGCGGTCAACAAAACTTGTGCCGTTGTGAAACGTCGAGAGCAGGAAAACGAGTGGCGTCAACGCCAGCACCCCTGCGGCAAACAGCGGCGGAAGCTTTCCGGCCAGCACGAAACCGAGCGCGGTGGCGATTAGCGAGATCGAGACAAAGCCAACACCTAGACCATTGGCGAACATGATCCGCTGCTCGCGCGGCACGCCCGCCAGCAGGCGGAAGGATTCGACCCAGAACGTTACGGCAGTAAAATGCGCCGGCAGCAGAAGATCACGCGTGCGTGTTTTCGGTGTTCGCATCATCGGCAGCAAGCCGATCACCATCGGCAGCAAGCGGACGGCGCTCAATGTCACGGCGATGGCCGCCTCGGCGAGACTGGCCCCTGCATGAAGGCTGGAGACAAGAATGATTTGCGCTGGTGCGGCCCAGACAAAAGCGGTGCTGGCGAGCGCCCAGCCCAGACTGAACCCAGCATCGTGCGTCAAAGCACCGAAGCCGATGAAATTCGCAAACAAAGCCGCCGCCAGCACCGAGGTCAGCGCTTTATAGACCCCGAACGCAAACGGCCGAGTCTCCACATTCGGAGCGCTGAAAAACGATTCAGTCACGGGAAACCTTGGGCGGGAAGTAGAGCCTTCACGTCACGCGGAATCGCAAACCAGTCAAGCGAATAAAGCCGCAGCGTCCCGCGCGCGGCTAGCTTCTGACATTCGGATTCCGCAGGACCAGGCAGGCGCCGCCGACCCGCTGGATTTTCCCGCACAGCACATTCGCTTCTTCGCGCGTCTGCGCGCCCACCCTCATTTGATAGAAGGCATGCATGCCGCGGCTGCGCTGTACCGAGCTTAAGAGATTCGGATCGCGATCGCCGATCACCGATGCCAGGCGTTTCATCGCGCGGGCATACATCGCCATCGCCTTGTCGCGCGAGAAGCCGGCGGCGAGCTGCACGCCCCATGGCGCGGCGGTTCCCAGTTTCACGCGCTGTTCAAGCTCAGCGATGAAGGGATTGGGCGCGCGGCGCAGCAGTGCCATCAGTTCGCGGCAGCCCTGCGGTTTGGCGCGCTCCTTCACTGTTCCGTTTTTTCCCGCCTGCGCCCAATCATCAACAGAGGCGCCGGTGATGGCGTAAACATAGCTGCGAGTCTCAGCGGGCATATAACCCGTGCCGGCGAGCCATTCCTGCACACGGCGCGGCCCGGAATTATATGCTGCCGCCGCCAAACCCAGATTGCCGAATTGATTTCGCAGTTCGCTCAAGAATTCCGCCGACTTCGGCAGTGCCTGCACCGGATCGAACGGATCGAGCAGACGGCGCTCGTTCGCCGTGCCGGGCATGAACTGTGC
>JAIERI010000119.1 GCA_019747015.1 Xanthobacteraceae bacterium
TTCCTTGACCACGATGATAGGCTGCAGCCCGCCAAGCACCGTGTTCTGCGATGTGAGCGCGCCGCGCCATAATGCGCGCAATCCCTCGACCGAATTGGCGGTTCCGATGTCGACACCGAAATCGGTGCGCTGAACCGGCTTTGAGGCCGCGACCTCACGCATGTCCGACAGCGCGGTGATCGAGGCCGTCACATCCGCGTTTTTGCTGGCGTCCTGGGTATCCGCAGATTTCTGAATATTCGCGGCTTTCTGATCGCCATTTTTATCGGACACCGGCGCGGGATCGAGGATCGCCATGGGCGCTGAGACCGGAGGCGGCGACATTGAAGGGGGCGTGGCCGTTCCCGCAGAAGACGTTGTCGCGGAAGATGGCGGCGCAGAAGATGGCGGCGGCGATGTGCTGGCCTGCTTGTTGATCGAACCGGTCACCGAATCGAGACCTTGCTCCATCACCGTGACCCGCGAATACAAACGATCCCGATCGTTGTTGAGGGTATCGACAGCGGCCGCGAGCCGTCGCGTCTCGTCCTGGCTTTCCTTGGCGATCCACTGAATCTGCTGGGCTTGCCGGGTGAGCTCGGCATAGGCGGTTCGTTCGCGGCGCAGGGTTGTCGAGGATTGCGCGGCCAGTACTGCCACGACCAATGTGCCAACCGTGCAGGCGGCCCATGTGCCCAGACGCCACAACACGCGGCGATCGAACGCATCCTCCTCCGCCAGCAGGCTAGAAAGCCAGCCGGACGAGTCGGTGCCAGTCAAACCTGCAACGAGATGGTCATGGTCCTTGGGCATCACGCGTCCGCGATCCTTAGCGATTCACACGAATCACGCTGCAAGACTAACAGGAACCGGCTTTTGTCGCGCCGGACAAAGCGGCGCCTTGCACTGCGGGTTATTCCATCGGCGACGAAAAGGCCTTATGAGAGCGAGACTTCTATTGGTAGGTTTGCCAAACAGGATTTTGAATGGCCGTTCGATCCAGCCTCACCGTCGTACTCGCAGCGGGCGAAGGCACGCGCATGCGCTCAAAGCTGCCGAAGGTGCTGCACACCGTCGCCGGACAATCGCTGCTCGGTCATGTGCTTGTTGCGGCACCCAAAGGTGATGGCGCATCGCTTGCTGTGGTGGTCGGTCCCGACCATCAGGCCGTGATCGATGAGATCAAGCGGATGCGAAGTGACGCGGCAACCTTCGTTCAGCGCGAACGCAAGGGCACCGCGCATGCGGTGCTGGCGGCGGGCGAAGCGATTGCCAAAGGCGCGGACGATCTTCTGATCGTGTTCGGCGACACGCCGCTGGTCACCGCCAAAACATTCGAACGGTTGCGCGACGCGTTAAAGAATGGCGCTGCGCTGGCCGTGCTCGGTTTTCACGCGGCCGATCCGACCGGCTACGGACGTTTGCTGGTCGAGAATAACGAACTCGTCGCCATTCGCGAACAGGCCGATGCCAGCGAGGCGGAGCGTGCGGTTACGCTTTGCAACGCCGGGATGATGGCCTTCGACGGCAAGACCGCGCTGAAGATTCTGGAGCGGATCGGCGATGGCAACAGCAAGAAAGAGTATTATCTGACCGACGCTGTCGGCATTGTCCGCGATCTTGGACTGCGCGCGGCTGTGATCGAAACCGATGAGGATGAAGTGCGGGGCATCAACACCAAAGCGCAGCTTGCAGAAGCTGAAGCCGTTTTGCAGGATCAGTTACGCCGCGCGGCGCTGGACGCCGGCGTCACAATGATCGCGCCGGAGACCGTGTTTCTAAGCAAGGACACGACCTTCGGCCGCGATGTCACCGTCGAGCCGTTCGTGGTGATCGGCCCCGGCGTCAGCATCGCCGATGGCGCGGTCATCCATTCCTTCTCGCATATCGTGCAGGCGCAGATCGGCAAGAACGTCTCGCTCGGACCCTACGCCCGGATTCGTCCGGGAACGTCGCTGGGCGAGGGTGTGCGCATCGGCAATTTCGTCGAGACCAAGGCCGCTACGCTTGAGGCTGGTGTGAAGGTCAATCACCTCTCGTATGTCGGCGATGCGCATGTCGGCACCGGCGCCAATATCGGTGCGGGCACCATCCTGTGCAATTATGATGGCTTCGACAAACACCGCACCGAGATCGGTGCGGGCGCTTTCGTCGGTTCGAACTCGTCACTGGTCGCGCCTGTGAAGATCGGTGCGAACGCTTACATCGGCTCAGGCTCAGTCATCACCCGCGAAGTGCCGGAAAACGCGCTGGCGATCGAGCGCAGCGAGCAGGTGACGCGGCCGGGCTGGGCGCAGCGTTACCGCGACGGTAAAGCGGGAGCCAAGAAGCCGAAAGGCTGAGGTATTAGCCGCTTAACCCTGTCTCAATCCGCAACAATTATTGACGCCGCCGTTGTGCAATAGTGGCTATGACACCGGCCAGACGTCGGGGCTTTAAGGACACAACACCGCATGTGCGGCATCGTAGGCATTCTGGGGCGCGGTCCAGTTGCGGATCAGTTGGTGGATTCACTCAAGCGGCTGGAATATCGCGGATACGATTCCGCGGGCGTCGCCACGCTGGAAGGTGCGCATCTCGACCGACGTCGCGCCGAAGGCAAGCTGAAAAATCTCGAGGCCCGCCTGAAAGCCTCGCCCTTGCTGGGCCGGGTCGGCATCGGTCACACTCGCTGGGCGACACACGGCAAGCCGACCGAGAACAACGCCCATCCGCACGCGACTGAACGCGTCGCCGTGGTTCATAACGGCATCATCGAGAATTTCCGCGAACTGCGCGCGCAACTCGAATCGCAAGGTGCGAAGTTCACCAGCGAGACCGACACCGAAGTCGTCGCGCATCTGGTGAGCTCGTATCTGGCCAAGGGCTTCAAACCTGCCGATGCGGTGAAAGAGGCATTGCCTCACTTACGCGGCGCGTTCGCGCTTGGCTTCGTTTTTAATGGCGAAGACAATCTGATGATCGGCGCGCGCAAGGGCTCGCCGCTCGCGATCGGTTATGGCGATGGCGAGATGTATCTCGGCTCTGATGCCATCGCGCTCGCACCCTTCACCGACGACATCAGTTATCTGGAAGACGGCGACTGGGTGGTGCTGACCCGTACCAGCGCCGAAATCCATGACGAGAGCAACGCCATCGTCCAGCGAGAAATTCTGAAATCCGGCGCATCGACTTTCATGGTCGACAAGGCCAACTACCGCCATTTCATGGCCAAGGAAATCCATGAGCAACCGGAAGTCGTCGGTCACACACTGGCGCGTTATGTCGATATGGCAAGCGAGCGGGTCGCGCTGCCGGTGAAATTGCCGTTCGACTTTTCAAAGATCGATCGCGTGTCGATCACCGCTTGCGGCACCGCGAGCTATGCCGGCTTCGTTGCCAAATACTGGTTCGAGCGTCTGGCGCGCCTGCCCGTTGAACTCGATGTCGCCTCCGAATTCCGTTATCGCGAAGCGCCGCTGCGCAAGGGCGATCTTGCGATCTTCATCTCGCAATCGGGCGAGACCGCCGACACGCTGGCTGCTCTGCGCTACGCCAAGTCACAGGGCCTGCACACCGTCTCCATCGTCAACGTCACGACCTCCACCATCGCGCGCGAAAGCGAAACCGTGCTACCGACGCTGGCCGGGCCTGAGATCGGTGTTGCTTCGACCAAGGCATTTACCTGCCAATTGATGGCACTGGCGGCGCTGGCGATCGCCGCAGGAAAGGCGCGGGGCGAATTATCAGAGGCAGATGAAACCAAACTGGTTCATGGCCTTGTCGAAGTGCCGCGCCTGATGACGGCGGCGCTGGCGCTGGAGCCACAGATCGAGAAACTGGCGCGCGAGCTTGCGAAAGCAAAAGACGTGCTTTATCTCGGCCGCGGCACATCCTATCCGCTGGCGCTGGAAGGCGCGCTGAAGCTCAAGGAAATCTCTTACATACACGCCGAAGGCTATGCGGCGGGCGAATTGAAACATGGCCCGATTGCGCTAATCGACGAGAAAATGCCGGTGGTGGTGATCGCACCTTACGACCGGGTGTTCGAGAAGACCGTTTCGAACATGCAGGAAGTTGCCGCGCGCGGCGGGAATATCATTCTTATGACGGATGCACAGGGCGCGCATGAGGCCACCATGCAATCGCTGGTGACAATCATTCTGCCTGATATGCCCGCGACGGTGACCCCGCTGGTCTATGCCATTCCGGTGCAATTGCTCGCTTACCACACCGCCGTGGTGATGGGCACTGATGTCGATCAGCCGCGGAACCTGGCGAAATCCGTCACTGTGGAATGACAAACTGCCGCAGGCTTGTCTGGAACGGTCAAAACTCTGATACACTTGCACTCTACTGATTTGGTTCGCGCAATCGGGTGTGCGGCACCTGCTGAACGGTTTGGATTCGATGACTGACACTTCGCCGATCAAGATTCCGGGCGATCCGCCCACAACGCCAGACGCACCACGCGGCTTCATGGCGCGGATGCGGAACTATTTTCTAACCGGCCTGATCGTCGCGGGCCCGATTGCGATCACGTTCTATCTGACCTGGTGGTTCGTGACCTGGGTCGATGGGCTGGTGCGCCCGTTCGTGCCTGTCGCCTACCGTCCCGAAACCTATCTGCCTTTCGGTCTGCCGGGATCGGGACTGGTGGTCGCGGTGTTTGCGCTGATGTTCCTCGGTTTCCTCACCGCCAATCTGATCGGACGCACGCTGGTCGATCTCGGCGAGTCGCTGCTCGGCCATATGCCGGTGGTGCGTGCGATCTATCGCGGTCTGAAGCAAGTGTTTGAGACGTTGTTCTCCAGCAACGGTTCGAGCTTTCGTCGCGTCGGTTTAGTCGAGTTTCCGTCACCCGGCATGTGGTCGATCGTGCTGATTTCGCAACCGCCGAATATCGAGATTGCGGCTGGCCTGCCGGACGAAGAATTCATCTCGGTGTTCTTGCCATGCGCACCGAATCCGACCACCGGATTCTTCTTTTATGTGCCGAAGTCGAAGCTCATCGAAGTCGACATGAGCACGGAAGATGCCGCGACGCTCATCATGTCGGCGGGCGTGGTGCAGCCGGGTAGCAATGACGCGCAGAAGAAGGTCAACGCGCTGGCCGAGATGGCGCAGGCGGCCAACGCCGCGCGCGTCGCCACCGCATCGCAGATGCCGGCGAAGGTAGACTGATTTTTAACCCGCGCCGATTAGCGGCAGGGCTTCATCGCGCTCGTACAGGTAAAGAAGACAGCGCAGCGCCTCACCGCGCTCGCCGGACAATGTTGGATTATCCTTCATGATCCGCAGCGCCTCATCGCGCGCCTGCGTGATGAGTTGCGCATGGACTTCGGGCCGCGCGATGCGGTAACCGGGCAGGCCGCTCTGCTGGGTGCCGAGTACTTCGCCTTCGCCGCGCAGGCGAAGATCCTCCTCCGCGATCCGGAAACCATCCGTGGTCTCGCGGATCACCTTCAGCCGCGCGGCTGACATTTCGCCAAGTGGCTCGTGGTAAAGCAGCAGGCATGTCGACGCTTCAGAGCCGCGGCCGATACGCCCGCGCAACTGATGCAGTTGTGCCAGGCCAAACCGTTCTGCGTTCTCGATTACCATAATCGTTGCGGCGGGCACATCGAGGCCGACCTCGACCACCGTGGTCGCGACCAGCACCTGAATTTCACCAGACGCGAACTGCGCCATCGCGCGGTCCTTCTCCATGCCTTTCATCTGGCCGTGGACAAGACCGACACGGTCGCCGAAACGCTTTTGCAAAATCTCGAAGCGCTTGGTCGCATTGGTCAGATGCGCGAAGTCGTCGACGTCAGATTGCTCGACCAGCGGGCAGATCCAGTACACCAGCTTGCCGGAATCGACCGCGCGCCCGACCGCGTCGATGATTTCGTTGATGCGGCTGCCGGGTACTGCGCGGGTGTCGACCGGCTGACGCCCCGCCGGCTTTTCGCGTAATTCCGAAATGTCCATGTCGCCGAAATATGTCAGCACCAATGTGCGCGGGATCGGCGTCGCACTCAGCACCAGCACATCGACGGCGTCGCCCTTGTCGGTGAGCGCGAGACGTTCGCGCACACCGAAGCGGTGCTGTTCGTCCACAACGGCGAGCGCCAGCGACTTGAACATTACGTCGCCCTGGATCAGGGCGTGGGTGCCGACCAGAAGATCGATCTCGCCAGCCTCAAGCCGGGAAAGAATATCCCGCCGCTCCTTGCCTTTCTCGCGTCCGGTCAGGATCGCGACACGCAGTCCGGCGCGCTCGGCCAATGGCGCAATGGTCTTGATGTGCTGGCGCGCCAGAATTTCGGTCGGTGCCATCAGCGCGGATTGCTTGCCGGCCTCCGCAACGGCGGCGGCGGCAAGTAACGCCACCACGGTCTTGCCGGAGCCGACATCACCCTGCAGAAGCCGCAGCATCCGCACCGGCTGCACCAGGTCGCTGGCGATGGCCTTGACGGCCTCCTGCTGCGAATGGGTCAGCGCATAGGGCAGTGCATCAATGATCTTGTTTCGCAGATGCCCGTCGCCGGCGTTACGCAATCCTGCCGGACGGCGCAGCTGCGCGCGCACCAGCGCCAGCGCCAGTTGGCCCGCCAGCAATTCGTCGAAGGCAAGCCGCGACCAGAACGGATTCTGCGGCAGGATATCGGTCAGCTCAACCGGTTCATGCACACGGTGCAGTGCTTCGGAAATCGACGGAAACGAACAGCGTCGCAAAACCTCGGGGCTGATCCACTCGGGTAAATCCGGCAGCTTCGCAAGCGCCTGAACCATCGCACGGCGGATCGAGCCGATCGCAAGCCCTTCGGTCAGCGGATAGACCGGGTCGATCTGCGGCAGCTTGGCAAGACCTTCCTCGTCCACCACGCGATCGGGATGCACCATTTGCAGCGTGCCGTCGAACATCTGCGCTGTGCCCGAAACGTATCGTTTCTCGCCGACAGGCAGCAGCTTCTCGACATAGCCGGGTTGGGCGCGAAAGTAGGTCAACATCACATCGCCGGTATCGTCGCTGGCATAGACCACATGCGGGGCGCGCGAGCGGCCGGGCGGGGCGGGGCGATGGCGATCGACTGTGACCTCGATCGTCACCACAGTGCCCGGCACCACATAGCGGATTTTCGGCCGCGTGCGGCGGTCGATCACGCTGACCGGCAGATGCAGCAAAAGATCGACAAGGCGCGGCGTGTCGCTGCGGTCGAGCAGGAACCGAAACAGTTTGTCCTGCTTCGGTCCGACGCCCGAAAGGCTGGTGACCGGCGCGAACAGCGGATTGAGAAGAGCAGGACGCATCAGGCGACTCGTGACCTTCGAACAGCGCTTTTGCATAGCCCGGATGCGCGTTGAGAGAAATGCTGACATCGCGCCACGCCGGCGCTATATCAACCTCGCCCGGCATGTCCGGGCTTTCGGCGTTGAGGAATTTCCCGGCATGACAGGATCATCACGGTCGAGCGAAGGGCTCGATCCAAGGCGCAAGCGGCTCTTGTTCCGCTGCTGGCATCGCGGCACGCGCGAGATGGATCTGCTGCTGGGAGGCTTCGCCGATGCCAACATCGCGACGCTGGGCGAGTCCGAACTTGCCGAACTCGAACAACTGATCGAATTGCCGGACCCCGATCTCTACGCGGCGTTCAGCGAAACGGCATCGCTGCCGCCCGAACTGGAACAAGGGATTTTCCTGCGCATCAAGGTGTTCGGCACCTCGGGCTCTGCCGCATGAGTCAGGCGCGCTCGCCCGCGAACTTATTGCAGCCTGGCCGCGCACTCACGCTCGCCAATGTTGCCGAAGGCTCGGAGGGTCTGATTGTTTCGGACCTCGCGCGTGCGATCGCCGCGCGGCAGAATCCGCCGGCGGTCAGTCTCGCCGTGGTCTGCCGCGACGGCCCTCGTATGGCGCAGCTTGCACGTGCGCTGGATTTCTTCGCGCCGGATATTTCGGTGATGCAGTTTCCGGCGTGGGACTGCCAGCCGTATGACCGCGTCTCGCCGCATGGCGGCATTCTCGCGCAACGCCTGACCACGCTCGCAAGGCTCGCGCGCCTCAAGGGCGGCGACAAGCCGCTGATCGTTCTGACCACGGTAAACGCCGCTGTGCAACGCGTGCCTGCGCGCGAAATGGTGGCCGCGCAGGCGCTCTCCGTCGCGCCGGGACACCGTGTGCCGATGGATTCCATCGCATCCTGGCTGGAGCATAATGGCTACAGCCGCACCTCCACGGTACGCGAGCCCGGCGAGTATGCGGTGCGTGGCGGCATTCTCGACCTGTTTCCAGCCGGTCTCGATCAACCGGTGCGGTTCGATTTCTTCGGCGACACGCTGGAATCGATCCGCACGTTCGACGCAGAAACCCAGCGTACGCTGCTCGACATGCGCGCACTCGATCTCGTGCCGGTGTCGGAGTTTCAGCTTGTCACCGAAACCATCCGCCGTTTCCGGATGGGCTATGTCGCGCAGTTCGGCGCACCCGGTCCCGACGACATGCTGTACGAGGCGGTGAGCGAAGGCCGCCGCCATCCCGGCATGGAGCACTGGCTGCCGCTGTTCACCGACAAGATGGACACGCTGTTCGATTATCTCGACGGCGCGCCAATTGCCATCGAACCCCAAGCCGAAGATGCCGCGCGTGAACGCTTCAAGCAGATTCAGGATTATTACGACGCGCGTTTCGAGGCGATGCAGCATCCCGGTGGCGGCGCGATTTACAAGCCGCTGCCGCCGGACCGTTTGTATCTGACCGAAACCGAATGGACGAAGCAGCTTGATGACGCCGCGCTGGCACGGCTGACACCTTTCGCGGTGCCGGAAGAGGCTTGCGTGATCGACATCGATGCACGGCAGGGTCGCAATTTCGCGCCGGAGCGCACCGACAGCACAGTCAACGTGTTTGAAGTCGTGGTCGCGCATATCAACAAGGTTCA
>JAIERI010000195.1 GCA_019747015.1 Xanthobacteraceae bacterium
CGCGAAGAACCACATGGTGGTGATGCCCGATGCCGATATCGATCAGGCGGTCGATGCGCTGATGGGCGCGGCCTACGGTTCGGCTGGCGAGCGTTGCATGGCGGTGTCGGTCGCGGTGCCTGTCGGCGAGCAGACGGCCAACGCGCTGATGGAAAAACTTATGCCGAAGGTGCGCGCGCTGAAAATCGGACCGGGCACCGATCCGGAAGCCGAGATGGGTCCGCTCGTCACGAAACAGCATCTTGAGAAGGTGAAGGGCTATATCGACGCCGGCGTTGCCGAGGGTGCGAACCTTGTTGTCGATGGTCGCGACTTCAGGATGCAAGGCTACGAGAACGGCTATTTCGTCGGCGGTACGCTGTTCGACAACGTCACGCCCGACATGAAAATCTACAAGGAAGAGATTTTCGGTCCGGTGCTTTCGGTCGTGCGCGCGGCGGATTACGACAGCGCCGCGAAGATGATCAACGAGCACGAGTTCGGCAACGGCACCGCGATCTTCACCCGCAACGGCGAAGCCGCGCGCGAGTTCGCGCATCGGATTAAAGTCGGCATGGTCGGCATCAACGTGCCGATCCCGATTCCGATGGCGTTTCATTCGTTCGGAGGATGGAAGGCCTCGCTGTTCGGCGATCATCACATGCACGGGCCGGAAGGCATCCGTTTCTACACCAAGCTGAAGACCATCACGACCCGCTGGCCGACCGGCATGGCGGCGGGCGCGGAGTTCGCCATTCCGAACATGAAGTAACGCGTTCGATTTTTACGGTTCCTCCAAGACTTGGGCGGCCCTCGTGGCCGCCTTCTTTTTTGTCGCGATGATGATGACATCGCACCGCCTCTTCGCATCGCAACACGCAACATGACGGTTTTATCGCCGCGCATTTAGGCGTTTGGTCGTGTTTCTCGGGGCGGCGAAAAATGCCATCGTTGTGCCGCTGCAACGACAGCCAATCAATAAAGATACCTCTGGGAGAGTCCTCAATGCGGTTCAAGCTTACGATTTTGGCGCTCGCGCTTTCCATCGCACCGGCCTTCGCCGACGAATATCCGTCTCGTCCCATCACTATTCTGGTTCCCTACGCGGCGGGCGGCCCGACCGACACCGTGGCGCGCGTCACCGCGCAGTCGATGTCGAAAATTCTCGGCCAGCCTATTATTATCGAGAACGCGCTCGGCGCCGGCGGCACCATTGCAACGGCCCGTGCGGCGCGTTCCGAGCCTGATGGCTATACGCTGCTGGTCCATCACATCGGCATCTCGACGGCGCCGACGCTCTACCGCCACTTGTCGTTTGACACCAAAACCGCATTCGCACCCATCGGCCTCATCACCAACGCGCCGATGACCATTATCGCTCGCTCCGATCTGCCCCCCAATACTCTGAAAGAACTGATCGACTACATTCACGCCAATGGCGACAAGATGACCTTTGGCCATGCGGGTCTCGGTGCAGCGTCGCAACTGTGCAGCATGCTGTTCATGACCGCGGTCAACAAGCAGATTCTGACAGTCCCATATAAAGGCAATGCGCCTGTGATGAACGATTTGATGGCCAAGCAGATCGACATGACCTGCGATCAGACCACCAACACCACGGGACCGATCGGCTCCAAGCTTGTGAAAGGCTATGCCATCACCACCAAGACACGTCTGGCCTCGATGCCTGACCTGCCGACCGCCGACGAGGCTGGTCTGCCAGGCTTCGAGGTGAGCGCGTGGCATGGTCTCTACGCGCCCAAGGGAACGCCGGACGCGATCGTGCAGAAACTGACGAAAGCGCTTCAGGCGGCACTGCGCGATCCTGATCTCGTCAAGCGGTTCACCGACATCAACACCGACCCGGTGACGCAGGAGGAGGCGACCCCCAAGGCCCTCAAGGCCAAGCTCGACAGCGAGATCGATCACTGGGCGCCGATGATCAACGCGCAGGGGCAATACGCGGACTGATCAGCCGATCTTGATGTTCCGGATGTCGACGGGCCGGTTGAGCACGGTGACATCCGGCAACGCCATCAAGGCTGGTTTGGCGAAGTAATATCCCTGAAACAGGGAGATGCCGGCTGCGCGCAGCACTGTCAGTTCCTGTTCGTTCTCTACGCCTTCGGCGAGGACTTCGATGTCGAGTGCCCGCGCCATCCCGACGACACCCGCGACGATGACCTGTTTGGGTTTGCTGAGATGAATGTCGCGCAATAGCTCCATATCGATCTTGATCAGGTCGGGCTGCAGCCGCGCCAGCAAACCCAATCCGGCGTAGCCGGCGCCGAAATCGTCCAGCGCCGTCCAGAAACCGAGCTTGCGATAGGTCTCGACGATTTTCTGAACATGGGCAGGATCGGCCATGCGTTCGTTTTCGGTGAATTCGAACATCAGATTGCGATGGGGAAAGTTCGCGCGTTTTGCCGCGGCGAGCGATTTCTGAATACAGGCGGTCGGCTCGTAAACCGCGTTCGGCATGAAGTTGATGGACAGGCGCAGATCTCGCTGTGTGAACAGCGCACCGGCGGTTTCGATCGCCATCACCCGCGCCGCCTGATCGAAGCGATAGCGGATGTCTTCCGTGATCTGATCGAGAATGGAAAACGCGGATTCGCCGTTTACGCCGCGCACCAGGGCTTCATAGCCCCACACACGGCGGTGGTTAAGATCGACGATCGGCTGAAACGCCATCTTGAATTCAAATGGAAGCGTTTTGTCGTCGCGGCAGTCGATGCAGGAAGAGCCCATGCCTGTACGCCTTTTTTGAAAGGACACTCATGAGCTGATAGGCCGTAATGATTGAACGCACGTTAAGGAGTTCAGTCCAATGGCGCTCACAGGAACTGTCGCTCGATCGCGAGGGCGCTATTTCGTCGCCAGCCGCGGTGAGAGCAGCAGGATGAAGGGAAAAATCGCGATCGCGGTTGCCGCGATCGCGATTGTTGCCCACCACACCCCAACGGCGTCACCGAAAAATCCATACAGCACCGGCGCAGTCGCGCCCGCGCCGATGGTGCCGGTATAGAACAGCGCGAAGGCGTGTTCGGTTTTGTTGGCCTTGGCGAGTTCGGGCACCGTTCCGTAGAGAACGGAGGAGGTGCCGTTGAGCAGCGCGCCGAGCACCGGCAGCAGCACCATGGTCGGCGCCAGCGGCAAGACGAGCAAAGCAAGGATCGCCGCCGCCGTGCCGCCTTCGGTTGCAAGCACGGTGGCGACGACGCCGATGCGCGCGCCGAGCGGGCCGCAAACGATCTTGCCGAAGGCGCCCCCGACAAACACCAGCGCCAGAGCGAGGCCGATGGTCGGCAGTTCGGCGCCTTTGTCCTTGAGCAGGAAGGGCAGGAACGTCAGCAATCCCATGCGCACGCCGGTATCGAGAACCCCGATCGTGAACAGCAATCCGAAGCCGCCGCGTCCTTCGCCGGTTTTCGCAACTGTCTCCGCCACCGGCCGCCCGATGGGCGGCATGAAAATAGCGACGATGGCGGCAACCGCGAAGCCGACCAGCGAAATCGAGATCAGTGTATATCGCCACGACATCACGAGCAGCAACACCGAGACGGCGGCCGGCACCGCCGCCTTGCCGAGATCGCCGGCGAAATTATAGGTGCCGAGCGGCCCGCGCGCCGCTTTGCCATAGGCGCGCGCCACAGCGGCCGATCCAATGGGATGCTGTGTGCTGGAGCCCGCGCCGGATATAAAGAGCGCGATGCAGACGCCGATCAATCCGCCCGACAGACCCGCGAGAGTGTAACCCGCGGCTGTCATTGTGGTACCGACCGCGAGAATCGCGCGGCCGCCGAAACGCCGTGTCAGAAAGCCCGACGGAACCTGAAGCCCGGCCATCGCGCCGGCATAGAGCCCGCGCAATGCAGCAAGCGCGCCGTACGACAGGGCGAATTCGGCCTGCCACACCGGCAGCATCACGTAGATCAGATCGGTGAAGCCGTCGTGCAGCGCATGCGCCAGCCCGGCGATAAGCAGCGTTCGCCGCGGCCCGGTGTCGGGCTTGTTGTCTGAGAAACCGGCAAGGACCGGCCCGGTTTTTGTCATGCCGCCAGACCCATGTTGGAAGGTTCGTTCTGAGCGAGGAAAATTCGCGTGGAGATGTGGGTTGCACCATGTCATAAAACTGTCATATAATCCTAGCGCCTTCTTCTCATGGCCGGCCTGCATTTGCGGGACAGCCTCTTGATTCAACATTGGAAACGCGGGAACAGCAGCCGCCGGTAAAGGCTGATAAAAGGCCGCATGCGCCATGTCGCGCGGTGGCGGAACGGAGTGTGGGTGTGGTGGCAGCCTCGATGCGGATTGGGACGCGCAAAAGCACGATGGCGATCGCCCAGACCGAGCAGATCGCGCGCCGTCTTGGTGCCGTTATTTCCGGACTCGAAGTCGAGATCATCCGGTTTGAGACCGCCGGCGATCAGGACCAGACCGGAAAACTGCTGCCTCATGGCGGCAAGGGCGGCGCGTTCGTCGCGCAGATTCGCGATGCCGTGTTGCGCGGCGAGTTGCAGGCCGCGATGCATTCGCTGAAAGACGTCCCGGGCAATGAAGAGACGCCGGGCCTTGTGATCGGAGCGTTGCTGACGCGCGATCCGCCGACCGATACGCTGGTGCTGCGCGCGGGCGTGACGCACGAGGATTTGAAACGCACGCGCGGCAAAGGCTTCAAGATCGGCACCAATGCGGTGCGCCGCGCGGCCTATGCGCGGCGGTTGTTTCCGGAGATTGAAGTCATTCACTATCGCGGTGCCGCCGACACTCGTGTGCGCAAGCTCGACGAGAAGCAGATGCAGCGCCTGCCGGAGGGCGGCGAGGCCGGGCCGGCGGACGCGCTCATCATGGCGCGCTCAGGTCTGGAACGCGTCGGGCTCGCGCATCGCATCGCCTATGAATTCTCGCCGCGCGACATGCTGCCCGCGGCGGGGCAGGGCATTGTCGCCGTGGAATGTGCCGTGCAGGACTGGGCGACGCGAAAAATGCTGGCGAAGATCGACGATCCGCTCGCGCGCGTCTGCGCCGACGCCGAGCGCGAGGTGCTGTGGGTGCTCAACGGCCACTGCAATTCGCCGATCGCGGCCTATGCGATAATCAGTGGCGCGGCGATGTCGCTGACGGCGTCGGTGTTGGATGATGGTCAGTTCATCGAGGCGACACGCGACGGTCCAGCGGATCGTCCGCGCGAGCTTGGCCGTGCCGTCGGGCTTGAACTCTTGGACAAGGGCGCGGCGGCGATCATCGAACGGACCCGGCCGGTTTAGGCTTCAGCCTTTATATCCACGCACCCGCGCGACCATCTGCTCGACATGCGCGATGGGTGTCTCGGGCAGGATGCCGTGACCGAGATTGAAGATGAATCGCCCCTTCGCATAATTCTCCAGCACATCGTCGATGGCGCGATCCAGAGCCGCGCCGCCGGCAATCAGCGCCAGCGGATCGAGATTGCCTTGCAATGCGACCTTGTTCTGCACGCGGTCGCGCATCAAGGACGGCTCGGCGGTCCAGTCGATGCTCACCGCATCGACCTTGGTTTGCTCGATATACAGCGGCAGTTGCGCACTCGCGCCCCGCGGAAAGCCGATGATCTTCGCGTTCGGCGCTTTCGCGCGCACGCCCTCAATGATGCGCTGTGTTGGTTTGATCGACCATTGCACGAACTCGCGCGGCGGCAGGACGCCGGCCCAGGTGTCGAAAATCTGCAAGGCATCCGCGCCGGCATCGAGTTGTCCAAGCAGATAGGAGATCGAGGTCTCGACGATGGCGTCGATGATTGTTGAGAACGCCTGCGGCTCGCGATACGCCAGCATGCGTGCGGGTGCTTGATCCGGCGTGCCTTGCCCCGCGACCATGTAGGTCGCGACCGTCCACGGCGCACCGCAAAATCCGATCAGCGCGATTTTCGGAGCGAGCTCTGCGCGCACGCGGCGCAGAGTTTCATAGACCGGCGCGAATTTCGTCAGATCGCCGTTTCGTGCCAGCGTCTTGATCTTGTCAGGGGTGTCCAGCGGGTCGAGACGCGGGCCTTCGCCGACCTCGAAGCGCACTGAACGGCCGAGCGCGTAGGGCACCACCAGAATATCGGAGAAGATAATCGCTGCGTCGAAGGCAAAGCGCCGGATCGGCTGCAGTGTCACTTCGGTGGCGAATTCGGGATTGAAACACAGATCGAGAAACCCGCCGGCTTTTTCTCTCACCGCGCGATATTCAGGCAGATAGCGTCCTGCCTGCCGCATCATCCAGAGCGGTGGCACCGCCTGACGCTCGCCGTTCAGAACGTCCATGAATGGTTGGCGGGGTGTCTGCGTCAAAACGTTCATCCGTTTGGAACTAATCAAATTGATGCGTCTGATACACTGGGCTATCGGATTTGACCATGACCGAAGTCACCGAATCCGGGAATCCCAAATGACCGCAGCAATCGCCGATCAGGAGACCGCCAAAGGAAATAGGAAGGGGCTGGTCTCCGCGCTCTATGTCCGCACCAAGGCGCTGCACGTGGAGGCCGAGCGGTCCGGCATCGTGGTCGATATCCTCAAGGGCGAAGCGAGCCGTGCAGATTACATTCTCTTTCTGCGCAATCTGCTGCCCGCCTATCGCGCGCTTGAGGAAGGACTGGCGCGTCATGCCGGTTCTGCAATTCTCGGCGAGCTTGCGAACTATCGCCTCGACCGGGCCCCCGCCATCGCGGCCGATCTCCAGGCCCTAAGCGGGCCCGGCTTAGAATCGCGTGTGCCCGTGCTTCCTTCTGCAGAAACCTACGCCGCGAAAATCAACGACGCCGCGAATGGCGACGGCAGCCGCCTGATCGCGCATGCCTACACGCGTTATCTCGGCGATCTGAACGGCGGGCAGATTCTGCAGCGGCTATTGACCAAGGCGCTCGATCTCAAGCCTGATGAGACGTCATTCTATGATTTTTCAAAACTCTCCGATCCCGTGGCGCTGAAAACCGATTATCGCCTCGCGATCGACCGCGCTGGTGACTTGGCAAGCGATCTTCCCGCGGTGATCGAGGAAGGCGCGCTGGCGTTTTCGCTTAATATCGCGCTGTCGGAAGAGGTGCAGCAGAACGCGGGTTCGGCCGCCGCCGCGTGCTAATAATCCCTGCGAACGATGTCGTGGATGGATCGCTGATCCGCCGATCTTGGCCGCTCGACCCGAGGCTTTCGTTGTCTGCGCCATGCAAAGGCAATCGACGACAGCACCGCGCGCAGGAAAACGATGGCGGCTGTGATCTGAAGCCAGAACGAGCCGCCCAGTCCCTTCAGCGCCACCTCGACCTGATCGCCATAAGGATAGGGCAGCATCGCCGTTGCCTGCTCGATGCCGTGCGTGATGATGCGCAGCCACCAGCTGACCCATTCAGGGTGATAGATAAATGCAAAGACGAAAAAGCCGAGCGTTAAAAGCGCGGTCAGGGTCCGATAGGTATGGGTTTTAATCCACTGTCCGAATCCGGAGGGCCTCACTTCGGAAGGCTGGGCCATCGAACATCCAATCGGGTGTTAGTGTTTCATCCCTGTGCGGGAACGACCCTAACATCCTTTGCAGATGCTTTTCACCTTCTTGTCGGTTGAAGCAGGGTCGGAATTTGCCGGAATCTCTGCATTTCCACCCGGTCCCGTGACCGCAGCGGCACTTGGCGGAGTCGTGCTGCCGCCGCCCACGCCGGTTGTGACGCCGGAGGATTGAGCCGTGCCAGCGCGGGTGGTGCCAGGACTGTTATTGAGTGCAGGCGCGCCGCTGAGTTTGCCGGCGTTGCCTGCACCGCTCGGATCATTACCAGCATTGTTGAGACCGCCCGAACTCGCCGGACCTGTCGGCACGCCGCTGGTGGACGCGGTGCCCGCACCTGTCGAACCTGCCGCCGGTGCGCCGCCTACGCCGCTTGTGGCAGCGCCGCCAGCCGAGGCGCCACTGGATGCGCCGCCGCTTTGAGCCAAGGCAGCGGTGCCCATCAGAACCGCGGAAAGCGCGGCTGCAATCAAAAGACGTTTTGACATATGGTTGCTCCTCAAACCTGCTTTACGAGCCGGGTCAAGCACGCCTGATCTTGCGCCGTTCCGGCTCGTCGAGATCACGCGATGTCAGCGAAAGCGATAATCCTGCCAGCGCTGCGGACGGCGTGGCTGGCGGGTGAGCATCAAGGCCAACGCGAAACCGGCAGCGCCCGCAAGCAGAAGCGAGCCGACCGGCTGCTCTCTCACCTTCGCCGCGACGGCGCGGCTTCCGTCGCGGTAATAGTCTTCGCCGGCATCCATCGCCTGTCTGGCCAACCCGGAAGCAGCGTCGCCAAAATCGTTGGCGGCGTCCTTCACGGTATCTTTGGCCTGTCCGTAAATCTTCTGCGCGATGCCTTCTGCTTGTCGCGCGCGGTTTGATGCTTCCGTCGCGGCATCGCTGGTTGCCTGGCCGAACGCGCCTTCAGCTTTGCCTGCGAATGATTTGGTGGCGCCTGTGACCCGATTGCTGTCCATGGAAAGTCCCTCTCTCTTTCCAAACCAACCCGCGAGAAACGCTCAGGTTCCGGATGCTCCATCCGGCGCAAATTGAAATAAGCGGCCGGAACTTGAAAGGAGTGTCGGGATTGCCGGAACATTCACATTGTGCAACCGGAGGAATAAATGGGAATCTTCACCAAAGACATCAAAACAATGGACGACCTGCTGATGCACCAGCTGCAGGACATCTATTATGCCGAACAGCAGATCATCAAGGCGCTCCCGAAGATGATCGAGAAGGCCACCAATCGCGATCTGTCAACCGGACTCAAGAACCATCTGGAAGAAACCCACGGTCAAATCCAGCGGCTCGATCAGGTGTTCAAGAAACTCGGCATGAAGCCGAAGGGCACGGATTGTCCGGCGATCGACGGCATTATCAAGGAAGCCGACCAGACCGCAGGCGAAATCGACGACAAGTCGGTGCTCGATGCGGCCATCGTCGCT
>JAIERI010000083.1 GCA_019747015.1 Xanthobacteraceae bacterium
CCGCGCACCCTCAACTGGCGCGGGTTCCCGTTCGGCCCGGAATTTGGAACCCGCTCCTGGCTTGCCTTCAGTTTTCAAAAAAGGATCAGCTCTTCAAAAGCGGCTTGATGAGCTTTTCGAAGCTCTCGAAGGAGGTCTCGCCCTTCACCAGCGTGCCGTTGACGAAGAAGCTCGGAGTTGCACTCACCTTGAGCGTGTCATTGGCATACTGACGATCGTCGAGAATGCCCTTTTGCACCGTCGGATCATCCTGGATACAGGTCTTGATCATCTGTTCGCTGAACCCGGCCTGCTTGCCGACACGGGTGATGGTTGCGAATGGCTCGGTGGCCAGATCTTTCTGCTGCTTGAAGAAGATGTCCACCAGCGCGAAATATTTGTTTGAATCGTCCTTGGCGATACAGCGTGCTGTTGCCGAGGCGGCAAGGGCGGCCTGATCGAGCGGGAATTCGCGGAAGATGAAACGCACCTTGCCGGTGTCGATGTAGGCTTCCTTCAGTTTCGGAAACACGTCGAGAGTGAACGCCGCGCAATGCGGGCAGGTCATCGAGGCGTATTCAACGATCGTCACCGACGCATCCTTCGGGCCAAGCGCCATATCTCCGAGCGTGCTCGGCTTGGCGATGGCTTCGGGCGATTGCGCCTGCGCCGGCGTCAAAAACGTCCATGGCGAGATGCCGATAGCCGCGGCAACGCCGGCCAGTGTGAGGGCTGCTGAAAAGGTGCGGCGCGTGATGATCACTGGAGGCTCCGGAATACAAAGGGCGATGTGAATGGCGCTCTGGCTAACTTGAAACCATGATTGTGGCAATGGCGGGCCGCCGCCGCAAGTTCACACGATGGCGTCAATTTCGCTTGATCGTGGCCCCCAGCCGCGCCAGCGCTGAGCGCAGATGATCGTCTTTGACCGCACTGAGCGTGGCGGCTTCCCTGGCAACCGCCGCATCATCCGGCCGCTTGATGAGGCTACGCTTGCCGCGTCGTGACAGTGGCGCCTGCCGCAGCGCCAGTTTGCCGATCGCACTCCAGCCGAAAAAGCGGTTGACCCGCTCCAGAATGACCGTCGATGCATGCTGGATTTCCAGCGCCCGCGGCCCTTCCACACGCAAAATCAATGTTGCCGGCTCCTGCGCCTGGCCCTCGACGGGGCGAGTCCACTGAATCTTGATCGGCTCGGCATAGGCGGCGATGTCCTCACCGACGATTTCGGCCCACCGCGTCACCAGTTCACGCGACGCGAAGCCCTGTTTGGCGAAGGCGTCGCTGAACACCGTGGCCAAAAGCGCGGATAACGGCTTGGCGAAGAAGGGACCGGGCTTGCTCATGACTGCCTGTGTTGCGTAACTCAGGGCATGACCCTAGCAGGCGGCACGGCGCGGCGAAACAAAGTCCCGGCTCTTCAGCCCGAGGAACCGGCGCGCCATCGCGCCGCGCTGCTCCTGCAATGGTACGATCGCCATCGCCGCGCCCTACCATGGCGCGCGCTGCCGGGCGGCCATTCCGATCCGTATCGCGTGTGGCTGTCGGAAATCATGTTGCAGCAGACCACCGTGAAAGCGGTGGGTCCGTATTTCGAGAAGTTTGTCGCGCGCTGGCCGGATGTCGCTTCGCTAAGCTCCGCCTCGCTCGACGATGTGCTGCGGATGTGGGCCGGGCTCGGTTATTATTCGCGCGCGCGTAATCTTCACGCATGCGCGGTCGCTGTGAGCCGCGATCACGGCGGACGGTTTCCCGACACCGAAGACGGTTTGCAGGGATTGCCCGGCGTCGGGCCGTACACGGCGGCGGCAATCGCGGCGATCGCGTTCGGGCAGCGGACCATGCCGGTGGACGGCAATATCGAGCGCGTGGTGTCGCGCCTGTTTGCGGTGGAAGAGCTTTTGCCGCAGGCCAAGCCGCAAATTCAATTGCTTGCCGCGACGCTGCTCGGTCCTGCGCGCGCCGGGGATAGCGCACAGGCGCTGATGGATCTCGGCGCCACCATCTGCACGCCGAAGAAGCCGGCCTGTGCGCTGTGTCCGCTCAACGATGATTGCGCGGCGCGCAAACGCGGCGATCAGGACATGTTTCCACGCAAGGCACCGAAAAAGACCGGCGCGCTTCGGCGCGGCGCGGCGTTTGTGGTGACGCGCGGCGATGAAATCCTGGTGCGCACACGACCGGAAAAAGGGCTGCTCGGCGGCATGACCGAGGTGCCCACCAGTGACTGGCTGGCTGAGCAGAGCGACAAAGCGGCGCTGAAGCAGGCGCCGGTTTTCAAAAGCTCGCTAAAATGGTATCGCAAGACCGGGGTGATCACCCATGTGTTCACGCATTTTCCACTCGAGCTTGTGGTTTACATCGGACGTGTTGCGCCACGCACACGCGCTCCTGACGGCATGCGGTGGGTGCCAATTGCAATATTGCAGGATGAGGCTTTACCCAATGTGATGCGCAAGGTGGTTGTGCACGGCCTGAGCGTATCTAGAACGGCCGGGTGATCCCGACCCTTGGCAGAAGCGTCAGCACGGTCGCGAAGGTGAACGCCCGTTTGTCGTCCGGCGCAATCAGCGGCGCGTTTGCCGCGCCCGGCAATTGTCGGATCGCGTGCAACATCAAAATCATGCAGACGCCCCACGCCGCGACCCAGCGCGCATAGTCGTAGACCGTGACGAAAATAATTGTATAACCGAGCGTGATCGCACCGAGCAGCACCAGAACGATGCGGCGATGACGGAGCGAGGCTATGGCGCGGATCGTCGCCTTGAAATAACCGGCCAGCGGCGCATGCAGCACGATCAACAGCACGTAGAACCAGGAGACCACCAGGTTCATTCGCATTTGCTGCCACGTCCCGGCGACCTCGTCAGATACTCCTTGGTACCAGATGAACAGATAGTACAGCGCCCCGCTCTGTAGGCCGTGGCCGTTCATGCGGCTGGTGAGATAAGTTTTGAATTCTTCCTGCGGAACCGGCATGACACCGGCAAATTGCACATACAGGAACGCCGCCGGGATCAAGGCTGCGAAGGCAAGGGCAGTCCACATCTGTTCAGGTGTCGCTGGGCGGACAAGGACGTAGCGGATGATGACGATGGCCGCGATGGTGGGAATGTAAAGCAGCATGTGGATTTGATGAATCAGGATCAGTATCACCGATCCGGCGGTGGCGAGCGCGACAAAAGCCAGCGAGCGTGCCGGAATCAGCAGCAGAACAATCGCCAGCGCGCAGCCGTAGATGTCGAAATAGCCGATGCACTTGACGAAGTTCTTGAAGAAGAATGGCGAGCCGAAAATAAGGACGAACAGCGGCAATGAGCTTTCTGAAAACCCGAACGTCTTCGCAAAGAGCCTCAGATAAAGCGCCAGAGTGATGGCGATGATGGTGCCGCCCAGCGCGAACACCATCCATGGCGGCACATTGCTCATGAACAGCGAGAGCAGTTCGCCGATCAGTGCGCGTTTGGCGAAGCCGAAATGATAATCAACCAGCAGATGGATATAGGTGAGGTTCGGTAGGTCATAGGCGACCTTGACCACGAGACTAATGACAATGATCAGGACGTTGAACCCGAGCAGCCATCGCCAGGGATTTCTCATGCACCAACGGTCCCGTTTTCATGCCGGCGCGATGCACATGGCACATTGAAACGGTGTTGGCGACAGAAAACGGCTCACCGGGCGGCTTATTTGCGGGCTTTATTCTCGCTCTGTCCGCCCCGGCAGGTCAGCCCGCCGTCATCCCGCTTCGGATCTCCGCGCGCAGTTCGTCGATCAGCCGCAGACCCTTTTTGGTCTCGACATGCCAGAACGACCAGCCGTTGCAGGCGCCGGAGCCTTGCGCCAGCGCGCCCATGCGATGGATCGAGCCGACCTTGTCGCCGAGCATGACTGCGCCGTCGGCGCGCACCAGCGCGGCGTGCTTCTTCTTTGAATCGACCAGCTTGGTGCCCGGCAGGATCATGCCGCGCTCGATCAGTTCGGAAAACGCCACCCGCGGCGCTTCGCGCACGGTGACGAACGGCGCCAGCGCTGCGCCGGGCAGGGGCAGAATTTCCGCGATGCGTTTTTCAGCGGCGGCTGCGTAGGTCATGTCGCGCTCGAAGCCGACATAGGAGCGGCCAAGCCGCTTGGCGACCGCGCCCGTCGTGCCGGTGCCGTTGAACGGATCGAGAATAAGATCGCCGGGCCTCGATGAAGATAGCAAGACGCGTGCGAGCAGGCCCTCCGGCTTTTGCGTTGGATGGACCTTCTTGCCGTCGTGGCCCTTGAGGCGTTCCTCGCCGGTACACAGCGGGATCAGCCAGTCGGAGCGAGCCTGGATGTCCTCGTTGGCGGCTTTGAGAGCTTCGTAGTTGAAGGTGTATTTGGTTTTCTCGTCGCGTGCCGCCCAGATCATGGTTTCGTGCGCGTTGGTGAAGCGGCGGCCACGGAAGTTCGGCATCGGATTGGATTTGCGCCACACGATATCATTGAGGATCCAGAATCCGAGATCCTGCATGATCGCGCCGACGCGGAAAATGTTGTGATAGGAGCCGATCACCCAGATCGTCGCGCTCGGTTTCATCACGCGTCGGCAGGCGAGCAGCCACGCGCGGGTGAAATCGTCATAGGCGCCGAATGACGAAAATTTGTCCCAGTCGTTGTTGACGGCATCAACACGGGATTCGTCGGGACGTTTCAACTCGCCCTTGAGTTGAAGATTGTACGGCGGATCGGCGAACACCAGATCAACGGAGCTCGCGGGCAGCTTCGACATCTCGGCGACGCAATCGCCCACGATAATGCGGGAGGTTGTTTCGGCAGAGAATTCAAAATGAGTGCGGGGCGCCTTTGCAGGCGCCCCGCGACGCGACACAACCATGACTCAAAACCTGACTCAGGCGACGCAGTCGGCGACGCGGGACTAACAATCCGACTGTCATCACCATGAATGTCCAAGGTAAAAATCGGCTTAATCGCCCGCATCTTTCACGCTTTGCGCATGCAGTAAAATTCACGCCGTCAGGACGTGCGCAAATGAACTTTTGGGCGGCGCGATTGTTAAGAAGCGGCTGTTTCGTCGTGGTTTTGTGCAAGACCCACCGCAAGACACAGGTATTAAACCGAAGTAATCCCGTCGACCTGCGCACTAGGCAAAAATTGCCGGGCGCGGTATGACTTCAACGAAATTGGATTGTACTTTGTACGTCACACGACGGTTTGTGTGACGTGCTGCCGGATCGAGGAGACTTCCGATGCGTTACGATGATTTCCGCCGCAGCGACAATATCGATGACCGGCGCGATGACAGCGGTGGAGGTTTCGGCGGCGGCGGAGGCTTCGGATTGCCGATGGGCGGCGGTGGCGGGCTTGGTATCGGCACGGTGATCATTCTCGGCTTGATCGGCTGGGCCGTGGGCATCGATCCGCGCATCCTGATCGGCGGTGCAGAAATTCTCACGGGCGGAGGCCAGCAGGCACCCACCTACCAGACCGATCGAAGAACCGGACAGGCCAAGACCGGTGCACCCAGCGACGACATGGGCAGCATGATTGCCGGTGTCCTTGGTGAAATCGACGATCGCTGGAAAGAAATTTTCAGCGAAAGCGGGCGGTCCTATACCGGTCCGCGTATCGTGCTGTTCAGGAATGCCACCAATGGCGGACGCTGCGGCATGGCGCAGTCGGCGATGGGGCCGTTCTATTGTCCCCCGGATCGGCAGATCTTCCTCGACACTGGTTTCTTCCGCGAGATCGAGACGAAGTTTGGCGGGTGCCAAGGCAGCGCGTGCAAATTCACCGCCGCCTATATTATCGCTCACGAAGCCGGCCATCACATCCAGAACCTGCTCGGCATTTTGCCGAAGGCGACAGCTGCGCAGCAGCAGGCCGGCAGCAAGGCGGAGGCCAATGCGATCCAGGTGAAGATTGAATTGCAGGCCGACTGCCTGTCGGGCGTTTGGGTCAATCGCGAGGAGAAGAAGCGGCCGGGCTTCATCGAGGCGGGCGATATCGACGGCGCGCTGCGCACTGCCGCCGCTATCGGCGACGACACCCTGCAACGTAAAACGCAGGGCCGTGTGGTGCCGGATTCCTTCACCCACGGTTCGGCGGCGCAGCGCAAACAGTGGTTTTTGACCGGCTACCAGCAAGGCACGGTCGGCGCCTGCAATACGTTTGCGGCGAGCAATCTGTAGTGCGCCAATGACCACGGCAGCCGGCGTCAAGGCATTCATTCCGCTCAATATCGCGGTTTTGACGATCTCGGATTCCCGCGCGCTCGCCGACGACAAGTCCGGCGAGGTGCTGACCGAGCGGCTCGGCACGGCTGGTCATCGTCTCGCCGCGCGGGATATCGTTCCAGACGATGTCGATGCAATCCGCGCCAAACTGAAATCGTGGATCGCAAACCCGGACGTCGATGTCATCGTCACTACCGGCGGCACCGGCTTCACCGGCCGCGATGTGACACCGGAAGCAGTCGAGCCATTGTTCGACAAGCGGATGGATGGTTTTTCGATCGCCTTCCACATGCTGAGCCATGGCAAAATCGGAATGTCGACGATCCAGAGCCGCGCCACCGCCGGCGTCGCGGGGACAACATTCGTCTTCTGCCTGCCCGGCTCGCCGGGCGCCTGCAAGGACGGCTGGGATGGCATCCTCGCCCATCAGCTCGATTACCGCACCACGCCGTGTAATTTCGTCGAGATCATGCCGCGGCTGGACGAGCACCTGAAGCGGGGCAAGGCGCGGGCGACATAACGTCAGCCATCAATTACGCTGCCACGAAAATCCGCGTTCGCAGCAGCGCGCGTCCGGCGCGGCCCATTTTTGAAAGCAACTTCGCCTCCGCGCGTCGCGCGGTCGGAACGTAGCCGCCGAGCCGGTCGTAATGCTCGCGCGCGATCAGCAATCCCTGATCCGCCGAGGGGCCGGCGATGAAGTTCGACAATAGCCGCACACCGTGGCTGACACGCGCGTCGGCATAGGGCGACAGAGCGTAACGGAAAACCCCGGCGCGCTCGCGGCCGCTCATCGAAACGTTCTGGATAAATTGCGCGGTCTCATCGATCCAGCTTGAATCGAGCACCGCTCCGGCATGCAGGAACATCAGCCAGGACGAGCGGGTCTGTTTGGCCCCGGCCGCCAAAGCCGCTGCGCGCGACCCCTCGAACCTGATAAAGTCGCAGCCGGCGACATCGGCTACCCGTGCAATAGTGTCGCCGTCCGAACGGTCCACCAGCACGACCTCGCGTACCATGCCGGCTGCGGCACCCGGCACAAGGGCGGCGAGGGTGGCAACGACGGGCTGCTCACTGCCTTCGGTTGGGATGACGACGCTGATCATTCGTTATGCATCATACGGAGTTGGCGGACGATGCATGGTTATCACTTTGTCATATTCAGAAAAGCCCGGATTTGCCGGTTTTCAAAGCAAGCTTAATGAACGTGCGGTAAAACGGCAGTCTGGAGGTTCCTTCAGGCTGCCGCTCTGGTTCACATCGGCGTGAGAATGGGCGCGCCTAGTAGAGGGCGCGGATATAGGCTCCGGAGTAATAAACCGGTGCGGTATAACTCTGATCATAAAGCACCATCGGTCCGAAAGTCGGGCCGTCCAGATAGCCGCCGTCATTGACATAGCGATGGCGGTCGCACGCGCCGCCACCACGGACCGCATTTCTGCGGCACTCCCTGAAGCTCAGATATTCGCAGCTCCGATACATGCCCGGTGGAGTGATATCGCTGATGCATACCGGACCGGCCTTCGCGCCGGTCGAACCGGCAGATGCCAGTGCCGCCGTCAGAAAAGCCGTGCCCGCGGCTGTCATCAAAAGTTTTGTCATCTGATTTCTCCAACTAAAATTTCAATAGGGAGCAACGTAGTGCACTCAAGCTAGCTCCCAAGATAAAGCCAGCGTACGGCAGAATTATTGTTCTTGTTTTGTTCTAATGAATTGCTATGTTGCCGGCATGAGTCGAGCATCCCATGCCCTCAAACGGCCGCCGGTGAAGTCGCCCTCCGAACCGGCGGGCGTTCCTCCCAATGTTGCCGAAGGCGAATTCGCCGAAATCAATGTCGCGATCGACCGCGAGCGGCGGCGTGGACGTGGGGCGCAGTCCAATGCCAGTGGCCGTTACGAGGCTGAGGCGCGCGTCGCCTTCGACGATGGCTGGCAGAGTCTCGATGAGTTGCCGCCGTTCAAGACCACTGTGGCGCTCGATACCGCCCGCAAGGTTATCACCCGCAATGATTCCCCGGACATCGGCTTCGATCGCTCGATCAATCCCTACCGCGGCTGCGAGCATGGCTGCATCTATTGTTTCGCGCGGCCGACCCACGCCTATCTCGGCCTTTCGCCGG
This sequence comes from Xanthobacteraceae bacterium, assembly GCA_019747015.1. Classification (GTDB taxonomy): domain Bacteria; phylum Pseudomonadota; class Alphaproteobacteria; order Rhizobiales; family Xanthobacteraceae; genus Afipia. The sequence continues at coordinate 8,324 of JAIERI010000083.1, forward strand.
GGCTGGATTTCGAGACTAATCTTTTCGTCAAGCCAGATGCACCGCATCTTCTGGAAAAGGAACTGGCCGCGCCGGGCTACGAGCCGCGCATGATCGCGATCGGCACCAACACCGATCCGTATCAGCCGATCGAGCGCGAGCACAAAATCATGCGCGGCATCCTCGAAGTGCTGGAGAAAACCTCACACCCGGTCGGCATCGTCACCAAGTCGGCGCTGGTGATGCGCGACATCGACATCCTGTCGCGAATGGCGAAGCGTAATCTCGCCAAGGTCGCGATTTCAGTGACCACGCTCGATTCCAAACTCGCCCGCACCATGGAGCCGCGCGCCTCGACACCGGCCAAGCGCCTCGAAGCTTTGCGGCAATTGTCCGAGGCCGGCATTCCGACCGCCGTGATGGCGGCGCCGATGATCCCGGCGCTGAACGATTCTGAAATGGAGCGGATTCTCGATGCCGCCGCGCATGCCGGCGTGAAGGAAGCAGGTTATACGCTGCTGCGCCTGCCGCTCGAGGTGCGCGATCTGTTTCGCGAATGGCTGATGGCGAACTATCCCGACCGCTATCGCCACGTGTTCACGCTGATCCGCGACATCCGGGGCGGCAAGGATTACGACTCGC
>JAIERI010000221.1 GCA_019747015.1 Xanthobacteraceae bacterium
GGCGTCTCTGGCGGCATCGATTCGGCGCTGTGTCTTGCGATCGCGGTCGATGCGCTCGGCTCCGACAAGGTGCGTGGCGTGATGCTGCCATTTAAATTCACCGCCAAGGAATCGATCGACGATGCGGCGCGCCTCACGCGCGCGTTCGGCATCCGTTACGACATATTGCCTATTGCGGCTGCGATCAGCGGTTTCGAGACGATCCTCAAGGATACGTTTGCTGGCCGCGAGCGCGACGTGACCGAAGAGAATTTGCAGGCGCGCACCCGCGGTGTGCTGCTGATGGCAATGTCCAACAAGTTCGGCGCGATGCTGGTGACCACCGGCAACAAGTCGGAAATGTCGGTGGGCTACGCCACGCTCTACGGCGATATGAATGGCGGCTTTAACCCGATTAAGGACATCTACAAGACTGAGGTGTTTCGGCTCTCATCGCTCCGCAATTCGTGGAAGCCTGAGGGCGCGCTGGGACCATCGGGAAAAGTCATTCCGACCAGCATCATCGCGCGTCCACCGACTGCCGAGTTGCGCGAGAACCAGACCGATCAGGATTCGCTGCCGCCTTACGATGTGCTGGACGCCATTCTGGAACGTCTGGTCGAACGCGAGGCGACGCTGGCTTCGATCGTCGCGGAAGGTTACGATCGTGATACCGTGACCCGCATTGATCGTTTGGTGAATCTCGCCGAGTATAAACGCCGTCAGGCCGCGCCCGGCGTGAAGGTGACGCGTAAGAATTTTGGCCGTGACCGGCGCTATCCGATCATCAACAAATTCCGCGACGCAGGTGAGCGTCCCGCCGAACCGGATCATACATTGGTTACGCGCGCCAGCGGTTCGGCCGGGGCGATCGATGGCTGAAACATCACCCGTCGTCCGTTTCGCGCCGTCGCCCACCGGCCGCATCCACATCGGCAATGCGCGCACCGCGTTGTTCAATTTTCTCCATGCCAAAAAGCACGGCGGCCGTTTCGTGCTGCGCTACGACGACACCGACCGGGCGCGCTCCATAAAGGAGTTTGCCGATGGTATAGCAATCGACCTTGAATGGCTCGGCGTTGTACCGGATTTCATCGCGCGGCAGTCCGAGCGCATCGCGCTATACGATGCCGCGGCAACACGACTGCGCGAAGCCGGTTATCTCTATGCCTGCTATGAAACAGAGGAAGAACTGGAATATCGCCGCCGGCGGCAGATCGCGCAGCACCGCGCACCGGTCTATGACCGTGCCGCGCTGAAGCTCACGGCGGAGGACCGTGCGAAGCTGGAATCTGAAGATCGCAAACCGCATTGGCGGTTCAAACTCGAACATAGCACTGAGATTTGGACTGACGGCGTGCGTGGCGATGTTTCGATCGACACCCGGTCATTGTCTGATCCGGTGCTGATCCGCGCCGACGGCTCGTATCTCTACACGCTGCCGTCGGTGGTCGACGACATCGACATGGGTATCACCGACATTATTCGCGGCGAGGATCATGTCACAAACACTGCTGTGCAGATTCAGTTGTTTCATGCGCTTGATGCGAAGCCGCCACGTTTCGCGCATCATAATCTGCTGACGTTGCCGAGCGGCGAGGGACTCTCGAAACGCCTCGGCCATCTGTCACTGAGTACGCTGCGCGAGGAGGGCTATGAGCCGTCGGCCGTGGCGGCGCTGTCGGTGCTGGTCGGCACCTCGCACAATGTCGAACCTGTCGCGAGTCTTGATGAGCTGATGGGCAAGGTTGATCTTGCTGACATTTCCCATTCGCCGGCTAAGTTCGATCCGGCGGAACTGGACGCGCTCAACGCACGCACTCTGCACATGCTGCCGTTCGCGAATGTCGCGGAGCGTCTCGCCGTGCTTGGCGTCAACAAGGGTGCCGATGCGTTCTGGCGCGCGGTGCACGGCAATCTCAATCGTCTTGAGGATGCACGTGAATGGTGGGAGGTAGTCTCGAACAACGACACCTTCTCATCCGACGACCCGGATCTGGTCGCCGCCTCGATCGCGCATCTTCCATCCGAGCCGTGGGACGGCGAGACCTGGTCGAAATTCACCAAGGCGGTAGCAATTGCGACCGGCAAAAAGGGCCGCGCGCTATATCATCCTCTGCGCCTCGCGCTCACTGGCCGCGAGCAGGGACCGGAGTTGAAGGCGCTGTTGCCACTGATCGGCCGCGCGCGCGCGCGCAAACGGCTCGAGGCCGCCAGCCGCTAAAATACAAAACCTGTCAGTTTGGACGGCTCGGAGACGGTGTCGTCGGGTTAAAGGTCGGCCCGACCGATCGGATCGGCCTGTCGCCCGCTGGCGCGGACGTATCGGCTGTGGCGGGCGCCGTGCTAGCCGCGGGCGCTGCCTGCCTCTTCGAGGCGGGGGTTGCCGGCGGCTGCGACATCTTCTTGGAGCTTTCGGTGGTGACGATGATATCGCCCTGTGCGGCGGCGCTGGAATCGTCGACATTCTTCAGCGCGTCCGCCCAGCTTTGTCCGGCTGCGCGGCAACTGCATGTCTTGTCGAACTGGGTGCGGAACTTGAAGGCGTTAGGCGATTGTGAGTAGGGCTGTCCGTTGAGCGAGACCGCCTGTCCGATATCCTCGCCTGGATTGCGATAGGTGAATAAGGTGGCGTCCGAATTCGGGCACAGCGCCTTGCAGGTGCGTTCGTCGTCCTGAAAGCGGCTCGGGATGGTTGCGAATGAAATAGGGAAGTAGGCGCCGTCGCAACTGCGCGCGCAGACGGTGCGATAGGTGCCGGCATTGGGTGCGTTGGGATCGCCGACCGCAGAGTTGCCGCCTCCGCCAAACAGGGTGTCGAGGAAGCCGCCGGAGCGCGCGGCGTTGGCGTATTGCGCACCGCAATTGTTCTGCGCCAGCGCGAGCGTCACCGAGCGGCGCTGATTGTCGTCGATGGTTCCCGCCGATCCGCTGCGCAGCCGCTCGAGGCTGGTGGTGATCTGGTCGAGATTGGCGCGCATCTGCTGAATCTGCGTGTTGACCGGGCCGCATTGCGCGGACTGGCCATTGAACAGCGAGAAGAATCCGGAACTGTCACAGCCCTGCCGCCGCGCCTGATTTTGCACCCGCTCAAGCTCGCTTTGCTGGCGCGCCGCTGAGTCCTGGTAGCGTCTGATCTGGTCGGCCATGGCAGGATCGCCGCCCCCGCCGCGATTGATGGTGGCCAATTGGCCCTCCAGGCGCACGCACATCGGGCTGCCCGGTCCCTGCGCCGGCTGCATGCTCTGCGCCATCGCGGCGGAACTGACGGCCAGGCTCCCCAGCAGAGCCAGAGCAGCCTTTATCGGGTACGAGTAAGGGAGATTTGGCACGCGTGACATCCGGCTTACTTGAGCCGCAGCGCGGCCGACGCGGCTTCACATAGCCGTTTCCGGGGGCAAGGTCACGTCCGATTCACGGCGCATTGAAGGCAGAAATAATCCGCCCGGCGACGATCAGCGCTGGCAGGTGATCGCGACATATTCGTCGCAGGCGCCGCCCTTACACGCTCCGGTGGAAACCGGAACTGCACCCGTGACCTCATCCGGATCAAGCCGGCGATAGGCGCTTGCCTGGGTGAATTCGCGCGACTGGCAATAGGCCCGTGCGGCGGAGGCGCCGCAGCGCTCGCTGTTGGCGAGGCACTGATCGATGCCGTATCCGTCCGGCTGATTTGCAATAATGAAAACTCGGCTATCGGCCAGCGAAGGCGAGGAAACCGAAGCGAAGGCAGCAATAAGGGCGCAGGCAAGGATGGCGGGAATCAGTCGCATAGGGCACCGGTGAGAAGGGCGGATGCCTTACATCGATAAACACGAAGTGTTAAGAATGATTAACGATGCCCTCCGGTCAAAATAAAATGACCGGAAAATCCCTTTAAAATCCCTTTGCCAACTGCCGCAATGGCGCTTGACGCGCTCCCCTGCGGCGGACCATTGTGCGGCCCATGAACGGTTCTATCTCCATTTTCGGCATTTGCCGCGAGATTATGAGCTAGCGATTCGCTGGCTGGAGCCGTCTTTTCTCAAAACGAGATCATGGGACGACCCGGCCGCAAGGCAAGGGATTCTGTTGTCATGGTTCAAGTGCGATGGAGCTGAAGCTCCACGATACGCTGACGAAGGAAAAGCGCGCTTTCGTGCCGCTCGATCCGTCGAATGTGCGCATGTATGTGTGCGGGCCGACGGTCTATGACTTCGCCCATATCGGCAATGCGCGCCCGGTCATCGTGTTCGACGTGCTGTTCCGTCTGCTGCGGCACATCTACGGCGACAAGCACGTCACATATGTGCGCAACATCACCGACGTCGATGACAAGATCAACGATCGTGCGCTGCGCGATTATCCCGGCCTGCCGCTGAACGAAGCGATCCGCAAGGTCACCGAGCAGACCGAGAAGCAGTTTCACGCCGATGTCGATGCACTGGGCTGCCTCCGTCCGACCGTTGAGCCGCGCGCGACCGATTTTGTCGTGCTGCGCGCGGACGGCAAAACCGACATGGTGACGCTGATCAAGCAATTGATCGCGAGCGGACACGCCTATGAAGCCGGTGGCGAAGTGCTGTTCGACACCGAATCCATGCCGGATTACGGTAAACTGTCGGGCCGCAAGCTCGACGAACAACAAGCCGGTGCGCGCGTCGCCGTCGATGCGCACAAGAAAAATCCGGCCGACTTTGTGTTGTGGAAGCAATCGGCTGAGAATGAGCCGGGCTGGGAAAGCCCGTGGGGAAGGGGACGTCCCGGCTGGCACATCGAATGTTCCGCGATGAGCGCGGCCTATCTCGGCGATGTATTCGATATCCACGGCGGCGGCCTCGACCTGATTTTCCCGCACCATGAAAACGAAATTGCACAATCTCGCTGCGCATACGGCACGCCAACAATGGCGAATTACTGGATGCACAACGGCTTCCTTCAAGTCGAAGGCGAGAAGATGTCGAAGTCGACCGGCAATTTCGTGACCATTCATGAATTGCTGAAAGACTGGCCGGGCGAGGTGCTGCGTCTGAACATGCTGAAGACGCATTATCGCTCGCCAATCGACTGGACGCTGAAAGGTCTGGAGGAGAGCGCGAAAACTCTCGATGATTGGTATTGGGTCGCGGCGGACATAAAAGGGGACACTCAGTCGCGCGCCGTCGTCGAGGCATTATCGGACGACCTCAATACACCGCAAGTCATTGCATCGCTGCATGGTCTACGAAATGTTGCGGCTTCCGGCGACGAGGTGGCTCGCAGCCAGTTTGCCGGTTCGCTTCACTTGCTTGGTTTCTTGTCTCAAACCGTCGAGGCATGGAATGCGCGCAAGCAAGAGGCGAGCGGTGTCAATGCCTCGCAAATTGACGCCCTGATATCCGATCGCACCGCTGCGCGGGCACGAAAGGATTTTAAGGAGTCGGACCGTATCCGCGACGAACTCGCCTCGATGGGCGTGGTCATCAAGGATTCCAAGGACGGCACCACATGGGAGATCGCGCGGTGATGGGCCAGGCGCTTCCCAAGGTCGGCTTGCGGCCATTTCTTCCGGCGGATGTATCGATTCTCGCCGCGATTTTTGCCACCAGCGTCGAGGGGCTGACGGACGACGACTACTCCGAGGCGCAGCGCGAGGCGTGGGCCGGTGTCGCGGACGACGAGGAAAAACTCGGCCAGCGTCTGGCTTCGCAGCTCACGCTAGTGGCGACGCTGCAAAGCTCTCCGGTCGGTTTCGTGTCCCTGAAGGGCGCGGATCATCTCGACATGCTGTATGTTCATCCAGCCGCGGCGCGGCAGGGCGTTGCGAGCGCGCTGTGCGACGCCATTGAGAAACTTGCCGCGGCGCGCGGCGCTGCGCATATCACGGTCGATTCGAGCGATACGGCCGAGCCGTTTTTCTTCAGGCGCGGTTATGTCGGCGAGAGCCGCAATACCGTGACCGTCGGCGATGAATGGCTCGCCAACACCACGATGAAAAAGACATTCGTAGGCAGCGCTCCGCAAGGCGAACAGACGGGATCAGCATCATGAGCCGCGAACGCCTCTATCTGTTCGACACCACGCTGCGCGACGGCGCGCAGACCCATGGCGTCGATTTCACGCTGCATGACAAGCGGCTGATCGCCGAGATGGTCGATGAACTCGGCATCGACTATGTCGAGGGCGGCTATCCCGGCGCCAATCCAACTGACACTGAATTTTTCGCAAGCAAACCGAAATTCGGCCACGCCAAGTTCACTGCGTTCGGCATGACGCGCCGTCCCGGCCGCTCCGCGTCGAACGATCCGGGGCTGGCCGCGCTGATCGAGGCCAAGGCGGATGCGATCTGTTTCGTGGCCAAATCTTCTGCCTATCAGGTGCGTGTGGCGCTGGAGACCACCAACGAGGAAAATCTCGCCTCGATCCGCGACAGCGTCGGCGCCGCGAAAGCGACCGGCCGCGAGGTGATGCTGGATTGCGAGCACTTTTTCGACGGCTACAAGGAAGATCCCAAATTCGCGCTGGCCTGCGCCAAGGCGGCGTATGAGTCCGGCGCGCGCTGGGTGGTGCTGTGCGACACCAATGGCGGCACCATGCCCAACGAAGTCGAGGCCATCGTCGGCGAGGTCGCCAAACACATCCCCGGCGATCATCTCGGCATTCACGCGCACAACGATACCGAACAGGCAGTGGCGAATTCGCTGGCCGCGGTTCGCGCCGGCGTACGCCAGATTCAGGGCACGCTGAATGGACTTGGCGAGCGCTGCGGCAACGCCAATCTGTGTTCGCTGATTCCGACGCTGAAACTGAAAAGCGAATTTTCGACCCGTTTCGACACTGGCGTGTCGGATGAAGGCCTCACCACGCTGGTGCAGGTATCGCGTTCGCTCGACAACATTCTCAATCGCGTGCCGGACATGCGCGCGGCCTATGTCGGCGAAAGCGCTTTCGTCACCAAGACCGGCATTCATGCCTCTGCGGTGCTGAAAGACCCGCACACCTATGAACACATCGCGCCCGAGGCCGTCGGCAATCACCGCAAGGTGCTGGTGTCGGACCAGGCCGGCCGCTCCAACGTGCTCGATGCGTTGACCAATGCCGGCATAGCGTTCGACAAGAGCGATCCGAAGCTGGCGCGGCTGATCGAGGAGATGAAGGAGCGCGAAGCTTCAGGTTATGCCTACGAATCCGCCGATGCATCGTTCAATCTTCTGGCGCGCCGAACGCTGGGCAAGGTACCGGATTATTTCCGGGTCGAACAGTTCGATGTCAATGTCGAACAGCGTTACAACGCGCTCGGCCAGCGCGTCACTGTCGCAATGGCGGTGGTGAAGGTCGATGTCGGCGGTGAGCATCTGATCTCGGCAGGCGAGGGCAACGGCCCGGTGAACGCGCTCGACGTCGCGCTGCGCAAGGATCTCGGCAAGTACCAGAAGTACATCGACGGGCTGAAGCTGATCGATTACCGCGTGCGTATCCTCAACGGGGGCACCGAGGCGGTGACGCGCGTTCTGATCGAAAGCGAGGATGAGGCCGGTGATCGCTGGACCACGATCGGCGTGTCGCCGAACATCATCGACGCGTCGTTTCAGGCGCTGATGGATTCGGTGATCTACAAGCTGGTGAAGTCCGGCGCACCGGCGTGATGCTGGAAGACGCTACAGCTTCTCCGCCACGCTCGGCTCGAGCGTCTTGGCGGCCGGCTTGGAATTGTGCGCGGCAGCCTGCTTCAGCTTCGGCACGATGTCATCCACCTTGTCGGCGGTGAGAATATCCACCATCAGGCCGGGCCGGATGAAGGCGGTCTCGCGCATGTGCGTGAGCAACGCGAGCAGCGGATCCCAGAATTTCGCGATGTTGGCGATCAGGATCGGCTTGGTATGACGGCCGAGCTGCGCCCAGGTCATCTGCTCGACCAGTTCTTCCAGTGTGCCAATGCCGCCGGGGAGTGCCACGAATGCTTCCGAGCGCTCGAACATCAGTTGTTTGCGCTCATGCATGTCTTTGGTGACGATCATCTCCTGCACGCGTCCCATCGCGTTTTCGCGCGCGGTGAGAAAATCGGGAATGATGCCGGTGACGTGGCCGCCATGATCGAGCACGCCGGTCGCGACCGCGCCCATAAGTCCAATGGAGCCGCCGCCGTAAACGAGGCCGATCTTGTGCTCGGCCAGGACTTTGCCGAACGCGGTGGCAGTCTGAATGAATCGGGGGTCGGTGCCGGGGCCGGAACCGCAGTAAACGCAAATCGTCTTGATGTTCATAAGGGCCATGTGGCATCGCATTGCGACATCGTCAAGACGGCTTTGGGCGGCGATTCTCTGCTGGTCTTAAAGGTTAAAAGATTTAATCCCGAAAGGGTGCGAAGCGCCGTGGAACATTCTATATGACGGTCGAGTGATAACGACCAAAATGGCAGCAGCTGCCGGCCCGGACAGCTGCAATGGACGATGAATGGCCAATACCGATAATTCTGCCGCGAAAAATGCCGCCGATCTGAAAGCCGAAAGCGCGTCGCTCACCGACACCCTCGCGCATCTGTGGCCTTATATGTGGCCCAGCGACCGGCTCGATCTGAAAATGCGCGTCGTCTGGTCGATGGTGCTTCTGCTGATCGCCAAACTGGCGACTCTGGCCGTTCCCTTCACCTTCAAATGGGCCATCGATGCGCTGAACGGCCATGGCTCGGCGCCGGTGCAGCCATCGAACTGGGCGCTGTGGCTGATTGCCTCGCCCCTCATCATGACGCTGAGTTATGGCGGCATGCGCATCCTGATGGCGGTGTTCACGCAATGGCGCGACGGCCTTTTCGCCAGCGTGGCGATGCATGCGGTGCGCAAGATCGCCTATCGTACCTTCATCCATATGCACGATCTGTCGCTGCGCTTTCATCTGGAGCGCAAGACCGGTGGGCTGACGCGCGTTCTGGAGCGCGGCCGCGGCGCCATCGACACCATCGTGCGTATGGTAATCCTGCAATTGGTGCCGACCATCGTCGAGACGGCCATGCTGATGGGCATCCTGCTATGGCAATTCGACTGGCGCTATGTGCTGGTCACGCTCGTAACCGTCATCGCCTACATGTATTTCACTTACGTCGCGACCGAATGGCGGATCGAGATCCGCCGCAAGATGAACGATTCTGATTCCGAGGCGAACACCAAGGCGATCGACTCGCTGCTC
>JAIERI010000045.1 GCA_019747015.1 Xanthobacteraceae bacterium
TTTTCCGGCGCCTCATAAGACTGATCGACCCCTGTGAAATTCCTGATCTCGCCGGCCAGCGCGCGGCGATAATGGCCTTTCGGGTCGCGCGCGATACAAACGTCCAAAGGTGTATCGACAAAGATTTCGACAAAACGCTCCTCGCCCACTAACTCGCGCACCATTCGCCGTTCAGCCCGGAACGGCGAGATGAATGAGCACAGCACAACGAGGCCCGCCTCCGCCATCAGCCGCGCAACCTCACCCACGCGCCTGATATTTTCGACGCGGTCGGCCTGCGTAAAACCGAGATCCCTATTGAGGCCAAGCCGCATATTGTCACCGTCCAGCAGCATCGTATGAATGCCGCGCGCGTGCAGTCCCGCCTCCACCAGATTGGCGATCGTCGATTTTCCCGCACCCGGCAGACCTGTAAACCACAGCACCAGCGGCCTGTGCCGCATCAGCTGCGAACGCTCTTGTGGCCCTACCGAAAAGCTTTGAGCGTGAAGATTACTGGCGCGGCGCAGCGCGAAATCGATCATGCCGAGCGCAAGCGTCTCGTTTGTATACCGATCGATCAGCAGGAACGCGCCGGTATCGCGATTGTCCGCATAAGTGTCAAACGGCATCTGCTTCGCAATCGAGAGATTACAGACACCAATATCGTTCAACGACATCGTCTTCGCCGAGATCGGAGCCAGCGTATTGACATCGATACGGTGCTTGAGCGCCGTCACTGTCGCCGGGACGGTGACATGGTTGAGCTTCATCAGGTAAGAGCGGCCCGGCAACAACTTTTCGGCGGACATCCAGACCAGATGCGCAGCGATCTGGTCCGCGACGATGGCGGGTGACTGCGGGGCACAGATCATGTCGCCGCGCGAAATATCGATCTCGTCGAACAGCGTCAGCGTCACAGCATCATCTGCCGACGCCGCCTCACAGTCGGATCCCGCGTTCAGAACCTGTTTCACCCGGCTGCTTCGTCCGGACGGAAGCACGCGTATTTCATCGCCAGGGCCTATGCTTCCAGCAGAAATCGTTCCTGAAAAGCCCCTGAAATCAGCATCGGGACGGCTTACGAGCTGGACCGCCATACGAAACGGCGCGGCCGTGCGATCCTCTTCGATGCCGATTTCCTCAAGATAAGGCAACAGCGCCGCGCCGCGATACCACGGCGTGCGCCCGCTCACTGCGGAAATATTGTCGCCGTCCCGCGCGCAGATCGGAATGGCCTGGATACTGCGAAAATGAAGATTCTGTGCGAAGGTTTCGAACGCTCGGGTGATCGACGCAAATCCGTCTTCACCAAACCCCACAAGATCCATCTTGTTAATCGCGAGAACCACATGCCGCACGCCCAGCAAATCGGCAATGATTGCGTGGCGGCGCGTCTGATCCAGCAATCCCTTGCGGGCATCCACCAGCAGTACGGCAACATCGGCGTTCGATGCACCCGTCGCCATGTTGCGCGTGTACTGCTCGTGGCCGGGCGTATCTGCGACAATGAACGACCTCCGCCGGGTCGCGAAATAGCGATAGGCGACATCGATCGTGATGCCCTGTTCGCGTTCGGCCTCAAGTCCATCCAGCAACAGCGCGAAGTCGACGTCGCCCGTGGTGCCATGTTTTTTTGAATCTCGCTCGAGCGCGGCCAGATGGTCGTCCAGCACCAGCCTGTTTTCATAAAGCAGGCGTCCGATCAGCGTGGATTTCCCGTCATCCACTGAGCCGCAGGTGATCAACCGGAGCGGCACTCGCGTAAGGGATTCAGGTCGCACAGCCGCGTCAGGCATAGCGATGCGCGGCGCCATCAGAAATATCCCTCGCGTTTCTTTTTTTCCATTGATCCCGACGCATCGTGATCGATGATGCGTCCCTGCCGCTCTGACACGGTCGACATGCGCATTTCGGCGATAATCTCGTCAAGGTTGGAAGCCCCGGATTCGATCGCACCAGTGAGTGGATAACAGCCCAGCGTGCGAAAGCGGACCTGCATCATCGTCGGTGTCTCGCCCGGAAGGAGCGGTAGCCGCCCGTCATCAACCATGATCAGGGCGCCATCGCGTTTCACGACTGGACGCACTTCGGCAAAATAAAGCGGAACCACCGCTATTCCTTCGGCTCGGATATAATCCCACACGTCGAGTTCGGTCCAATTGGAGAGCGGAAATACCCGCATCGTTTCTCCATTCCCAAGCCTTGCATTGAAGAGCTTACGGAATTCCGGCCTCTGGTTGCGCGGGTCCCAGCCCTGACTGGCCGAACGGAGTGAAAAGATTCGCTCCTTCGCGCGGCTTTTTTCTTCGTCGCGTCGCGCTCCGCCAAATGCCGCGTCGACCTTCCATTTGTCGAGTGCCTGCCGCAGGCCTTCTGTCTTCATGACGTCGGTATGAAGAGTCGATCCGGAGGCAACAGGAGAAACGCCGCGCGCGAGGCCCTCTTCATTCACATGGACCAAAAGCTCAAGATCCGGGCTTGCTGCGATCTTGTCGCGGAAGGCGATCATCTCGCGAAACTTCCATGTGGTATCGACATGCAGCAATGGAAACGGCAACTTCCCCGGGGCGAAAGCCTTCCGCGCGAGGTGAAGCATCACGCTCGAATCCTTGCCGATCGAGTACAACATGACCGGGCTTCGGAATTCTGCAACCGCCTCGCGGAAGATGTAGATCGCCTCCGCCTCGAGACGGCGCAGGCGGACCTGATGATAACGCCAGTTCATTCCACCGCCTGCGTTGCACTCCATACTGCTGGTTTATATGCGAAAAATCGGTCGCCTGTGCAACCTCCGCTGTTGCATGGAACGCAGCCGGCGGCGATATTGCAGTCGTCGCCTGAAGCCGGTAGGGCTTGGTTCAATTAGCCCCTTATCCGCATATCGTTGAGGCTGCACGGCACCAGAAACTCGGAGCACCGCACTGCATGGATTCCGGTGCCACCACCTCTCTGCGAGATAGCCTGCCTGTCGGCGAAACGACAGCGCTGGTCACGGTCGTTGTTCCCTCCCTCAATCATGGCCGTTATCTGGCCGATGCGCTGGGCTCGATCACGGCACAGGCTGTCGGGACTGAGATTATTGTGATGGATGGCGGCTCGACCGACGATTCGCTCACGGTGATCGAACGGTGGCGAAGTAGACTTGCCTACTGGCAAAGCGGGCCTGACGGCGGACAGGCCGCGGCGATCAACGACGGCATTCGACGCGGCACGGCACCTTACGTCACATGGCTCAATAGCGACGACATGCTCAAGCCCGGCGGACTGCGGACGCTGATCGATGCGCTCGAACAAAATCCGACTGCGCCCGCGGCGTACGGCAAGGTCGACAATCTGACCGAGGACGGACGCGGTTCGGTCTGGGTGCAGCCATTCAGCGAGCGCGCGCTGGCGACGCGCTGCATCGTCTCGCAACCGGGCGCCTTGATCCGCCGATCGGCGTGGGAGGCAGTGGGCGGCGTCGATCCCGGCTTGTTTCTGGCGATGGATTACGATCTGTGGTGGCGGCTCTATCGCCGGTTCGGACCGCTGGTGCATGTGCCGCAGGTCACGGCGGTGAACCGCGCGCATCACGGGACCAAAACACGCAACAACCGCACAGCGCATTATGCGGAAGCGATCGCGGTGGTGCGCCGCCATCACGGCCGCGTGCCGCTGAAGTGGTGGCTGGCGCAGCCCTATGCCGTGTGGTGGAAGGCGCTGGTGGCAAAGGTGGGCGCGTAGACGCTCGCCGTCACACACTCGCTGCGCCGATTTTTCTCCCCGCCACTTGCAGTTTCTGTGCGGAGGCCGTTAGCTGACGGCATTGCCGAAAGATATTTCAGGAAGGAGGATTTCATGAAGTCATTGTTCATCGCGCTCGCCCTGCTTGCAATGCCGACATCATCGTTCGCCATGAGCTGTTCGGCGCGGCACAAAGTGTGTCTGAATGTCTGCGACACGCAGTACGCCAAGCGTCCCGGGTGTACGAGCTATTGCGCCGAGGCGCTGCCGGTGTGCATGAGCACCGGCTGCTGGAAGACCCCGCAGACCAACAAGTGCGGCTACAGCAAGGGCTGAACGCGAACCGTCCGCGCCGCCGTCTCACGCCACCGCGTTGGTCGGCGTCGGCCGGTCGTTGACCTGCTGGCCGAACAATGAGCCGACAAGCTCGACCATGGTGCGCGCGGTCAGGCCGCGCACATCGAGAAACGGATTGAGTTCGACCAGATCCAGCGAACGCACCAATCCGCTGTCGTGCAACAACTCCATCACCAGATGCGCCTCGCGATAGGTCGCCCCGCCCTGCACCGTGGTGCCGACACCGGGCGCGGTGAGCGGATCGAGAAAATCGACGTCGAGCGAGACATGCAGCACACCGCGCCGCTCCTTCACCCGCGCGATGAAGTCGCGCATCAGCACCGCCACGCCGAACTCATCGATCCGCCGCATGTCCGCGATCCACACATCGCGCTGCGCCAGCAGCTCCTTTTCCAGCTTGTCGACCGAGCGCAGGCCGAACAGCGCCAGCCGGCCGGAGGGAATTGCCGCGCGCGGATGACCGGCGAGCAGACTGTCCAGTCCCGGCTCGCCGCACAGGAACGCCCCGGACATGCCGTGCATATTGCCGGTGATGGTGGTCGCGGGCGTGTTGTAGTCGGCATGGGCGTCGAGCCAGAGCACGAACAGCTCGCGCCCCTGCTCCGCCCAGTGCCGCGCGACGCCGTTGACCGAGCCCATCGAGAGCGAATGATCGCCGCCCAGGAAGATCGGAAGCGCGCCGGAGCGCGCGATGTCGTAGGCACGGCGCGACGTCTCGATGATCCAGCCCTGAATCTCGCGGTAGAACTTGCAGTTCGGCGGCACCGCGCCGTCCCCGACGAAGGTGAGATCGCGCAGGGCAAGATCGCCGCGATCCTCCACCGCGTAGCCGAGGCTTTCGAGCAGCGGCACCAGCCCCGCGGTGCGCAGCGCCGCCGGACCCATCAGCGCGCCCTTTTGCGATGCGCCGACTTCGATGGGCACGCCGAGCAGCGACAGCGTGTTCGGGATCGAATTGTTCGGCGCCATGCAGCCTCCTCATCGCGTCGGGTTTCGTTGACTCTAAGGGATACGGCCAGGATGACAAACGTGCGTCAGGGCATCTGTCGTCGTCCTGTTGTTCGACGGCGCAGCGCGCGGGGCTTGCCACGTTGGCGCGAAACATCGAATCCCGCGCGTCAGGCATGCGTCATCGCCCCTGTTGTTGAACGGCGCGGGGAACGCCGGACTTCGTCAAAGCTGCGCCCCAAAAACGAGGGCGCGCGGAACGCCGGATGCGCGAACGCACCCGCGGCCTCATGCGCGAAAAACAAAAGCGCACGAGTGTCGTCACCACGGTCACGCCGCATCATCCGGCGTTCCGCACGCGGTGAGGAGTGACGGCGTATTCGCGTGTGGCCCCCGGCGAACGCTCCGGGTTTCCGCCGTTTGCCGGGCTTTCGCTTCCCGCCGCCACGACCTCTTGCCTTCAAGGCTCGCGCCCGAGGGCAGACCGGTCGCGGCGGCCGGCCCGGCATCATCTGGTGCGGGGCAACCGCACCGGGACGACACACGCCTTCCGCCGTCCGCGGGCGGCGCTGTCGTCATCCGGCGCGCTTTTCACGCCCCGGCTTTCGAACGCCGCCTCACGTCCACCGCACCCGCCCCGCGTTCGTGACGATCGCGAAACGCCCCTCATCGGGGCGGGATTTGTGTTAGGACTATATTCCTTTATCCAGGAAAATCAAGCCCCGCCGACGCTGCGCCGCACACAGACGGACGCGCAGGGCCGCCATGAGAACACGGCGGTGGAGAGACATGACAGTTTTGTGACATGCTCAGGCATGGTCCCCGGCGGGATTTCCTCCGCCCATCGCTTCCACGCAAGGCAACAGACGGCATGACGGGTCAAATCAAGGCGCAGGATTTTTCCCCGATTGCGAGCGACCCGCCCGACGCCAAGCCAAGACAGACCCTGATCGTTGCCTGCCTCGCGCACGCGCTGCACGACGGATTCACCGACCTGATCTATGTTCTGCTCCCGGTCTGGCAGGCTGAGTTCGGACTGTCCTACGGCGTGCTTGCGATCATGCGTGGACTTTACGCGGGCACGATGGCGAGCCTTCAGGTGCCGTCGGGCCAAATCGCCAAACGGGTCGGCGGACGCGCGCTTCTCGCACTCGGGACGGCGATGGCCGCGGCCGGTTATGCCTTCGCCGGACTGTCCGGCGGATTGATCGGCGTGTGCGTCGCGCTTGTGATTTCGGGCGCCGGATCGAGCACGCAGCATCCCATCGCCTCATCCGCCGTTGCACGGGCCTATGGCGCGCGGGCGCGCGGGCCGCTCGGCACTTACAATTTCGCAGGCGACCTTGGAAAATCGGCGGTCCCGGCAGCCGTCTCGCTGCTGTTGCTCGTGATGTCGTGGCAAAGCGCGCTGATCTCGATTTCGCTCCTCGGCTTTGTGGTGGCGGCGATTGTCGCGATCTTCATGCCGCCGATCGGCGGTCCCGTGAAGGAAGCTGCGGCGAAAACCGGCAAAGGGCGCGGCGGTTTCGCGCTGCTGTTCGCCGTCGGCGTGCTCGATACCGGCGTGCGTATGGGCCTGCTGACGTTCCTGCCCTTCCTGCTGAAGGCGAAGGGCGCGGATCTGACGGCCATCGGCCTTGCGCTCGCGCTGGTGTTCATCGGCGGCGCGTTCGGCAAGATCGTCTGCGGCCCGCTTGGCGCGCGCTACGGAGTCGTTGCCACCGTCCTGGCCACCGAAGGCGGCACGGCGGCAGCGATCCTCTGCGTTCTTGCGCTGCCGCTGACGCCGGCCATGGTGCTGCTGCCGGTGCTGGGCGCGCTGCTCAACGGCACCTCGTCGGTGCTTTACGGCACGGTGCCAGAACTGGCGCCGCCGGACAAAACCGAACACGCCTTCGCACTGTTCTACACCGGCACCATCGGCGCAGGCGCGACCGCGCCGGTGCTCTATGGATTTTTCGGCGATGCTGTCGGGGTGTGGTGGGCGACGATTGCCATCGCCGCGACGGCGCTTGTCATCTTCCCCATCATGCTGGCGCTCTCGCCGAAACTCGCGGCGAGATAGCGGCGGGCGTTATCGCCGGATCAGCACTACGCCCGCGATCAGAAGCGCCGCGCCGGCGAGCCGCACGGGACTCGGCATGTTTCTCAAGCCCGAACGCGCCGAAATGATCGTAGGCCATCGAGGCCAGCATCTGACCCGCGACCAGCAATGCGACGAACGACGCCGCGCCCGGGCACCAGGAAGGTCGCCAGCGCGATGAAGATCGCGCCCAGCAGTCCCCCGCTCCACACCCACGGCGGCGTGTTGCGCACGGCGGACAGCGTCGGCACCGGATCGCGCATCACGGCGATGAACACCTGCTGGTGATGACGCTGACACCGGCAAGGATAGCGAGGAGGGAAAGAAGGATGGTGGGCATAACCTAACATAAGGAATCATGAGGCTGGAGAGCAATGCATTTAGAATGCGGTGCCGCCTGTTCAATACGTCATCACCACATGCCCAATCGCGGGCCTCGCAGGTGCGTTCACGCGCACGTACAGTTCGTTATCGCCTTTGTCTCCCACACGGCCAATCACGGCCATGCACAACGGGATAACCCCACTCGTTCGCCACCGACAGCGGAACGGGTATCTCCTGAGCGCCATAGCGGATCACCGGCACCACGGGGCCGCCGCAGGGATCGACCCGATCGTCTTCGGGGCGATAACGATAACGCGGGACGATGTAGGAATCCCAATAAGGACGATCGGGCCTGATGATGACGACGGGTCTGCGCCCCCGTTCACGCACACCGACATCCTGCGCATGGGCTGCACCGCCAACCGTCACAAGGTCAGCCAGCATGGCCGCTCCCAAAGCAACCACAGTCATCGCTTTCATGCTTGTCTCCTGTTACATCCGGGCTGGGCTCATCGGTGCCTGATGCGAATCCGCGTGCGGCACATCAGGAACACGCGAGCTCGGCCAGGAGTTCCGGGCTTGAACGAAACAAAAGCCCTGTAACGGAAGCGCTACAACCGCCCGCGTTCCTTCGCCTTCGCCAGCACGTCGGCCCCGTCGATGAGTTCGAAGGTCAGGTCATAAGCGCAGGTTTCGCCGCGCCGCGCCCCGCCGCGCGTGAGATGGATCTGCGCGGTATAGATCGCCGGCCTCGCATCGCGCGCGACATAGTCGTTGCCCGAGCGCGCGTCGATGAATTCGGGATCGTCGGCGCCGGGCGTCCACACCCGCAGCGCACAGGCCTCACTCTGCGGACTGAGCCGGACCGCGACCGCCTGCCCCGCGCCCGCACCGATGATGTACTGCGCGGAATCGTAGCCGCCGATCCTGCCGCTCACCGTCGCCGAGGTCTCGCCGCGCAGGACATGCACGGTCTCGATCCGCACCGTCGCGCCCGCGTGCGACAGCACCTCCATCAGCAGCGCCATCGCCGATCCGACGGCCAGAAGTTGCATGTCCACCTCCCTCGCGCGATGCCAAAAGCAGCGGAAATCCACCCCAGATGCGCGGCCGGACTGCCGCACGACTCGGCAGTTCACTCCGTTTTGCCGCGCGGGGCCATGCGGTGACGCGTCGCGGCCCCTTGGTTGTGCGCCGCAGTGAAGCTGGCGACAAAAAAGCCCCGGATCGCTCCGGGGCTTTTCAGTCCTGCAAAGACCTTCAAGTGAGCATGCCCCGGTCCGAAAACCGGTGCCCGCTTCTCGGGGGCATGCTCAGTAGCGATAATGCTCGGCCTTGTAGGGGCCTTCCAGCTTCACGCCGATATAGTCGGCCTGATCCTTGCGCAGCTCGGTGAGCTTGACGCCGATCTTGGCGAGGTGCAGGCGCGCGACCTTCTCGTCCAGCGACTTCGGCAGCACGTACACTTCCTTCTTGTACTTGCCATCCTTGTTGTTGGCGTAAAGCTCGATCTGCGCCAGCGTCTGGTTGGTGAACGAGGCCGACATCACGAAGGACGGGTGCCCCATCGCGTTGCCGAGGTTCACGAGGCGGCCCTCGGACAACAGGATCATGCGTTTGCCGTCCGGGAAGGTGATCTCGTCCACCTGCGGCTTGATGTTGGTCCACTTCAGGTTCTTCAGGGTCGCGACCTGAATCTCGTTGTCGAAGTG
>JAIERI010000196.1 GCA_019747015.1 Xanthobacteraceae bacterium
GACCAGTTCGGAAATCAGAACCTGCCGGCGATGCCGGTCCCAGCGCCGCAGCGTCTCGCGCATCACGTCTACCGGCATGATACGCACCGTGGTCGAGTGGCGCTCGCGCAATCGTTCGCTTAAAGCGGCGAACATATCCTGCGAGCCGACATTGATTTCGTCGCGCAGCGCTTCGGCCGCCGTTTCGAGTTCGGGAAAATAATTGCGGTTGGCCTCGATGAGGTCGCGTACGCGCTCAATCGGGTTGGCCTCATAGCGTTGTCCTGCGTCCTCGTTGCGATCGGCGAATTGTGCAGCCACCAGCGTTTCGCCGCGCCTTGCCTCGGTGTAGGCGGCATAGACGCGCTGCAAGGCGTGAGTCACGCCAGGGCAGAGTTCGGCAAGATCGCGCAATTCCTGCTTGGGCAGATCGATCTGGCGAAACAGCGGATCGGAGAAAATCTCGTTCAGTTCCGCGAAAAAGCGGTCCTCGTCGGAGGTCGCCAAATCGCGCAGATCGAGGTCGTAATTCTCCGCGAGCCGCAGCAGGATTTGCGCGGTGACAGGCCGCTGGTTGCGCTCGATCAGGTTGATGTAGCTCGGCGACAGCCCGAGACCTTCGGCGATCTGGGTCTGCGACAGGCCCAGTTGCTGTCGGATGCGCCGGAAGCGCGGTCCCACGAAGAGTTTTCTGCCGGTCTCGGTGGCCATTTGCATGTTCCAGATATTTTACAAAATTTACAACTTAACTAGTTTCATAGCACATCGAGATACAACGCATCATCATTCATTTGCTCAGTATATAGACGTTATTCTGTCTGTATGGCTTAGATCAAGGGACGATTTCGCAACGAATGTAAAAATCAGGATTGGATACAGTATGCCACGGAACTTCGAACAACTGGTGCCCGCGCCCAAGGGGCGTTTCGATGGAATCGAGCGGCCTTATTCGGCCGCCGAGGTTGAGCAGCTGCGCGGCTCGGTGACAATCGCCTACACGCTGGCGGAAAAGGGCGCGAACCGGCTCTGGGAATCGCTCAAGAGCGAGCCGTTCGTGCCGTCGCTTGGCGCCGTTACCGGCAATCAGGCGATGCAGCAGGCGCGGGCCGGCCTCAACGCGATTTATCTCTCCGGCTGGCAGGTCGCGGCCGATGCCAACACGGCCGGGGCGATGTATCCCGACCAGAGTCTTTATCCCGCCAATGCCGGGCCTGAACTGGCGCGCCGCATCAACAAGACTTTCCAGCGCGCCGACCAAATCGAGCATTCCGAAGGCGGAGCGAAGCGCGACTGGTTCGTGCCAATCGTTGCCGACGCGGAAGCGGGATTCGGCGGACCGCTGAACTCGTTCGAGATCATGAAGGCCTACATCGAGGCCGGCGCGGCCGGTGTTCACTTCGAGGACCAACTCGCGTCTGAGAAGAAGTGCGGCCATATGGGCGGCAAGGTTTTGATTCCGACCGCGGCGCATGAGCGTAATCTGATCGCGGCTCGGCTGGCTGCGGACGTGTGCGGCGTGCCGTCATTGGTGATGGCGCGCACTGATGCTGAAAGCGCCCGGCTCATCACGTCCGACGTGGACGAGCGTGATCATGAGTTCATTACCGGCGAGCGCACAGCTGAGGGTTTTTATCGCCTGAAGGACGGCACCGGCCACGCCCACTGTATCAAGCGCGGCATTTCATTCGCGAAGTATGCTGATCTGCTCTGGTGGGAAACCTCAACGCCGAATTTGCAGGAAGCAAAGGAATTCGCCGAAGCGGTGCGCAAGGTCTATCCCAACAAGATGCTCGCCTATAACTGCTCGCCCTCCTTCAACTGGGAAGCGAACATCGACAAGACGACCATCGCCAAGTTCCAGCGCGAAATCGGCGCGATGGGTTACAAGTTCCAGTTCGTCACGCTGGCGGGTTTTCACTCGCTCAACCATGGCATGTTCGAACTGGCGCGAGGCTATCGTACCGAGGGCATGGCGGCTTACTCACGCCTTCAGCAGGCCGAGTTTGCATCCGAGGCGCACGGCTATTCGGCGACGCGCCACCAGCGCGAGGTTGGTACCGGCTATTTCGACCTGGTGTCCACCACCATCACAAGCGGCCAAAGCTCGACGACGGCGCTGGCCGATTCCACCGAAGCGGCGCAGTTCACAGCTCAAGACAAACCGCGTCCGCGCATTCAAGCAGCTGAATGACAGGAGGCTTACATGACGAATGGCAGCAACTACTGGGTGATTGGTGGTGAGTTCGGTTCGATGAACTTCCACAAGCTCGTGCATGGCTCGGCCCAAGTCCAGGGCCCGTTCAAAACCCGTAAGGAAGCTGAAGACGCCTGGCGCGTGGTTTCAGAGGAAAATCGTCATCGCGGCAGCGTGCGCTTTTCCATCGTGGAGGAGCCGCAACGCGCGATGGCTTGACGCGTCAAACGTTTCATCCCCCAGGGAGGGGCGTGCAAGCGCCCCAACCTTAGACTGAACCCCGTCCGGACCCTTCGGACGGGGTCTTTTTTTGACCTTTGGCCGGGGCCCGGCGGCCTTTGCGGTCTCCTTGGTTACTGCTAGGTTAATGAGGTCATTCAAGGACAAGGCAATGGCGGATCAGACGGACGGAATTTTCAAGGGCACTGCACAGGTCACGCGGCTGCGCGACGCCTTGCATAAAGCCCGTATCGAGGCTGCTGACCGCTCCGGCGTCGTTGTTGACCTGCGCGACGCTGAACTCGCGCGGCTCGAAATCCTCGATGAGGCGCTGAACCCGCTGTTCGGCGAAATTCCGGTGCAGGTAGATCTGTTCGACCGCGGCATCAGCCAGGGCGAAACGCCGCGGCTATGGATTGATTCGGTCGCTCATGTCGCCATGGGCCGCGACAAGCGCATCTATCGCTTCGTGCAGGATACGAGATTCGGCCGCACGCTGCTCGCCGAATCCCATGACGTGCCGGTGATGGTGGACGCGATCACCGACTACATCGCACGGCGGATGATCGAGCGCGAACAGGCTCTGGTAACGCCGATACCGGCTGCGACATCTGCGCCGCAGCCTGTCCCAGTCAAGAAGCCCGGCCGCGGGGTCTGGATGTTCATGCTGGGATTTTTCGCCGGCCTTGTCGCGCTGTTCGCGATCGCGCTGATGGCGTCACTGCGCTACTTCTAAGGCGCGATCAGCACCTCGGCGCGGATATCTGTGATCGCGTCCGGTGAGCTTTCATTCACAAACCCGCGCACAGTCTGCTCGATCCGCCATCCGTCATTTGTTCGCGCAATCGAAAACAGATTGTAGGCGGCGGGGTGATGATGCCCGCCCGATGCAGCTGAGGCGGAGGGCACCCCGATTGCCGGAATTTTCCCCGAAGGTCCGTCGAACCATACTATCGCATGGCGGTGATCGTGGCCATGTAGCACCATCTCGACGCCGTGTTGTTTCAGTATGCTCAACAGATCATCGGCGTCGCGCAGTCGCGCGGTCCAGCGCCCCGGCGCGACATGCAGCGGATGATGAATCAGCAGCACGCGGCACAGGTTTTCCTGCGCCAGTTGCGGCAGGATGCTTTCCAAAGCATTGCGCTGGGCGCGTCCAAGTTGGCCAGTCGCCACGAACGGTGCGGTGGGGGTCGCGGTCGACACGCCAATAAGCGCCAGCGGCCCCCTGCGCCGCACGTAAGGAAACGTCGCCGCGCCTGTTGAAGCGCCATCTCCATGCAGATAATCCGCCCACGCGTTCGCGAAATGATGGCGCGTGGAAATATCGTAGGCATCGTGATTGCCCGGCACCAGTGACACATCGTGCGGCGGACCGACGGTTTTCAGCCATGCCGCCGCCTCGATAAATTCCGCTGGCAGGGCGATGTTGACGAGATCGCCGGTGACGGCGATGTGATCTGGTCTTTGCGCGTGGATGTCGGCGACAATCTGCGCCAGCACCTCGCGCCGGTGGATGGCGTAGCGCTTGCGTTGCCAGTTGATGTAGCCGATGGCGCGTTTGCCGACGAGTTCGAGCCCGCGCGGCCGCGGCATGGGGCCGAGATGCGGATCGGACAGATGGGCGAGCAAAAACGAATCCGTCACGATACCGCTATCCAAGATTGAAATATCATAGGCGCGATTTACCTGCGTTGACGATATTCGCAACTGGTGAATGCCGCTATAGCTACTGCAAGATAACGTTATCCGGCCAAGGTTTTCGCGCAATGACAGAGCAGCCCCTGCGGCTCAAATTCGAGCCGCTGCTTCGACGCATTTTCCACTTCTATTCGCGCTTTGCCCGAGGCATGACCCTTGGCACCCGCGCGTTGGTGCTGGATGGCGAGAACCGCGTGTTTCTGGTCAAGCACAGCTATGTCGCCGGCTGGCATCTGCCGGGCGGTGGCGTCGAGACTGGTGAGACGTTCGTCGAGTCGCTGAAGCGCGAACTGATCGAGGAGGGCCGGATCGAGCTCACCGGCGAGCCGCAATTGCACGGGCTGTTCTTCAATCGCCGGATTTCGTCCCGCGACCATGTTGCGGTTTATGTGATCCGCTCGTGGCGTCAGGACCGGATGCCGGACCCCAACCACGAAATCGTTGCGTGCGGCTTCTTTGCGGTCTCGGATTTACCGTCGGGGACCACACCGGGCACGCGGCGGCGGATTTTCGAAGTCCTGCAAAACGCACCCATTATTGAAGATTGGAGTTAGAGATCGTTAGCGAACGGCCTCTATTGTCCGAATGGAACCTGACCATCCTTTCAAGGACAATCAATGAGCACCGCGCCCGATCTGATCCGTCAGCCCGTTCAGCGTGACGAGCCGCGCTCGCGGTCCTTGAGCGGCGACCTGGTCAGCCTTGCCCAGGCGCTTGACCAATTCGCACGGGAGGAACGTCCCGCTCCTGAGACCGCAAAGCCGCGCGTCGCCGTGCTTGTGCCCTGCTACAATGAAGAAGCTGCCGTCGGCAAGGTGGTGGCGGATTTCCACGATGCGCTGCCTGACGCGCAGATTTATGTTTACGACAACAATTCGTCAGATCGCACCGCCCTTGTCGCGCACGATGCCGGTGCGCAGGTCCGTAGTGTGCGGCGGCAGGGTAAAGGCCATGTCGTCAAGCGAATGTTCGCCGACATCGACGCCGATATTTATGTCCTCGTCGATGGCGATGCTACCTACGACGCGCCGAGCGCGAACCGCATGATTGGCAAACTCATGGCCGAGCATCTCGACATGGTGGTCGGCCTGCGCGTCGATCAGGATGTTGCGGCCTATCGTCCCGGTCATCGCACCGGCAACGCGATGCTGACCGGCTTTCTCGCCATGGTGTTTGGCCAGGCTTTCAAGGATATCCTTTCCGGCTACCGCGTGTTCTCACGCCGCTTCGTCAAATCCTTCCCCGTGCTCTCGGACGGTTTCGAAATCGAGACCGAACTGACCGTCCATGCGCTCGAATTGGCGATGCCGGTCGCGGAAATCGAGACGCCTTATTATGCGCGGCCTGAAGGCTCGTTCAGCAAGCTGAATACCTGGCGCGACGGCTTCCGGATTCTTGGCACCATTCTCAAGCTCTACCGTTCGGAAAAGCCGCTGCAATTCTTCAGCATCATCGGCGGGATACTGACTGCCGCCTCGCTGGTCCTCGCCGCACCTGTTGTGATGACCTTCATCGAGCAGGGCGTCGTGCCGCGGCTGCCGACCGCAGTCCTGTCGATGGGCCTGATGATTCTTGCGGTGCTCTCGGTGTCGTCGGGCCTGGTGCTCGACACCGTGACGCGCGGCCGCCGCGAGATGAAGCTCTTGGCCTATCTGGCCCAGCCTGCCACGCGCGAAAGCTGATCTTTACAATACTCTTCTGCGATGGACCGCAGCCGCGCCAGATGCTAATGCGCTGACCCATCATGAACGAGCTTTCCCTCACCATCCTGGCCGAGACGCCGAACGACGCTCAGGCCATCGAGCGCCTGCACGAACGCACCTTCGGCCCCGGCCGCTACGTGTTGAGCGCCTACCGCCTGCGCGAGCATGCCGATCACGTGCTCGATCTGTCCTTCACCGCGCGGATTGGCACGCTGATGGTCGGTTCAGTGCGGCAGCTGCCGATCTGTATCGGCGACACGCCGGCGCTCCTGCTCGGGCCTCTGACGGTCGAACCGCCGTTTCGGGGACGGGGCGTAGCGCACGCCTTGCTTGAGCGCGCGCTTGCTGCTGCGAAAGCGAAGGCCCATCGTCTTGTCGTGCTGGTCGGTGACGAGCCTTATTACAGCCGCGTCGGTTTCAAGCGGATTCCGCGCGGCGTCGCGACAATGCCGGGCCCGGTTGACCCGGCACGTCTGTTGGTGTGTGAACTCGCCGACGGCGCATTCGAGGGTGTGTCGGGCGCGATCAGGCCCGACTGGAGCGTAGTGGTCTAAGCGGCGTCTCCATTACAGTTTTTGACTGAGACCCACGAAGAACCCGCGCCGCGGCCCGAATTGCGGTGCGAATACGCCGATGCCCGAACCGTCCCTGATCTCATAAACATTGTCGAACAGATTGACGACATCGAAGCGCACCGTCAGCGGCTTATAGCCCGGTCCGGCGAATTCGTGCGACACGCCAAGATTGACCTGCGTGTAGAACGGAACATGGCCGCCATTCGGAATAGTGGTGCCATCGGGATTTACAGCGTCAGCGCGCAGGCCGCTGCCGAAAATCATATCGGCAGAAAATCGCGTGCCATTCCACAAATAGGATGCGCCGGCCGAACCGGAATAAAGCTGAGAGTGATCCGTGAAGATATAGTGCGATTGGATATAAGCGAGATCCGCTGGATCGAACAGGAACTGGTTTGAGACCACGTTGGTGGCTTTCTGCTGCGCGATGGCCAGATTTGCGTAAGCGCGGAAATTGCCATTGACGTAGTTACCCTTGAATTCGATGCCGACATTCCGCCCGCGATCGTAATTGAATGCGGTGAGAACGTAAGCTGCGCCGAACTGCCCGTCGTCGAGCAGGTTACGTGCCTCCTTGTAATAGGCATCGACGCCAAGTTCGAGACCGGGCAGAACCTTTTGCGTCACGCCAACATCGAACACGTTCGAACGCTCGGGTTGCACTTGCCCGTAGGGGCCCGGCACCGCAGGCTCCTGTGTCGTTCCCGTTGTCAGAGCGGTATTCGTCGGCGCGGCCAGCACCTGTGGCGGCGGCGTGAAGTTACGCGAATAACCTGCGTGGAAGGTTGTGCTTTCGAACGGCTTGTAGACCAGATTGGCGCGCGGACTGAGTTGGTTAGCGTCAGTGTAGGCGTACATCTGGTCGAAGCGCAGTCCGGTGGTCAGCGTGAGCTGGTTGGTGAGCTTCCATTCGTCGGAAGCGTAAGTGCTGAGCAGCCAGCCGAGCTTCGAACTTGAGTCGGTGAACGTGGTGGTATTTGGCGGCGGCAGCGAGTCGCCAACTCCATCGACAAAAATAGCCGTCGATGTGTTTCTGACCTGCGATTGCTCGCCGCTGACCTGAAAACCGAAGCGTAAGGTGTGCGCATCCGACCAGCGATATGCGTTGTCGGATGCGATGCCGGTGGTCTGGCTGCGACGATAGACGTCCGATGCTACGCCGTTAAAGGCGAGATCGCCCGCAACATCCGGTGTGAAATGCAGTGTGCTGTATCGGGTGAAGGCCGACAGCTGCATATCAAAACCATTGATCGACCTCTGATAGGCCAGCACCCCAAACTGGTTGTTTTCAGTTTGATGCTCGTTCAGCGATGCGGAGTTAAACGGATAGGTAACGAAGGGGTTGCCGTTGCCGTTTAATCCGGTCTGTCCTGGATTGTTCGGGATCTGATAGGCACTCGTCGATGTGCCGCCCATGAACACAAGGCGCGAGTAGTCATCGATCTTGGTGGACACGTAGGCAAAACCTTTGCCCTGATCTGTGTGATCGTGAATCGCACTGTTATTCGGTGTGGGGTTTTCAATACCAAGGTCGCTACCGAAGTAACGGCCCGAAATGAAATACTGCGTGTTTCCCGCCGTGCCACCATATTCGAAGTTCGACGTAATGGTGCCGTGGCTGCCGCCGTAAACACCAACGCTGCCGCTGTTGTTGAAGGCGTCAGCGCGCGTTGTGATATCGACGACGCCGGCCGTGCGCAGGCCGTATTGCGCAGGCAGTACGCCGGTGAGCAGTGAGAGGTTGCCGACAATCCCGGTATCGAGAATTTGTCCGAACGCGCCGACGCCGTCCGGCAACGCGATGCCGTTGACGCGGTACTGTAGATTGGCGTGTTCGTTGCGCACGTGCAGTTCTCCCGACGCCGCAGAATCCTGTGAGATGCCGGGCAATTGAAGCAGCACCTTATCCAGCGGCGCTTCGGTGCCCTGCGGGAGTGCCTGGATCGCCTCGCGGCTCAGTTCGTAATTGTTCGCGCCTGTCGGGGCGAGGATACGTGCGCGCGCAGTGTCGAGATTGGTGTTCTGCGCCGAAACACCGCTCGCCGCGGCGCGCTCGCTGCTCGGCACCTCGAGTGTCGTGGTCGCCTCGTGCGGATGCTGCGGTTTGCGGTGTGCTTCCGTTCTGCGGCGAGGCGCGGTCACCTGAATGGCGGGAAGGTTTGTTGTGCCATTTGAGGAAGAGGCGCTGGGGGAAGGCGCTTCGGCGGTTTTTGCTGGAGTGTCGGATGGCGCAGGTGAGGTGGCCGACGGCGCAGCGTTTTGAGCGTATGAGGTGGTGCCGAAGGCGGCAAAGATAACGAGCGCGGAGCTTCCAAGCAGGAACGCGCGATACTTCTTTGGAGGCATGATGCTTTGATCCTGATGCTGCCTTGCGCATTTCAGCACGTGGCGAGCGGACTGAATTCGAATATTCCGCCTTAAAGCGGAAGCGAACGGCTTCGAATCAGGATCGGGGAGGAGCGCGGGACTGAAAGGAGAGGCGCTGCGGCTGCGCAGTGTCGAGCAGGGCAGAAATCACAACCGGTGCGGTGTGAATTTGTGCTGGCAGCGGCAGAATCGGCGGCGCCGCATCGACCAGCGTGTTCGCCATCGCGATGGTGACGCAGATCGCGCAGACATCGTTGCCACCGTCCGGATCGCGGTCAGTGCTTGGTAAGGAAGTGTTGGCGAATGAAGTCTGTGCGCTAAGAGGGGCGAACGTGCCGCCATGGACATGGCCAAACGACAGGCTGAACTGCACAGCCAGCGTAAACAGCGCCAGCAGCGACAATGTCCTCGCCTTCGACCTCACCAAGTTCATCACACCACTCGTCCCCACCGGCGCGCTGGAAGCG
>JAIERI010000061.1 GCA_019747015.1 Xanthobacteraceae bacterium
TGAGTGGCGGCAGTATGAGCAGATTTTCCCGGCGATCGACGCCAGCCCGATCCAGCATGTCGCCATCGAGTGCAAGAACTCGCACGTGCCGCTCGAACTGCTCGCCCTTCTCAAGGGCAAGATCGTGCAGGCCGGGGTGATCGACGTCGCCAGCGATGTGGTCGAGACTCCGGAGGACGTGGTGAAAACCATCGAGGCGGTGATGAAGTTCGTGCCCAAGGCCAACATCATGGCGACGACCAATTGCGGGATGGCGCCGATGCGCCGCGATATTTCCGAAGCCAAGCTGCGTGCGCTCGGCGCGGGCGCGAAGCTGGCAAGGGAGAGATTAGGGTAATCGCAACTTACTCGATGTCGTTCCCGCGAAAGCGGGAATCCAGTCTTCTTTACTTCCTTGCTGGGTCCCCGCCTACGCGGGGACGGCGACAGAATTTACGCCGCTCCATCCCGAATCGGCGGCTGGAACGACAGCCCGGTGTCCCAGGGAAAGAAAATCCAGGTGTCCTGCGACACTTCGGTGATGAACGTATCCACCAGCGGCTTGCCCATCGGCTTGGCGTAGACCGCCGCGATGTGCGCTTTAGGGGCGATTTCGCGCACGATCCACGCGGTCTTGCCGGTGTCGACGAGGTCATCAATCACAAGAAGCCCCTGCCCGTCCGCGCCGCCGAGCTTTCTCACGCCATCGGAGATATTCTTTATAATCTCGATCTCGCCCTGCGTGGTGTGGGCATAGCTTGCCACACATAAAGTATCGATCATGCGCATGCCGATCTCGCGCGCGACAATAGCCGCCGGCACGAGGCCGCCACGCGTCACCGCGACCAGCGCGTGAAACGGGCCCTTGCCGTTGAGCCGCCACGCCAGCGCACGCGCGTCGCGGTGAAACTGGTCCCATGACACCGGAAACGGTTTTTGCGCGGCGTCGTCGCTCATCGTCAGGGCTTCACAGTCTTCAGGGCAGCCAGCATCGTCTCGACATCGATCATCGCAGCGCGGATCTTGTCCGCATCGCGCGAGCGCACCACGATGTTGGTGTTCGGCCTGGCGTCCTCGTCCAGGAAGGGATAGCTGCCGATACTGGTTTCGGGATGCGCGTCCTGAATGGCGCGCAGCGGCGTGCCGATGTCGCCCTCGCGCGCATTGGCCTTCACCGATTCGGACAGCATGCGCGCGCCCGATTTCAGCTTCGGCGAGATGATGTCCATCATCGCCTGCATGATGGTGGGTACGCCGGCCATCACGATCACATTGCCGATCCGGAAGCCCGGCGCCAGAATGGTGGCGCTGTCGATAAGTTCGGCGCCGTCGGGGATGCGCGTCATGCGCAAGCGCGCTTCGTTCAGTTCGGCTTCGGAGAAACGCTGGCGAAACCGCGCCACCACATCGGGGTGATAGTCGATCGCAACGCCGAACGCCTTGGCCACCGCGTCGGCGGTGATGTCGTCATGGGTCGGCCCGATGCCGCCAGTGGTGAAGACATAGGTGAAGCGCGCGCGCAGCGCGTCCAGCGCCTCGATGATCGCGGCCTCGTCGTCGGAGACGACGCGCACTTCCTTCAGATCGATGCCGATATTGGTCAGATATTCGGCGATAAAGCCGATGTTCTTGTCCTTGGTGCGCCCGGACAGGATCTCGTCGCCGATCACCAGAATGCCCGCCGTGACGATCTCGCTCATCTGTTCCTCTCGTGCCGCTCGAAGACCCCTATCAGGCCCTTGAAATTCAGGACAGCGCGGTTGCACGCCAAATCGGGATATTGCCGCGTCCTTGACCAATCAGCCGCCCGTTTGGCGGGCAGAGTCTGCGGCAATTATCCCATTTGCCCACAAGCAATGCATATCGCGCTGGCCCAAGCCTTGCTACCATCAAATAACGACACGGAATCCGGGGTTTGCGCCCCCAGTGTGGTGGTTCGCAAATCCGCACGATTATTGCGGCACCTTCTATGCGGATTTGCGAACCAAAACCACACTGGAAACCTAAAGTTGCTAGTGTCCCTTTGATTCCGAAGTTCGCATGAGAGCGTGCTGCAGGCTCGTACGAACTTCGGAATCGGGACACTAGGAAAGACAGTCTCGCTTTATGGCAGTTGCGTTTGACGAAATGAATGGGCCGGCGGGCGATTTACGCTCCGCCTATAAGGAATTGGCGCTCTGGCTGAAGGATACGCCGCCGGATGCTCTGGAATATCGCCGCAAGGAAGCGGAACTGCTGTTCCGCCGGATCGGCATCACCTTCGCGGTTTACGGCGACAATGAATCCACCGAACGCCTGATTCCCTTCGACGTCATCCCCCGCATCCTGTCCGGCAAGGAATGGACGACGCTGGAGAAGGGTCTGAAGCAGCGCGTCAAGGCGCTGAACATGTTTCTGTCCGACATCTATCATTCGCGCGACATCCTGCGCGCCAAGGTCATTCCCGACGATCTGATTTTCCAGAACCCGGTGTTCCGTCCCGAGATGAACGGACAGGACGTGCCGCACGATATTTACGTGCACATCGCCGGCATCGACGTGGTGCGTGTCGATGCCGACAGCTTCATCGTGCTCGAGGACAACGCGCGAACGCCGTCGGGCGTCTCCTACATGCTGGAAAACCGCGAAATCATGATGCGGCTGTTTCCGGACCTGTTCTCGCGTCATCGTATCGCGCCGGTGGAGAATTATCCTGATGAACTGCTCGCCGCGTTGCGTTCGGTTGCGCCCGCCAGCGCCAAGGGCGAGCCGACCGTGGCGCTGCTCACCCCCGGCGTTTACAACTCCGCCTATTACGAACACTCGTTCCTCGCCGACAAGCTTGGCGTCGAACTGGTCGAGGGGCGCGATCTCCTCGTCAAGAACGACGAAGTGTTCATGCGCACCACCGAAGGCCTCAAGCGTGTCGATGTCATTTACCGCCGCCTCGATGACGATTTTCTCGACCCCCTGTTCTTCCGCCCCGATTCGGCGCTCGGCGTACCCGGTTTGATGTCCGCCTACATGGCCGGCAACATCACGCTGGCGAACGCGGTCGGCACCGGCATCGCCGACGACAAGGCGGTCTACAGCTATATGCCAGACATTTTGAAATTCTATCTGGGTGAAGAACCGATCCTGAAGAACGTGCAGACCTGGCGCTGCCGCGAGCCGAAGGATCTGAAATACGTACTCGACAATCTCAAGGATCTGGTGGTCAAGGAGGTTCATGGCTCCGGCGGCTACGGCATGCTGATCGGCCCGGCCGCCGACAGGGCGACGATCGAGAGTTTCCGCGCCAAGCTGACGAAGGAGCCAGAGAACTTCATCGCACAGCCGACGCTGGCGCTGTCCACCTGTCCGATCAGCACCGATTCAGGACTGGCGCCGCGTCATGTCGATCTGCGGCCCTTCGTGCTCACGGGCAAGGATCACGTCACCGTGGTGCCGGGCGGGCTGACGCGCGTGGCACTGAAGGAGGGCTCGCTGGTGGTCAACTCCAGCCAGGGCGGCGGCACCAAAGATACGTGGATACTGGACGAGTAAAATCATCGCATGCTGTCGCGCACCGCTGAAAGTCTGTTCTGGCTGGCCCGCTATATCGAGCGCGCGGAATACCTCGCGCGCACCATCGAGGCGACGCTGCGCGCCACGTCGCTGCCGGACGCCTATGTCGGCAAATCCAACGAATGGGAATCGGCGCTGCTCACCGCCGGCATCGGCAATTGTTTCTATTCGCACTATGAGGAAGCCAACGAGCACAATGTCGTCGAGTATCTGTCGTTCTCGCGCGACAATCCCTCCTCGATCCGCAATTGCATCGAAAACGCGCGGCTGAATTCCCGCTCGGTCCGCACCGCGCTGACCGGCGAGATGTGGGATGCCATCAACACGGCGTGGATCGAACTGCAGCAGGTCTGGCAGGGCGGCATCAAATCGCGCGACAAGCTGTCAACGTTCCTGCGCTTCGTGCAGGAGGTCTCGCTGCGCTTCGACGGTTCGGCGTATCGCACCATGCTGCGCAACGACGCCTACTGGTTCTCGCGGCTCGGCCTGCATCTGGAGCGCGCCGACAACACCGCGCGCATCCTCGACGTCAAATATCATCTGCTGCTGCCGGAAGAAGAACATGTCGGCGGCCCGCTCGATTACTATCAGTGGACCTCGATCCTGCGCTCGGTCTCGGCGCTTACCGCCTATCACTGGGTCTATCGCGAAACGCTGAAGCCTTGGCTGATCGCCGATCTTCTGATCCTCAACGACATGCTGCCGCGCTCGCTGGCAAGCTGCTACGGCAACCTCGTCCGCAATCTCGATCAGATCGGCGTCGCCTATGGCCGTCAGGGCGCGGCGCAGCGTCATGCGCGCGGTGTGCGAAACAGGCTTGAACACAGCCATATGGACGATATCTTCCAGCGCGGCGTGCACGAGTTCATTCAGGAATTTCTCGCCGACAATACCCGCCTCGGCGACATCATCTCGAAACAGTATCTTTTGTAAGCGGGCTTGTTTTATAAGTGGACTTGCCGCTTCAACCGATCGTCATGAAATGCGCCTGCGAATAGCCCATTCGACAACCTATCATTATGATCCGCCCGCCAGCGGCGTCATTCAGGTGTTGCGGCTGACGCCGAGCAGCCATGATGGGCAATACGTCGCCAGCTGGCAGATCGACACCTCGACCGATTCGCGCCTCGACATGCACCGCGACGCCTTCGGCAATATTATCCACGTCCTCACCCACGGCTCGCTGTCGGACCTGACTGTCAACGTCTCGGGGCTGATCGAGACCCACGACACCGGCGGCGTGCTCAAGGGCACCGACGAACGGTTTCCGCCAAGCCTGTTTTTGCGCGCGACGTCATTGACGGATGTCAACGCCGAGATGGGCAAATTCGCCGGCGGCCTGCGCGCCGAGGCCGAGGATGACGTGCTTGGATTCCTGCACTCGCTCCTGTTGCAGCTTCATGACTACATGACCTTCGACACCGACCCGACCCATACCGGCACCTCCGCAACGGAAGCCTTCGCCCTGAAACGTGGTGTGTGTCAGGACTACGCGCATATTTTCATCGCCTGCGCGCGCAGCGCCGGTGTCCCGGCGCGTTTCGTCTCCGGGCATTTCCTGCGCGCCGACGGCGTGGTCAATCAGGAAGCCGGCCATGCCTGGGCGGAGGCGTTCGCCGAGGGGCTGGGCTGGGTCGGGTTCGATCCGACCAACGGCATCTGCACCACCGACGCCCACGCCCGCGTCGCCATCGGCCTCGATTATCTCGGCGCGGCGCCGGTGCGCGGCACCCGCTATGGTGGGGGCAAGGAAATCATGTCGGTCGCCGTCAAGGTCGATCAGGCCGGGCGTCAAAGCCAGTCGTAATATGACGTTCTGTCCCTCGAAGCCGGGGACGACACGTTCTGCCCGGTTGCCCCCTCCAGCCGCATTTCGTAGAAATGCGCGGGTTGGAGAGTGGGAATGACATGACTTATTGCTGCGGAATCCTGGTTAAGGAAGGCCTGATGATGATGGCCGACACCCGCACCAATGCGGGCCTCGACAATATCTCCACATTCCGCAAACTCCACGTGTTCAGCCAGCCCGGCGAGCGGATCATGGCGATTGCCTCCGCCGGCAACCTCGCCATCAGCCAGTCGGTGATCTCGACCCTCACCGAGGGTCTGGAAGATCCTGTCACCGGGGAACTTGAAACCCTGCTCAACGCGCCGACCATGTTTCAGGCCGCACAGCGCATCGGCCGCGCCATCCGCGACGTGCACCGCCTCGAAGGCGTCGCACTCTCCGCCGAGGACATCAACTTCGACGTGTCGTTTCTGTTCGGCGGCCAGATCAAGGGCTCGCGCATGCGCCTGTTCATGATCTATCCGGCGGGCAATTTCATCGAGTGCACCGTGGACACGCCCTATCTGCAGATCGGCGAACACAAATACGGCAAGCCGGTGCTGGATCGCGCGATCTCCTATGACGTCGATCTGTATGACGCGCTGAAGGTCGGGCTGGTGTCGATGGATTCCACCATGCGCTCCAATCTCGGCGTCGGCATGCCGATCGATATTCTTCTGGTACGGCCTGACGTGTGCGTCGCCGAGCTGAACATGCGCATCGAACAGGGCGAGCCCTATTTCCACGATCTGCGCTCGCGCTGGTCGGCGGCGCTGCGCGCGGCGCATCAAAGCATTCCGCGCCCGCCTTACGGCAATCCGCAGACGTGATACCACCCGTCGTCCCCGCGTAAGCCGGGACCCAGCACACTTCAAAAGGATGGATCCCCGCCTTCGCGGGGATGACATCGTAAAAAAATCATCGGGGAAGAAACAATGTCGCAAACCAAAATCGCACTCGTTACCGGCGCGGGCTCGGGCATCGGACGCGCCGCCTCGCTCGCGCTGATGAAGGCCGATTTCACCGTCGTGCTGACCGGACGGCGCAAGGAGATGCTGGAGGAAACCGCTCACCTCGGCGCCAAACTCGGCAAAAGCCTCGTCGTACCCTCCGACATGACAGATCCGGATTCCATCGCAACGCTGTTCGCAAAGACGACGAAGGAATTCGGACGGCTCGATCTACTCTTTAATAATGCCGGCATCGGCGCGCCCGCCATGCCGCTGGAGGATCTGCCGTTCGATAAATGGCAGGCTGTGGTGAACACCAACCTCACCGCGCCGTTTTTATGCACGCAGCATGCCTTCCGCATCATGAAGGACCAGACGCCGCGCGGCGGGCGCATCATCAATAACGGCTCGATCTCGGCGCATTCGCCGCGCCCGTTCACCGTCGCCTACACCGCGACCAAGCACGCCATCACCGGGCTGACCAAATCCATCGCGCTCGACGGGCGCGCCTATGACATCGCCGGCGGCCAGATCGACATCGGCAATGCGGCGACCGATCTGTCCGAGCGCATGGCGGCGGGCATCCTGCAACCGAATGGCGGCACCATGGTCGAGCCGCGCATGGACGTCACCAATGTCGGCGAGGCCATCGTCTACATGGCGACCCGCACGCTTGAGGCCAACGTGCTGTTCATGACCGTAATGGCGACCAAGATGCCGTTCGTCGGGCGGGGCTAGGGCATGATCCCGAAAAGTGGATACCGGTTTTCGGACCAGATCATGCCCCGCTAAAATCAGTTCAACCTGAAATGCCCGTCGATGGCTTTGAGTTCGGCCGGCTTGATAAGCTTGGAATGCGCGACGGTGACGCCGTACAGCGGTCCCTCGAGCTTTTCCTTCCAGAAATTGAGAAAATCGTTCAGCGCCGGGAAATTCGGAAACAGATCGTAGTTCTGCCAGACATAGGATTGCAGCAGCCAGTGATGATCGGGGCGGCGATAGAGAATTTCCGCCGTGGTCAGGCCATAGCCCGCGAGTTGCTTCTTGAAGTCGTTCGATACCAACCCGCCGCTGACACCAGTACTGACCGATCCCTTCGCAATCATGTCGTCCTCCTGAATCCGGCATTCAAATTGTCGAATGCGAATCAAGGAAGGACAAGCGCAAAAGTTGCGTAAGTCATTGATGACAAAGGCATCAGCAGCATCGCCTGAAGGCTGCTAACAGCGCCCTCGGACTATCCCTGCCCGGTTAACGACGACGCGCGAAAAACTGGCACCCCCTCGCCCCGAGTGCCAAAATTTTTGCTACAGACCCTTGCCCGCGTCCCCCGCGTGCCCTATGTCCCGTTCAGTCATGGATGGCACTCGCTGATCCTGACTGCCAATTCTGAAACACCAGCAATTCCAATATCCTAGGAGGACTGCATGAAATTCCGTCCGCTTCACGACCGCGTCGTGGTCAAGCGTATCGACGCCGAAGAGAAGACCGCTGGCGGCATCATCATTCCGGACAGCGCGAAGGAAAAGCCTTCGCAGGGCGAGATCGTCGCCGTCGGTCCGGGCGGCCGCGACGAAGCCGGCAAGCTGATCCCGATCGACCTCAAGGTCGGCGACGTTGTCCTGTTCGGCAAATGGTCGGGCACCGAAGTGAAGATCGACGGTCAGGAGCTCCTGATCATGAAGGAAAGCGACATCATGGGTGTCGTCACCGACGCCGGCGCCAAGAAGAAGGCCGCTGCTTAAGCAGCTTCCTTCATCCAAAATTCCAAATCTTCCTGAACTCTAAGGAAACAAAACATGTCAGCTAAAGAAGTGAAATTCGGCGTCGACGCGCGTGACAAGATGCTGCGCGGCGTCGACATTCTCGCCAACGCAGTGAAGGTCACGCTCGGCCCGAAGGGCCGCAACGTCGTGATCGACAAGTCGTTCGGCGCGCCCCGCATCACCAAGGACGGCGTCACCGTCGCCAAGGAAATCGAGCTTGAAGACAAGTTCGAGAACATGGGCGCGCAGATGGTCCGTGAAGTGGCCTCGAAGTCGGCGGACGCTGCCGGCGACGGCACCACCACCGCGACCGTACTCGCCCAGGCGATCGTGAAGGAAGGCGCCAAGTCGGTCGCCGCCGGCATGAACCCGATGGACCTGAAGCGCGGCATCGACCTGGCTGTTGAAGCCGTGGTCGCGGACCTCGTGAAGAACTCCAAGAAGGTCACCTCGAACGAGGAGATCGCACAGGTCGGCACCATCTCGGCCAACGGCGACGTGGAAATCGGCAAGTTCCTCGCCGACGCGATGAAGAAGGTCGGCAACGAGGGCGTCATCACGGTTGAGGAAGCCAAGTCGCTCGAGACCGAACTGGACGTCGTCGAAGGCATGCAGTTCGACCGCGGCTACATCTCCCCCTACTTCGTCACCAACGCCGACAAGATGCGCGTCGAGTTCGACGACGCCTACATCCTGATCAACGAGAAGAAGCTGTCCTCGCTGAACGAACTGCTTCCGCTGCTGGAAGCCGTGGTTCAGACCGGCAAGCCGCTCGTCATCGTTGCTGAGGACGTCGAAGGCGAGGCTCTCGCTACGCTGGTCGTCAACCGTCTGCGTGGCGGTCTGAAGGTCGCGGCTGTGA
The DNA here is from genome assembly GCA_019747015.1 of Xanthobacteraceae bacterium. Lineage (GTDB taxonomy): Bacteria > Pseudomonadota > Alphaproteobacteria > Rhizobiales > Xanthobacteraceae > Afipia. The sequence continues at coordinate 8,932 of JAIERI010000061.1, forward strand.
AGGCGCCAGGATTTGGCGATCGCCGCAAGGCCATGCTGCAGGACATCGCGATCCTGACCGGCGGCCAGGCGATCTCGGAAGATCTCGGCATCAAGCTTGAGAACGTCACGCTGCAGATGCTCGGCAAGGCCAAGAAGGTGATGATCGACAAGGAAAACACCACCATCGTCAACGGCGCCGGCAAGAAGACCGACATCGAGGCGCGCGTCAACCAGATCAAGGCGCAGATCGAGGAAACCACCTCGGACTACGACCGCGAGAAGTTGCAGGAGCGTCTGGC
>JAIERI010000048.1 GCA_019747015.1 Xanthobacteraceae bacterium
GATACGCTGCTTCATGCGTGAACCGAACACAGGGTGCGCGTCGGTCGGGTTCGCACCGATGATGAGGATCACGTCGGTCTGTTCGACCGAGTCGAAATCCTGTGTGCCGGCCGACGTTCCGTAGGTCTGCGACAGGCCATAGCCGGTCGGCGAATGGCAGACGCGGGCGCAGGTATCGACGTTGTTGTTGCCGAAGCCGCCGCGGATCAGTTTCTGAACGAGATAGGTTTCTTCGTTCGTGCAGCGCGAGGAGGTGATGCCGCCGATCGAATCCTTGCCGTATTTGGCCTGGATGCGCTTGAACTCGGACGCGGCGTAGCTGAACGCCTCATCCCAGCTGACTTCCTGCCACGGATCGTTGATGCTCTTGCGGATCATCGGGTTGAGAATGCGATCCTTGTGGGTCGTATAGCCCCACGCGAAGCGGCCCTTGACGCACGAATGGCCGCGATTGGCCTTGCCGTCCTTGTAGGGGACCATGCGGACGACTTCCTCGCCGCGCATTTCCGCCTTGAAGGCGCAGCCGACGCCGCAATAGGCGCAGGTGGTGACGACCGAGTGCTCGGGCTGGCCGATCTCGATCACCGACTTCTCGGTCAGGGTCGCGGTCGGACAGGCCTGCACGCAGGCGCCGCAGGACACGCATTCCGAACCCAGGAAAGACTCTTCCATGCCGGGCGAGACGCGGCTGTTGAAACCACGGCCGGCGATGGTCAGCGCGAAGGTGCCCTGAACGTCCTCGCAGGCGCGCACGCAGCGCGAGCAGACGATGCACTTCGATGGATCGTAGGTGAAATAGGGGTTCGACTCATCCTTCGGCAGCCACTTGTCGTTGGAGTTGCCGGCGGACTTGTTGTTAGAAGATTTGGCGAACACGTGGTTCTCGCCTTCATAGCCGTAGCGCACGTCGCGCAGGCCGACAGCGCCCGCCATGTCCTGCAATTCGCAGTCGCCATTGGCGGCGCAGGTCAGACAGTCGAGCGGATGGTCGGAGATGTAGAGCTCCATCACGCCCTTGCGCAGCTGCTTGAGGCGGTCGGTCTGGGTAGAGACCACAAGGCCTTCCATCGCCGGCGTGGTGCAGGACGCGGGGGTTCCCGCGCGGCCCTTAACCTCGACGAGGCACATGCGGCAGGAGCCGAAGGCGTCCAGCATGTCGGTCGCGCAGAGTTTGGGGATCTGGGTGCCCACTTCCATCGCGGCGCGCATGATCGAGGTGCCTTCCGGCACCGTGACGGACTGGCCGTCGATGGTCAGGGTGACTATCTTCTCGGACTTCGAGAGCGGGGTTCCGTAGTCGGTTTCATGAACGAGGGACATGGTGCGGATCCTTCCTACTCTGCGGCTTGCAGACGCGTGGGCGTTGCGCCGAAATCTTCCGGGAAATGTTTCAATGCACTCATCACGGGGTAGGGCGTGAAACCGCCCAGTGCGCAAAGCGAGCCAAACTTCATCGTGTTACAAAGGTCTTCGAGAACGGCGATGTTTGCCGGAGCACGGTCTCCGGCTCGGATCTTGTCGATGGTCTCCACGCCCCGGGTCGAGCCGATGCGGCAGGGCGTACATTTGCCGCAGGACTCCACGGCGCAGAACTCCATGGCGAAACGGGCCTGCTTGGACATGTCCACGGTGTCGTCGAACACCACGATGCCGCCATGGCCGATCAGGCCGTCACGGGCGGTGAAAGCCTCATAGTCGAACGGGGTGTCGAACAGCTCGCGCGGGAAATATGCACCCAGCGGGCCGCCGACCTGCACCGCGCGGACCGGGCGTCCGCTGGCGGTGCCGCCGCCGATACCCTCGACCAGTTCACCCAGCGTGATGCCGAAGGCGACTTCGTAGAGGCCGCCGTGCTTGATGTTGCCGGCAAGCTGGATTGGCATCGTGCCGCGCGAGCGGCCCATGCCGAAATCGGCGTATTTCTGCGCGCCGTTATCGAGGATGTACGGGATCGCCGCGAACGACAGCACGTTGTTGATGATGGTCGGCTTGCCGAACAGGCCGTGATGAGCGGGCAGGGGCGGCTTGGCGCGGACGAGGCCGCGCTTTCCTTCCAGACTCTCCAGCAGCGAGGTCTCTTCGCCGCAGACGTAAGCGCCTGCGCCGACGCGCACGTCCATGTCGTAGGTGAAATTCGATTTGCAGATGTTCTTGCCGAGATAGCCGGAGCGGCGGGCCGCGACGATGGCTTCCCTCATCGCGGTGACCGCATGCGGATATTCGGAGCGGATGTAGATGTAGCCGCGCGTCGCACCGACGGCGATGCCGGCGATGGTCATGCCTTCAATGACCTGGAAGGGATCGCCTTCCATGATCATGCGGTCGGCGAAGGTGCCGCTGTCGCCCTCATCCGCGTTGCAGACGATGTATTTCTGGTCACCCTTGGTCTGCGCGACGGTGGTCCATTTGATGGCGGTCGGGAAGCCCGCGCCGCCACGGCCACGGAGGCCGGAGGTCTTCACGTCGGCGAGAATGCCCTCTGAGCCGAGTGTGACGGCGCGCTGCAGGCCCTTGTAGCCGCCATGGGCGATATAATCGTCGACTGAACGGGGGTCGATCACGCCGCAGCGGATGAAGGTCAGACGGTCCTGTTTTTTGAGCCAGTCAATCTCGTCCGCGACACCGTGCCGCAAGGGATGTTTGCCGTCACCCACAGCCGCGTCGAGCAGCGAGGGCACGTCGTCCAGCGTCACCGGCCCATAGGCAACTCGGCCCTTGGGGGTTACGACCTCGACCAGAGGCTCCAGCCAGAGCATGCCGCGCGAGCCGTTGCGGACGATCTCAACGTCGAGCTTGCGCTTCCCGGCCAGCGCCGCGAAGGCTTCCGCGATCTCGTCGGCGCCGCAGGCCACCGCAGCCGCATCGATGGGAACGTAAATGCGAAGGGTCATCGGCGTGCCTCCGCGAGCAGGGATTTGAGACGCTTTTCATCGACCCGGCCGGCGATCTTGCCGTCGAGCATTGCGGATGGCGCAGTGGCACAAAGGCCGAGGCAATAGATATGTTCAAGGGTGACCTGGCCGTCGCCGGTGGTCTCTCCAGCCTTGATTCCCAAGGCTTTTTCGGCTTCGTAAAGAATCTTGTCGCTGCCCATCGACTGGCAGGCCTCGGCGGCGCACAGCTTCAGGACATGCTTGCCGGCCGGCTTGTGACGAAAGTCATGGTAGAAAGTGAAAACGCCATGCACCTCGGCGCGCGAAATGTTCAGCGCCTTGGCAATCAGCGGTTCGGCATCTTGCGGGATGTAGCCGAACGCCTCCTGCAGGGCGTGCAGGATGGGCATCGCGGGGCCTTCGAGGCCCTTGTGCTCATCGATGATTTCGGACGCGCGCTCGGCGCTCCAAGGTTCATAAGTCGCCATATGCGAACCATTCTCATTCAAATTCGGTCCGACTAGATGCGGCCTAAAAGCCTTTTTGATCAAGGTGGTAGAATAAATGCTGCGATAGCAAAACCCGATCGTTTCTTCGGGCAGGCCAAACCGGCCGGATTGCTGTTAACGGGGGAGAGTGGTCGCGAGGTGCCGGGCGACGTCCACAAGGGCGCCCGTCAGGGCTGACATCGGCTCGCGGTGGGGAACCACCAAGCCTATCGACTGGACACTGTCCGGCTCGATAATCGGGATCGAGCGCACCTTGTCCGTCAGTCCCAGCGATTCCGCGAGCAGAGCCGGCATCACGCTGGCCCATTTGCCGGTCCGGACGTGGGCATACAGCACGATCATCGAATTCGATTCCAGGGTCGGCGAAACGGTGACGCCGGCCTTGAACAGCATCTGGTCGATGATGCGCCGGTTCTGCATGTCCGGCGTGAGCAGACACAGTGGAATCTTGGCGATCTCCGCCCACGTCACCGTTTCGCGATCGCCAAGCTGGCTGTCGGCCGAGGTCAGCAGGCGATATTGCTCAAGATAGAGCGGCACACGATCGACGTTTCCAACCGGCTCGTTGTCGAGATAAGTCAGTCCGGCATCGACCTCCAGATTTTCCAGGAGCCGCAGGATTTCGATCGAGGTGCGCGAGATGATGGTGAAACGCACCCCGGGGTGGCGGGCACGGAACGGCGTGGTCAGCGCTGCCGTCATTGCCAGCGCGGTCGGAATCGCCGCGATGCGCATGTGGCCGACCAAGCCGTGCTTGAGGGTCTCCAGATCCTCGCGCATCGCGCGTGAATCGCCGACGATCCGCCGCGCCCATACCAGCACGCGCTCGCCCTCCGGCGTGAAGCCCTGAAAACGCGAGCCGCGGTTGACGAGCAGGGTGCCGAACGAATCCTCAAGCTGTTTGATCGCCGCGGACAGGGTTGGCTGGCTGACATTGCTGGCCTCCGCAGCGCGTCCGAAATGCTCTTCGCGCGCCAGCGCCAGCAGGAATTCAAGCTTGTCGATCATTAAAGTGTCCGCTTCCCCCGCGTTTGCCCGGATTAGAGGCAAGGTTCCAAAGCAGAGTCAAATGCCGCGGCGGGTTTCGCGGGTCATATGGCCGATTTGGGACTTGGCACGCCCGTACCTTTGACGGATGGCGCCATGCACCGCCGACTCTGGAATTGCGGCTGTTTCGGCGCTAGAGGACTGGTCGTCAACCTTGCGATAATCTTGTGGTCCACGCAGGCAAACGAGTTTCACCTTGCTGTCCTCCCCGTCATTCATTCTTGCTTCGCTGGCGCTGGCGATCTGGGTCTATCTTCTGCTCGGACGCGGCGGTTTCTGGCTGACTCCGAAATACGACGATCTGCAACCCCAGCCAGCCTCGCAAGCGTGGCCTGCCATCGTCGCGGTGGTACCGGCACGCAATGAAGCCGACAGCATCGCCGACAGCGTCACCTCGATCCTGCAGCAGCCTTATCCCGGCGCGCTGTCGATGGTGCTGATCGACGATCAGAGCAGCGATGGCACCGCTGAACTCGCGCGCAAGGCAGCGGCAAGCATCAGCGCATCGGATCGATTGAGCGTGCTTGAGGGGCGCGAATTGCCGTCCGGCTGGACCGGCAAGATGTGGGCCGTGCAGCAGGGTCTCGATCTGGTGGCAAGCTGGCCAAAACAGCCGCAATTCGTTCTGCTCACCGATGCCGATATCGTCTATTCGGGGGATGTCGTGATGCGTCTCGTCGCGCGCGCGCAGGGCGAAAATCTGGCGATGGCCTCCATCATGGCGAAGCTGCGCTGTGAAAGTTTCGCGGAGCGTTTTCTGATTCCCGCCTTCATTTTTTTCTTCGAGATGCTCTACCCTTTCTCATGGGTGGCGCGGGCGGATTGCTCTACCGCCGCGGCCGCCGGCGGCTGCATCCTGGCACGATGGGACGCCTTGCAGGGCATCGGCGGAATTCAGTCGATCCGCGGCTCTCTGATCGATGATTGCGCGCTTGGCGCGCGGCTCAAGACGCAGGGTTCGGTGTGGCTAGGCCTTTCGCATCATGTGCTCAGCGTGCGCCCCTCCGAGCGGATTTCGCAGGTCGGACGGATGATCTCGCGTTCCGCCTTCGCGCAGTTGCGTTATTCGGTCACAATCCTGATCGGCGTGATGGCGGCGATGGCGCTTGTTTTCCTTGTTCCGGTAGCCCTCACAATATGCGGGGATGGAATAAACCGTTTATTTGCAGGGGCTTCCTGGCTGCTGATGGCTCTCGCCTTCCAGCCCACGCTGCGTTATTATGAGCAATCGCCCCTTTGGGGCCTGGCTCTTCCTGCAATTGCATCGGCTTACATGGTGTTCACGATCAATTCCGCTTATCAGCACTTCCGCGGGCGTGGCGGAATGTGGAAGGGCCGCGTTCAGGCCAACGTGTCGCGTTCGCGATGACCGTTTCCAACGAACTGCGCTCCGGCAAGGGGCACAAGGACGAGAATTTTCCGGTCGCGTCGTGGATCATTCATCCGCGCCATCGCGCGCTGATTCTCGCGTTCTATAATTTTGTGCGCACCGGCGACGACATCGCCGATCACGAGACGCTGCCGGCGCAGGAAAAGCTCGATCGGCTCGATCAGCTTGAGACCGAACTTCTGGGAAAAGGCGACAGCCAGCCTGAGGCCGTAACATTGCGCGCGGCGCTGGCCGAGCGTTCGATGTTGCCGAAGCACGCGCAGGATCTTCTCAATGCGTTTCGTCTCGATGTCACCAAGCTGCGCTACGAGAACTGGGACGAGTTGATCCACTACTGTTCGCTTTCCGCGATGCCGGTCGGCCGTTTCATGCTCGATGTTCATGGCGAAGATCGTTCGACCTGGGCTGCGTCTGACGCGATCTGCGCGGCGCTTCAAATCAACAACCACCTGCAGGATTGCGGCAAGGACTATCGCGCACTCGATCGCGTCTATGTGCCGCTCGACGCACTCAAGGCGGCGGGCGCGTCCGTTGAGATGCTGGGAGGCGATCGTTCGCCGCCAGCTCTCTTGAAATGCCTTCACAGTCTGGCGCGGCGCACCGAGATTCTCTTGCGCGACGGCCGATCGTTGTCCGGCGAGGTGAGGGATACTCGTTTTGCGCTCGAGGTCGGTGTGATCGAGGCTTTCGCCGAACGGATCGTTAAACTTCTCGAAGTGCGCGACCCGCTCGCCGAGAAGGTTCATCTGTCCAAGGGGCAGATGGCTGTCACCGCGTTGTCTGTGCTGGCGAGCGGTCTCTATCGCCGCGCCACCGGCCAGACGTCTTTCCCCAGACTCTCCACGGGCGCGTGATTTTATATGAGCGAAGCCGCAACAACTCCGGCCAGCGTGGCCTCGGGCAGTTCGTTCTACGCTGCCATGAAGATTCTACCGCCCGAGCAGCGCGACGCGATGTTTCACATCTACAGTTTCTGCCGCAAGGTCGATGACATCGCCGATTCCGAAGGCCCGCGCGATGAGCGGCTCGCCGCGCTCGATCAGTGGCGCCGCGACATCGATGCACTTTACGCCGGCCATCCGCCGGAGCGTGTGCGCGATTACGTCGCGCCGCTCAAGCAGTTCGGACTGAAGCGTGACGATTTCATCGCTGTCATCGACGGCATGGAGATGGATATTCCCGCCGACATCCGCGCGCCGGACGCCGCCACGCTCGATCTTTACTGCGATCGGGTTGCGAGCGCGGTGGGACGGCTGTCGGTCCGCGTGTTTGGCCTGCCGGAGAATGACGGCATTCTGCTGGCTCATCATCTGGGCCGTGCGCTGCAGCTCACCAACATTCTGCGCGACATCGACGAGGACGCCGGCATCGGCCGGCTTTATCTGCCGCGCGAACTACTGAACGACGCCGGAATCGCCTCGAGCGATCCGGACGTTGTGCGTCTCGATCCGAATTTGCCGAAAGCCGCGCTGCCATTGGCGGCGCAGGCGCGCGTCCATTTTCAAAAGGCCGATGAGATCATGGCGCGCAATTCGCGCCGCGCCGTGCGCGCGCCGCGCATCATGGGCAAATATTATCGCGCGATTTTCAACAAACTTCTGGCCCGCGGTTTCGCTTTGCCGCGTGCGCCGGTGAAAGTGAGCAAGGCTGCCAAGATGTCCATTCTTTTGAGATACGCCTTCATCTGATGACAAAGACCGTACACATTATCGGCGCGGGCCTGTCAGGCCTCTCGGCGGCGGTGCGTCTCGCCAATGAGGGCTATCAGGTCCACATCCACGAGGCGACGCAGAACGCCGGCGGCCGCTGCCGCTCCTATTTCGATGCCGCGACCGATATGGTCATCGACAACGGCAATCATCTTCTGTTGTCCGGCAACGTTCATGCGTGCGTTTATGCGCTGACGATCGGCACCGAAGACAAGCTGGTTGGACCGGGGAGCGCGCAGTTTCATTTCGCCGATGTCTCATCGGGAAAAAAATGGCTGCTCGATCTCGGCAAGGGCCGGTTTCCATTCTGGCTGTTCGACGCAAGCAAGCGCGTGCCGGACACAAGCCTCCGTGATTATCTCAGGCTTGCGCCGCTGATCTGGGCGAACACGACCTCGCTGGTCGGCGACACCATCACATGCGAGGGCACGCTGTATCAGCGCCTGGTGCAGCCGCTGCTGCTCGCGGCGCTGAATGTCGATCCGCCGAAGGGATCGGCCGGGCTTGCCGGCGCGATCGTGCGCGAGACATTGCTCGCGGGCGGCAGGTCATGCCGGCCGTTGATCGCGCGCGAGGGACTGAGCGCCGTGCTGGTCGATCCGGCTGTGGAGATGCTCAAGGCCAAGGGCGCGACGATCAAGTTCGGGCACGAATTGCGGCAGATCGAGACGAAAGACGACAAGGTCTCGATGCTGGATTTCGGTGACGACACCATCGCGCTCGGTGCCGGCGATGCGGTGGTGCTGGCGGTGCCGGCACGCCCGGCCTCCAATATCGTACTCGGACTGAAGGCGCCGACAAAATTCCGCGCCATTGTGAATGCACATTTCCGCTACGATCCGCCCCAAGGGCTTCCCGATCTGACCGGCGTGGTCGGCGGCCTGATCGAATGGCTATTCGCGTTCCCGAACCGGCTGTCGATCACCATCAGCGATGCCGACCGGCTGGTGGACACGCCGCGCGAGGAACTGGCGGGTGTGATCTGGCGCGACATCGCTAAAGTCGCGGGGTTCGGCGAGGCTGTCGCGGAAGGACCGCTACCGCCATGGCAGATCGTGCGCGAACGCCGCGCCACTTTCGAGGCGACGCCGGAACAGAACGCGCTACGGCCTGGTCCCGTCACCGAATGGAAAAACCTGTTTCTCGCCGGCGACTGGACCGATACCGGGCTGCCGAGCACCATCGAGGGATCGATCCGCTCCGGCGATCGCGCGGCCGATCTGGTGCTGATGCGTTAATGTCAATGTAATCCGAGTTTAATGCGAATTTAATCTGGACCACACGCCAATCTGGACGACACCATGACTTCCGATCAACCAAGCGCGCCGAACGCACAAGCTCTCGCGGCAAGTATTTCGGCTGCGAGCTGCGCCATGCAGGATCGCCGCAAGGCCGATGGCCACTGGGTGTTCGAGCTGGAGGCCGACGCGACGATTCCGGCCGAATACGTTTTGATGCGGCATTATTTTGCCGAGCCGGTCGATACCGTGATCGAGGCCAAGATCGCCAACTATCTGCGGCGCATCCAGAACAATAATGGGGGCTGGTCGCTATTCTATGGCCACGAGTTCGACATGAGTGCCAGCGTGAAAGCGTATTTCGCACTCAAGATGATTGGCGATTCCATCGACGCGCCGCACATGAAGAAAGCGCGCGACACCATCCGCGCGCGCGGAGGCGCGGCG
>JAIERI010000064.1 GCA_019747015.1 Xanthobacteraceae bacterium
GCGCGTTGTCGTAGAGCATCTTCTCGAAATGCGGGACGAGCCATCTGTCGTCGACCGAATAGCGCGCATAGCCGCCGCCGAGATGATCGTAGATGCCGCCCTGACTCATGCGGGTCAGCGCGAGCGAGGTGGTGATAAAGAATCGCTCGTCGCCGGTGCGTGCGCCGGCGCGCCAGAGAAATTCGAGCATCGCGCATTGCGGGAATTTCGGTGCGCCGCGCAGACCGCCATTCACCGGATCGGTCGCGCGGGCGATCGAGGTCGCCGCGTTGTTCAGTTCATTGAGGCCGATGCTCGCAGCATCCGCACCCGCGCGCTTCTCAAGCTGTGCGACCAGTGCAGTCTGGTTTTTCGCGATCTTGTCCGGCTCGTCGCGAAACACCCGCGCGACTTCACGGAGCACATCCTTGAACGCGCCGCGTCCGTATTGCGCGGTCTTGGGAAAGTATGTGCCGCCCCACACCGGCGCGCCGTTAGGTGTGAGAAACATCGTCAGCGGCCAGCCGCCCTGCTCGCCTAGAAGATGCAGCGCATTCATGTAAATCTGGTCGATATCCGGCCGCTCTTCACGATCGACCTTGATGGATACGAACAGCTCGTTCATCACCTTTGCTGTGGCGTCGTCTTCAAAACTTTCATGCGCCATCACATGGCACCAGTGACAGGCTGCGTAACCGATCGAGAGCAGGATCGGCTTGTTGCTGAGCTTGGCTTCGGCGAGCGCCTCCGGTCCCCAAGGCCACCAATCGACCGGGTTGTGCTGATGCTGCAAGAGATAGGGGCTGGTCTCGTGCGCCAGTCGGTTTTTGTGCATCGCAGCATTTGTCATAAGGCGGCTCTCTCGGGGTGTTCTGTTGCTGCACTTCGGCTCAGTCGATACCTGTGGCGAGACAATTTCGAGCACGCAAGTTGTCGAATTAAGCGGTTGAACAAATAAGATATGACTACACAAGATCGCCACTCATACGAAAAGACCATCTACGCGTTGGCCTCGGGCCGATTGCCGTCGGCAATTGCAATTGTGCGCGTCTCGGGATCGAAAGCATCGGCTGCGCTCGAGTCATTGTGCGGACGCCTGCCCGCCCCTCGCGCTGCGACTCTCGCGACGCTGAAGACGACCGACGGAAACGCGATCGACGAAAGCGTCGTGCTGTGGTTTCCCAGACCGCACAGTTCGACGGGCGAGGACGTCGCCGAATTTCAGGTTCATGGCGGACGCGCGGTGATCTCGGCGTTGTTCGATGCATTGTCGCGCATCGACGGATTGCGTCCAGCTGAGCCCGGCGAATTCACTCGCCGCGCATTCGAGAACGGCAAGCTCGATCTCACCGAAGCCGAAGGCCTCGACGATCTTATTCACGCCGACACCGATCAGCAGCGCCGCCAAGCGTTGCGCCAGCTCAAGGGTCTGCTTGGCGACAAGGCCGAAAGCTGGCGCAAGCAGATCATCGGCGCGTCGGCATTGATTGAGGCCGGAATCGATTTCTCGGATGAAGGTGACGTGCCGCAGGAATTGCAGGCGCACGCGCTGCGAAAGGTCGCCGCGTTGAAAAATGAAATCGACAAAGCCCTTGGAGCGTCGGCGCAAAGCGAGCGCTTGCGAGAGGGGTTGATCGTCGCCATCGCCGGTCCGCCGAATGCGGGCAAATCGACCCTGCTCAATCGTCTTGCCCGCCGTGAGGTCGCGATCGTCTCACCGCACGCCGGCACGACGCGTGACATCATCGAGGTGCATCTCGATCTCGATGGTTATCCGGTGACGCTGCTCGACACAGCGGGCGTGCGCGATACCGAGGATCCGGTGGAGCAAGAAGGTGTGCGCCGCGCGCAGCAGCGGGCCCGCGATGCCGATCTCGTTCTGTGGCTTGTCGATGCAAGCCGTGCTTCCGAAAAGCCCATTAGCAAACGTGAAAATCACGCGCCCGTTTGGCTCGTCCGAAACAAGCTCGATCTGATCCAGGGACCGCATGCATCGAGCGAAAAACACGTCCCGGAAACTTCGCGCTTCTACATCTCCGCAGAAAATGGCGAGGGAATCCCGGAGTTATTGGCTGCTCTGATGGCTTATGCGCAAGCCTATTTTGGAGCAGGCGAGAGCGCGCTTGTCAGCCGTGAGCGGCACCGGGCGCTTTTGCGCGAATCCCTCGATGCGCTGGCGCGTGCTGAGAGGATGTCCGGGCAGGGGGACGAACTCATTGCCGAGCAATTGCGGATCGCCGCTCATGCGCTGGGGCGGCTGACTGGGCGGGTGGATGTCGAAGATTTGCTGGATGTGATCTTTCGCGAATTTTGTATCGGCAAATAGCGCCGTTTCACGTGAAACAGGCGCGTATCCCGAACTATGTTTCACGTGAAACACGCGGGAGTCCCATTCCTGTTTCACGTGAAACGACTCTTTTAAAGCTCGGTCAAAATCGCCTTTCAGCTTGTGCGCGCTCGCGATAGAACCGCGCCCATGCACCAGGCATTCGATGTCATCGTGATTGGAGGCGGTCACGCCGGCTGTGAGGCCGCGGCCGCGGCTGCGCGCATGGACGCCAACACTGCTTTGGTCACGCATCAATTCGCCACCGTCGGCGCGATGTCCTGCAATCCCGCAATTGGCGGTCTTGGAAAGGGCCATCTGGTCCGCGAAATTGACGCCCTCGATGGCCTGATGGGCCGCATGGCGGACGCCGGCGGTATCCAGTTTCGCATGCTCAATCGGCGCAAGGGCCCGGCTGTGCGTGGCCCGCGCGCGCAGATTGATCGCAAGCTCTACGCAGCGGCGATGCAGGCCGAAATTCAGAACACAAAAAACCTCATCGTCATTGAAGGCGAGGCGGACGATCTTATTCTGAGCGGCGGAAAGGTCACCGGAATCCGGCTTGCTGACGGCCGTGAATTCAGGGCCGGGGCCGTCGTTATCACCACGGGGACATTCCTGCGCGGCTTGATCCATCTTGGCGAAAAGAACTGGCCCGCGGGGCGCATCGGCGAGGTGCCGGCGATGGGTCTTTCCAAGTCATTCGAGCGCGCTGGCTTCACCTTGGGGAGACTGAAAACGGGGACGCCTCCGCGTTTGAACGGGACGACAATCGATTGGTCCGCCGTACAGATGCAGCCCGGCGACGATCCCGCTGAGCCGTTTTCAGTGCTGACGGAAAAGATCACGACGCCGCAGATCGAATGCGGCATCACCCGCACCACGCCGGCGACGCACGACATCATCCGGGCCAATGTCCATCGCTCGCCGATGTATTCCGGGCAGATCACCTCGACCGGGCCACGTTATTGTCCCTCCATCGAGGACAAAATCGTACGCTTCGGCGATCGCGACGGGCACCAGATTTTCCTCGAGCCGGAAGGCCTCGACGATACGACGGTCTATCCCAACGGGATTTCCACCTCGCTGCCGGAAGAGGTTCAACAGTCTATCCTGACCACGATTCCGGGGCTGGAAAACGCGCGCATCATCCGGCCCGGCTACGCCATCGAATACGACCATGTCGATCCGCGCGAGCTTGACGCGACGTTGCAGACGAAGCGCGTTCCGGGGCTGTTTCTGGCCGGCCAGATCAATGGCACGACAGGCTACGAAGAAGCCGCTGCGCAGGGACTTATTGCAGGCCTCAACGCCGCGCTATCGGCCGCGGGGAGCCAGCCCGCGATCTTCGACCGGGCCGACGGCTATCTCGGCGTGATGATCGACGACCTGACCTCGCGCGGCATCACCGAGCCGTACCGGATGTTCACTTCACGCGCGGAATATCGCCTCACGCTGCGCGCCGACAATGCCGATCAGCGCCTCACAGATCGGGGCGTTACGCTGGGCTGCGTCGGTCCCGAACGCGCGCTGTTTCACGTGAAACGAATGGCCGCTCTGACAGACGCAAAGATGCTGGCTAAGTCGCTGTCGATCACGCCGAATGAGGGCCTCAAACATGGCCTGTCGCTCAATCGAGATGGGCAGCGCCGGTCGGCCTTTGAACTACTCGCCTATCCCGAAGTGGAATGGCGCGCGGTGGCGGCGATCTGGCCCGAGTTGTCGGCCATTGACCCAGTAATCGCGACCCATCTGGAGATCGACGCGAAATACGACGTCTATCTCGCGCGTCAGGCCGCCGATATCAGCGCCTTCCGCCGCGATGAGGGCCTTGTCCTCACCGGCGTCGACTACGCCGATGTGCCGGGTCTCTCCAATGAGGCGCGGCACAAGTTGCAAGCCGTACAGCCGCGCACTGTCGGCCAGGCGGCGCGGATCGAGGCGATGACGCCGGCGGCGCTCGGCATCCTTGCCGCCTATCTGCGTCGCCAGGCCAAGCGCACATCTGTTGCCTCGGTTTGATATCATTGACTTGCGCGACGACTCATCGATCGCGTCCGGAGCGGACCGTGACCAAATCACCCATCGTTTCACCACTGGCGAACGACAAGCGCGACGCGCTGGCGCTGACGCCTGTTTCACGTGAAACGATGGCGCGGCTCGACGCCTATGTCGCGCTGCTGCTGGAGTGGCAGGCGAAGACCAATCTGGTCGCGCCCTCGACGCTGCCGCATCTGTGGACCCGGCACATCGCCGACTCGCTGCAGCTCCTCGATCTAATGCCGCTCGCAAAAAAGTGGATCGATCTCGGCAGCGGCGGCGGTTTTCCCGGCATCGTGCTGGCGTGCGCGCTCGCGGACGATTCCGAAGCGACGGTGAGTCTTGTCGAACGCAACGCCAAGAAGGCCGCGTTCTTGCGCGAGGCGTTGCGTGTCACGGGCGGGCGCGGCGCGGTTCATCTGACGGACATTGGGGATTATGTGGACAGCTTCAGCGGAGCGGTCGATTGCGTCACCGCGCGCGCCCTTGCTCCACTAGAAACACTACTCGGCTTTGCGGAGCCCCTCGTGAAAAGCGGCGCAAAAGCCGTATTTCTCAAGGGACAAGATGTAGAGTTCGAATTGACGGAAGCTACTAAATACTGGACAATCGATCCTCAATTGCACCCAAGCCGAACAGCCGGCCAAGGGTGGCTTGTCGAGATCGGCAGCATCGAACGGCGGAGCGCATCATCCGCTACAGGCAGGGCACGCGCATGATCGGACTTGATGGAATTTTTAAAGGTGAAAACGGCGGCGCGGCTCACGAGCCCGGCCAGCCACGAATTCTCGCGCTGGCCAATCAGAAGGGCGGCGTCGGCAAGACCACGACGGCAATCAATCTTGGCACCGCGCTGGCCGCAATCGGCGAGCGCGTGCTGATCGTCGATCTTGATCCGCAGGGCAACGCATCTACGGGTCTCGGCATCGACCGCCGCAATCGCAACTGCTCGACCTATGACGTGCTGATTGGCGAAGCGAAGCTGCGCGAGGCAATCATCCCGACCGCCGTGCCGCGCATGCACATCGCGTCCTCGACCATGGATCTGTCGGGCCTCGAACTTGAACTCGGCTCGGCGCGCGACCGCGCGTTCCGTCTGCGTAACGCCATCGCCGATCTCAACACCGATGCGACGGACGAGAACGACTACACCTATGTGCTGGTCGATTGTCCGCCTTCGCTCAACCTCATTACGGTGAACGCGATGGCGGCGTCGCACGCGATCCTCGTTCCGCTTCAGTGCGAGTTCTTCGCGCTCGAAGGTCTGTCGCAATTGCTGCAGACGGTGGAGCAGGTCCGCTCGACGCTGAACCCGACGCTGACCATCCATGGCATCGTGCTGACCATGTTCGACGCCCGCAACAATCTGTCGAACCAGGTCGTCGCCGACGTGCGCCAGTTCATGGGCGCCAAGGTTTACGACACCATGATCCCGCGCAACGTGCGCATCTCCGAAGCGCCGTCCTACGGCAAGCCGGTTCTGGTCTACGATCTGAAGTGCGTCGGCAGTGAAGCCTATCTCAAGCTTGCGACCGAAGTGATCCAGCGCGAACGCGACTTGCGCGCGCACTAAGGAAGTGGGCGCCGGATTGGCGTCCACTTCAAGTCATGGATAACGAGGCAAGCGGCTGGGGAGCGTGAAGTTGAGTCCAAGGGAGACGGCGATGGCCGACGAAGCGCGATCGCGATTGGGCCGGGGTCTTGCAAGCCTGATCGGCGACGTTGGCGGCGAGGCGGCGCATGTCGATCGTCCCAGCCGCGCGCAGCGCCGGGTGCCGATCGAATTCCTGAAGGCCAACCCGCGCAATCCGCGCCGCAGTTTTTCGGATAGCGAACTCGCCGAACTGTCCGAGTCGATCAAGCAGCACGGCGTGATCCAGCCGATAGTGGTGCGCCCGATCAAGGGTGCGCAGGATCGCTACGAGATCATCGCTGGCGAGCGGCGCTGGCGCGCGTCGCAGCGTGCCGGTCTGCACGACGTGCCGATCGTCACCATTGACGTCAATGACAGCGCCGCGCTGGAAATCGCGATCATCGAGAACGTCCAGCGCTCCGACTTGAACGCGATGGAAGAAGCGCTCGGCTACCACGCGCTGGCGGCGGAGTACAAACACAGCCAGGACGAGATCGCGAAACTTGTCGGCAAGAGCCGCAGCCATGTCGCCAACATGATGCGGCTGACGAAATTGCCGGAGCAGGTCCGGGCTTATATCGCGGACGGGAAATTATCCGCAGGTCATGCCCGCGCGCTGATCGGCGTGCCCGATGCCGCGGCGGCCGCGAAGAAAATCGTTGAACAGGGTTTGAGCGTGCGCGAGACCGAAGCGCTGGCGCATGAGAAGGGTGTGCCGGCGCGCGGTCCGCAAAAGGCGCGCGGCAAATCCAGCGCTGCGTCTGTTGGCAGGAAGGACCCCGATACGGTGGCGCTCGAACGCCGCATCAGTGATGTGCTTGGACTCAAGGTCTCGGTCGATCATCGCGATCCAGGCGGCAAGGTCGAGGTCAAATATCGCGATCTCGATCAGCTCGACGAGATTTTGCGGCGGCTCGAAAAGGGCCATTAAACGCGGATTAACTCGGCGTTACCCGTCATCAGCCGCGCCGACGCGCATTGACCGCGATCGACATCAGCGCGCGTTGCGCGATTGTCGTTGCCAGGTCCGATTGCTTGCGCATGTCGAATGCGGCGTCGGCGAGTTGCGCAATAATTTTCAGAAGCCGGTCGGAGGATGCTTGCCGCAATGCCGTTTCCACCAGCGGCTTGCGTGAGAAATGTAGGCGCGGAAACCCCGCCTCCACTGCGTCGCTTTCGCTGCGGCCTTCATCGACCGACAATTTCGCCTTGTGAAGCTGGGCCGCGTGGCGCTGCGCCGATGCGATGATTGCGCCGGGATAGATGCCCGCCGCCATCGCCTTGGCGAAGGCGGTTTCCATCTCGCTGACGCGTCCCGCGAACGCGTTATCGACGATGGTGTCGAGCGCGAGGCTTGAGGCGTCGGTGACGATCGCCGCGACATCGTCGAGCGTGACTTCGCGCGCGCCGTGAGCATACAAAGCGAGCTTGCGGACTTCATTGCGTGAAGCCTGCCGGTCGCCGCCGAGCAATGCCGTGAGGGCCGTGCGCGCGTCGGGCGCGATCCGCAAATTCGAGGCGCGCATTTCATCGTCGATCAGTCGCGCCAGATCGCGCTCGGTGTCTGGGTAGCAGGCGATTGCGACGGCGGATTTCGAACGCTCGCAAGCCTTGCGGAGCGGAGCGTCGGGCCGCAGCTCGCCGGCTTCGATGACGATGCGGCAATCCTTCGGCGGCATATCCGATAGCGTGTCGATGCCGCTGGCGAAATTGCGTGAACCGGCGCGGATGCGGATCGCGCGCCGTCCGCCGAACAGCGGTACGGTCATAGCTTCATCGACCAGCCGCGACGGCTCGGCGGCGAGTTCGTCGCCGTCCATCCGCACCATCGAAAATGGATCATTCGGATCGTCGACGGCGGAGGCGAGCAGCGCGTCGGCGCGTTCACGCACGAGGCCGGCGTCTGGTCCGTAAAGAAGAATGATGGGACGGCTCGGATCGGGACGGGCGAGAAAGCTGTCGATCTCTTTGCCGCGCAAAGCTGTCATGAAGAGACCGTGATAGCCGACCTGTTGCCGGAAGGCGCGGCTTCGTCCCGCGTCTTAAATGCCGGCGTAGAAATACGATGCGAGCCGGGTCGAGATGGCTTCGGAAATAATCTTTGCCGCGCGATCTTCCGCATCGCGCAGGCCGCGCTCGCGGGCGAAACGCTGTTCCTGACCCGGAGTATCGTTGGTGACGCGCGCGGTGGCCGAGCCGCGCATCACCACCTTGTCGGTGACGATCTCACGCAATTCGTAAGTCGCGTCGATGCCGTAGTTCTCGACTTCGGGTCGCGCGGTCTGGCTGTCGACGATGACCGAGAGGCGCGATGTGTTCAGCCGCATGACCAATTTATAGGTCGGTGGCGCGCCGGTGCCGCCGCCATAGGCCTTGAACATCAGATCGTTACGAATGGCGACGCCGAGCCGCGCTTCTCGCGATCCGTTCGACACGTTCAGCGGCGGAAACTCGACAGACGACAGCTTGTCGCGCAAGCCCGGACCCCCATCGGGGCCGCGCTCCGCATACATCGGCTGGAAGCAGCCGGCCGTCAGCGCGGCGAGGAGCGCCACTGCCGTCAGCCGCGCAACCAAGCGGGTCTCAAGCCACGACATTCACAATCCTTTGCGGAACAACGATGATCTTGCGGGGCAGGGCCCCGGCCAAGGCTATTTTTACCGCATCAAGCGCCAAAACGGCAGCCTCAATTTCCGGATTCGTGGCATTTCGGTCCACCGTGACATCCGCGCGCTTTTTACCGTTAATTTGCACCGGCAGGGTCACGGTGTCCTCGACAAGCATGCTATCCTCGATTTTCGGCCACGAAGCCTGCGAAACAAGCCCCTCGCCGCCGAGCACGGCCCAACATTCCTCAGCCAAATGAGGCATCATTGGGGAGACAAGCCGGATCAGGATGTCGAATGCCTCGCGTGTCGCGGCGGCGAGAACCTTGTCGGACTGGTACGCCTTGGCGGGGTCATCGACGGTTTCGGCCAGAGCTCCGACGAAGGTATAAAGTTTGGCGATCGCGGTGTTGAAACGCAGCCGCTCGATCGCGGCCGACACATCAGCCAGCGTGCGATGCGCCGTCATCCGCAAGGCTTTTGCCTTGACGTGATCGTCGTTCAGCCCCGCGATGTCTTTCGGCAAATGCGCCGCGGCCGCATTCACCAGACGCCATATCCGCTGCACGAAACGGCCCGCGCCCTGCACGCCTTCCTCGCTCCAGATCACGTCGCGGTCCGGCGGCGAGTCGGACAGCATGAACCAGCGCGCGGTGTCGGCGCCGGAGCTGCCGAGGATGTCGTCGGGCTCGACGGTGTTGCGTGTCGCCTTGGACCTCTTCTCGATG
>JAIERI010000019.1 GCA_019747015.1 Xanthobacteraceae bacterium
GACCAGTTCGGGCTGCTTCTGCATCACCTGCGGGCCCGGCACGATGCCGTGAATGGTCATCGCGCCGACCATCAGCGCCATGACCGCATTCGGCGGAATGCCTAGCGTCAACAGCGGAATGAACGAGGTCTGCGCCGCGGCGTTGTTGGCGCTCTCGGGTGCCGCGACACCTTCAATCGCGCCACGCCCGAAGCGCGATGGATCCTTGGCGATCTTCTTCTCGAAGGTGTAGGCGGCGAACGACGCGATCACCGCGCCGCCGCCCGGCAGGATACCGAGGATCGAGCCCAGGATCGTGCCGCGCACGATGGCCGGCGCGGAATCGATCAGATCCTTCTTGGTCGGCATCAGTCCGGAGATTTTCTGCTGCACCAGATTGCGATCCATTTCCGCACCATGGTCGAGGTTGCGGATGATCTCGGCGAAGCCGAACACGCCCATCGCCACTGTCGCAAAGCCGAGACCGTCGGCGAGTTCGGGAATGTTGAACGCCATGCGCGAGGCGCCGGTCTCGATGTCGGCGCCGACCATCGACAGCAGCAGGCCGAACACGATCATCGCGATGGCCTTGAGCACCGAGCCTTTCGCGAGCACCACCGCGAAAATCAGACCCAGCACCATCAGCGAGAAATATTCCGCCGGGCCGAATGCCAGCGCCAGCTTGGTCAGCGGGGCGCCGAGCACCGCGATCAGCACGGTGGCGACGCAGCCGGCGAAGAACGAACCGATGGCGGCGATGGCGAGTGCCGGACCCGCCCTGCCCTGCTTGGCCATCTGGAAACCGTCCAGCGTGGTGACGACGGAGGTCGCTTCACCGGGGATGTTGACCAGGATCGATGTGGTCGAGCCGCCATATTGGGCGCCGTAATAGATGCCCGCCAGCATGATGAGCGCGCCCACCGGCGGTAGTCCGAAGGTGATCGGCAGCAGCATCGCCACGGTGGCGATGGTGCCGATGCCCGGCAGCACGCCGACCAGCGTGCCGACCAGCGCGCCGATCAGACACAGCAGCAAATTTATTGGCGTGAGAGCGACACCGAAACCGAAAGCGAGATTTGAGAAAATATCCATTACAGCCTCACCGCAGGATGCGCGGGTAAAGCTCGAGCGGCAGCCCGAGCGCGTAAGGGAACAAAAGGCTGCAACCGATGGTCAGACAAATGCCGACGATGATCGTTTCCTTCCATCTGGTCTCGTGCGTAGCCATCGCCGCGATGATGAAACTGAGCATCGCCGAGATGATGAGACCAAGCGGACGGATGGTAACCGAGAAGGACAGGATCGCCAGCGTGACGAACAAGGGGCCGCGGATGCCGTAGCGTTGCAGCGGCGCGCCCTTGATGAAGAGGCCGGAGAGGGCGATGCCCGCGCCCAGCAGCAGCAGCATAACGCCGAACATGCGCGGCGCCGTGCCGGCGCCAAAGGAAAATCCATGCATGCCCGCCAGATCGCTCGACGCCCACAGCGCGAAGAGTGCAACGCCCATCAAAACGAGGCCGCCGTAGAAATCCTGCGGGCCCTTGATGCGGCTTTCGTTGACAGACGGATTCGTGGCGCTGCCTGGCGCTTCACTCATTCGATGCCTCCCCCGAGACAGGCTTTTTGCCCGTTCGACTTTTGTTATAGCCGTTGCTCATGACCGCTTGCAAAAATCCGGCGGCGCATGCTTGGCGATTTCCCTAGTGTCCCGAATTCGAAGTTCGCATCGCGCTGCGGCAACCTCTGTAGCGAACTTCGGATTCGAAGGACACTAGAAAAATATAACTCCAGTGTGGTTTTGGTTCGCAAATCCGCAAATGAGTACGCCGCAAGAGCGATGCGGATTTGCGAACCAACCACACTACACGAAGCCAGCAAAACCGAGACACCCGCCGATGGCAAGGGCCCACAGCGGATTGAGCCGGGTAGCAATGGCCGAGGCGGCGGCGGCCACGGTGATCGCGATGCCGACCCACGAATGATCCGCCGTCCAAACCAGAACGTAACCGCTCGCGCACATCAGGCCGATGGACAGCGGCACGAGCGCGGACTGAAGCAACGCTGGCCACGGCGAATGGCTGGCGCGTTCGAACATGTTGCCGACGATATAGGCAAACATCGCGGAAGGGCCGCACATCGCCAGTGTCGCGACACCGGCGCCGAGCAGACCTGCGACATGATAGCCGATCAGTGTCACAATCAGCACGTTCGGTCCCGGCGACAATTGCGAGATCGCGAACATGTCCGCGAATTGCCCGTCGCTCATCCAGTGCCGAACGTCTACCGCAACGCGGTGCATTTCGGGGATCGTGGAATTGGCGCCGCCGATGGCCAGCAGCGACATCAGACCGAACGTGACGGCGAGAC
This sequence comes from Xanthobacteraceae bacterium, assembly GCA_019747015.1. Taxonomy (GTDB): domain Bacteria; phylum Pseudomonadota; class Alphaproteobacteria; order Rhizobiales; family Xanthobacteraceae; genus Afipia. The sequence continues at coordinate 2,347 of JAIERI010000019.1, forward strand.
TGAAAAGCAGGCTGACCGGATTGTTGTTCATGATGCGGCCTCGCTCTTCTTTGCCTTCATCCGGGCGGCATAAGTGACCGCGATGCTGAGCGGCACCGCGATGGCCAGCACCCAGGGCAGCGGAAAACGAAACAGCCCGACCGCGATGAACACCGCGGCCAGCAGCGACAGTTCCACCGGGTTGCGGCGTTTGAGCAGCGGCGTCATCATTCGGTAGATCACACCGACGAACAGCCCGACCGCCGCGGCGGATACGCCGTTCAGCGTCCGCTGCAAGGCCGGAACCTCACCGTATCGCGAATAGATCACCGCCAGCGTGGTCACGATCAGCACCGGCGGACCGAGCAGGCCGAGAAACGCGGCGATGCTGCCGGGAATGCCGCGAAACCGCGCGCCGAACACCACCGACAGATTGACGATGTTGGGACCGGGCAGGAAGTGACACAGCGCAAAGGCTTCATTGAACTGGTCCGGCGTCATCCAGCGATGCTGCTCGACAATGGCCCGGCGCGCCCACACCAGAACACCGCCGAACCCAGCCAGCGACATTTTCGCGAACGCCAGAAACAGCTCGAACAGTCCCGGCGGAGCAGCCGGAACCGTATCGGGGCGACGGAGGTCTGGATCGAGGGGAGAAGAATCGGAGGCAACCATGGCGCCGATTTAGAGGCTCGAACCGCTGCGGCCAACTCATTTTCAGGTCATCGGTTTTTGCGACATCCGCGCCGCGCTGCAACATCGATGGAACGCCGCAAAACCGCAGGAACCCGGACTTTTTTCGTCAATCCTTGCACCCTATATTTGGTGTGCCGGCTTGCCGGCTATGGAAATAAATGGCCGCCGCAATAAACCATTCGGACCCGGGGGCAGCACCCGGCGCCTCCACCAAAGTCCGTACCAAGGACATGATCCCGAAAAGTGGTCACGGTTTTCGGACCAGATCATGCCTATCCAAAAAGCGGATTTCGGCGGGGGCGAAACAGGATCGACGAGGGCGTAAAGGGCGAGTTTTTTCCCGGTATGGTTCCGCCGTTATCGGGCTACGCAATAGTTGCAAACGACAACTATGCTCCGGTTGCTCAGGCTGCGTAACGCAGTTTGAAAAACCACTTTAAAGTCCTAGCGGGTTAAGCTCCGTCAGGCGGGGTTCGGAGGCACCTGGCAACAGAAGCCTCCACTTATTTCTCCCTTCATTCGCCACCACCAAGCCGCGAGTTCTCAAAGCGAATGTCAAATCCAAAACTCCACCAGAAAATATATTTGCTAGTGGTCCTTTGATTCTAACATTCGCATGAATGCCTGCCGAAACGGCATACGAATGTTAGAATCGGACCACTAGGTTGCTGACCTTGGCGGCGTGGCGGGGTAGCATGAACGGAACCGGGCGCGACTCATCCGATCAGCGCAGCCGGACCAACAGTTCACGGACCTGATACAATGGCAGACGACCTGATCCGCTACGATGTTCTCACCCGCGATGCCTTGCGCGGCGTATTGCGGCAGGTTCTGACCGATGCCGCGGCCAACGGCTTGCCCGGCGAGCATCATTTCTACATCACCTTCCTGTCAACCGCCGAAGGCGTGAAGATTTCTCCGCGTCTGCTGTCGCAATATCCGCAGGAGATGACGATCATTCTCCAGCACCAGTTCTGGGATCTGATCGTCACCGAAGACCGCTTCGAGGTCGGTCTGTCGTTCGGCGGCATTCCCGAACGTCTGGTGGTGCCCTTCAACGCCATCAGCCGCTTCTTCGATCCCTCCGTGCAGTTCGGCCTGCAATTCGAGACCGCGGCCGACGCTGTGGAAGCGCAGGAGGAGACGCCCGCGGCAGAGGACACGGCTCCAGCCGAGACGCCTGATGACGAACCGCAGAAGCCGGGCGAAGGCGCGGAAGTCGTGCGGCTGGATCGTTTTCGCAAGAAGTAAAGCGGACCGATTGAATCTTTCTATTCGTCATGCGCAGGCTTGACCCGCGCATCCATCTGGAAAGAGTCCTTCTTATTATAGCGGGATGGATTGCCGGGACAAAAGCGCGTTCACGCCCGTCTTCGACGGGCTTTGCCCGGCAATGACGACTGCAAGGACGAGTCAATGACCGACAGCAAAACCACCCGCACCGAAACCGACACGTTCGGGCCCATCGAGGTCGCCGCCGACCGTTATTGGGGCGCGCAGACCGAACGCTCACGCAACAATTTCAAGATCGGCGACGAACACATGCCGCTGCCGATCGTGCGCGCGCTGGCGATCGTCAAACTCGCCGCCGCCAGGACCAATCTCGAACTCGGGCTGCTCGACAAAAAGCTCGCCGACGCCATCATCGCCGCGGCGAGCGACATTGTCGACGGCAAGCTCGACGATCACTTCCCGCTCGTGGTCTGGCAGACCGGCTCCGGCACCCAGAGCAACATGAACCTGAACGAGGTGATTTCCAATCGCGCCAACGAGGCGCTGGGCTTTGAGCGCGGCACGAAGAAGCCGGTTCATCCCAACGACCACGTCAACATGAGTCAGTCGTCGAACGATTCATTCCCGACCGCGATGCATATCGCCGCCGCGCAATGCATCCTCCACGATCTGATCCCCGCGCTCGGTGAACTTCACGCCGCGCTGCGCGACAAGGAGAAAGCGTTCGCGCATATCGTCAAGATCGGACGCACCCACACCCAGGATGCGACGCCGCTGACGCTGGGTCAGGAATTTTCCGGTTACGCCGCGCAGGTGGAGAGCGCGATCGCACGCCTGAACATCGTGGTGAAAGAACTTTTCCCGCTGGCGCAGGGCGGCACCGCCGTCGGCACCGGACTGAACGCGAAGCCGGAATTCGCCGCGGCGTTCGCCAGACACGTCGCCGCGATCACAAAGCTTCCTTTCGTCACCGCGCCGAACAAGTTCGAGGCGCTGGCGTCGAACGACGCTTATGTATCCGTGCACGGCGCGATCAATTCGGCGGCGACCGGCCTGTTCAAGATCGCTAACGACATTCGCCTGCTCGGGTCCGGGCCGCGCTCGGGCCTCGGCGAATTGATATTGCCCGAGAACGAGCCCGGCTCGTCGATCATGCCGGGCAAGGTCAACCCCACCCAGTGCGAAGCGATGACAATGGTGTGTTGTCAGATCTTCGGGAATCAGACGACGATCACTGTGGCGGGCAGTCAGGGTCACTTCGAACTGAATGTGTACAAGCCTCTTCTGGCATACGGTATGTTACAGTCGATCCGCCTGATGACCGACGTCTCGCGATCGTTCACCGAACATTGCGTTATTGGCATCCGTGCCGACGAAAAACGCATAGATGAGTTGATGCAGCGCTCACTGATGCTGGTGACTGCACTTGCACCGAAAATAGGCTATGACAACGCTGCGAAGGTCGCGAAAACCGCGCATGCCAACGGCACAACTTTGAAAGAAGAGGCGCTGCGGCTGGGCTTTGTCACCGCCGATGAGTTCGACAAACTGGTGCAGCCAGCCAGGATGACACAGCCCGGATAACAGGCCATCGCGATCATTTGCGCGCCACGCGTTTGTCATGGACGGAGCGCACAACATGCCGGTGTTTTTTCACTTCGCCTAAAGGCGTAGGGCGTCCGGACTACCGCTTCCGCACTGCGGCATGTTACGCCTTTGATGCTGTGAAATCAGAATCATTGATTGTCACGTTGCCATCTCGAAGCGACGTTGCGTCGAGACCGGGTCAGGGACCAACGCCAAGACTTCGCGGAAACGCCGAGGCTTCGCAGAGAAGACATGCTGCCATGACGGTCTTGTTGTCATCCCCGTTAGTCAGGACATCATCCTGATGGGCGATCTGGTCAATCTGAAAAAATACAGAAAGCGCGCCGGGCGAGACAAGGCCGCCAGCGAAGCCGAACACAACCGGGCGTGCTTCGGCCGGACCAAAACCCAGAAAAATCTGGACGAGCAGCAGACGCGCCGGGCCGCGCGCGAACTGGACCGGCATCTGCTCGACGACGGGAAGCAATCATGAAATCTCCCGTCGTAAAACGCTCCATTGTCGTTGCCGGACACAAGACCAGTGTCAGTCTTGAAGAGGCGTTCTGGAACGGCATGAAGGAAATCTCCGCAATACGGGGCATGACGCTGTCCGAACTTGTCGGCGAGATCGACGGCGGCCGCCAGCAGGGCAATCTGTCCTCCGCTATCCGTCTTTTCGTGCTCGATTATTTTCGCACCCGCGCGGCCGGCGCGCTGCCGTCGAAGGACAGCAACCAGCGTCCTGCGACAGCAAACTGAGAGAATGCCGCACTCCAGTGCTGCATCCGTCACATCGCGCAGGCGCCTGCGCATCATTCCGACTCGGCATCAGGCTTTTTGCGAATATCGCGGTAACGCGTACCAAAACTCGCACCCGCGATAACCGAATAAAATCAGCAAACCGCGTCCATTAGAAAGCCGTGCCCACAGGCGGCAAACCCTGCGGCCCGGGCGAACGCGGCTTTTTCGGACGCGCACCCGGTGCGGGGCGGATGTCGATCGGCGGCGGCAGCGGCGCAAGCGTCTGGCCGTCAGCGGTGACGCTCGGCGCGGGCGGCGGCGGAACGGACACAGGCGCTACTGCGGTTTTCGGAACGGACGCGCGCTTGCGCGGATTTGGCGCCGGGACGGGAACGGGCGCGGACGGTTGCGCTTCGCTGTGCGGCTGACCTCCCGCTGCGGACGGCGCGCCTCTGCCTTCCAGCTGATCGAGCCGCTGCGTTTCACGCTCGATGGCCCGCAGCGCCAGCCATGACGACAGCGCCGAAAGATCGACTGTACGGCTCAATGAATCGGGGGTGCCGTGCAGGAAGATTTGCAACTGCGGACGCGAGGTCGGGGTGCCGAGCGCCGGCAATGCCAGCGTGGCGCGAAGATCGACCTGATCGGCCGGCATGTCGTAACCGCCCGACACCACGACACGCGCGTTGCCGGCATCGAGCGCCGTCTCGCCAACGCGCAGGCGGCCGTCGCGGATGTCGAACGGAATTTGCGCCGCGTTCACCGCTACAGCGCCTTGCGCCAGCAGCGGTTCAACGATGGCCCTGAGCTTGGCATCGTCCCCCGCCTGCCCGCCGTCGCTGGCACTGATCGCGGCGTCGAACGCGCCGGCATCGAGGCCTTCGATGCGCGCACCATCGAGTGTCAGCACGCCATTGCCCGACAGCGCGTTGGACAGTGCGGCGAGACTGCGTCCTTCGCTCGCCAGAGTCATCTGCAACGACGCCTTGCCCTCGGGCAATGCAAGAGTGCGATATTTCAGCGCATCGCCGTCAGCATCCGTGATTTGCACCTGCGCGCTCGCCGACGTGCTGGATTCGCCGCGCGTGGCCTTTATCGTTGCGCTGGCCGTGCCGCCGCCGAGCATGGCCTTCAGATCGTCAACGTAAAGCGATTGCCCGTCATTGCGCAGAACGCCGCTCGGATCGTTCAGCGCCGTGCCGCCCGGCAAAATCGCATGCGCGGAGCGGAATGCGATGCGTCCGCGCCAGCCTTGCAGCCAGCCGCGTCCGAGCGGATCGGCGCTCGCACGTCCTGCGCCGCCGAGCGCGGCGGCGGTCAACGCCGCGACATCGACCGTATCGAGAGCCAGATCGCCATCGATATTCGTGTCATCTCCGCGCGTCACAGCAAGGCTTCCCTTCACCTCCGTGTCGCCGGGCTTGCCGTCGATATTGGTCAGCGAAAATTTGTCGCCGGTCACGTTCAGACTCGCGGTGAGGCCGTTAACTGGCAGCGCCATGCCGAGCCACGGCGTCAGATCGGCGCGCTTGACAGCAAGACCGAGCGTCGTGCCCGATGTTTGTGCGTCCGCGCGATAGTCGAGATCGAATGTCAAAGGGGAGACGTTCTGCCCGCCGACGGTTGCGTGCGCGACGTCGAGCGAGATTTTGGCATGGGATGGCCCTGCCGCCTTCAGGCGGTTGAGCGCGCCATCGGCATCGCCGGAATTGCCGAAATCGAAGGACTGCGATTGCAGGACGGCGACAAGCTCATCTTTCGATTGCGTCACGCGACCTTCAAGCCTGTTGCCATCGAGTGTCATTTTGAAATTTGAAAGATCGACAACATCTTTTCCGACGGCCGCGGTCGCGGAAATCGCCAGCGGCGTCTCATAACGATAGGAGGCAAGCGGCTGACCCAAAAACCAGTCCTGAAAACTTTGCGAGCCCTTCGAATCGATGGCGACCGGCCCATTGAAACGGGCATCGCCGCCTGAACGCTTCACCGTGCCGCTGAGATTGACACGCGTGGTGCCCGGCGCGGAAAGCTCGATCTTGTCGAACGTCCAGCCATTCGCATCGCCGCGCACTGCAGCGGACATATTTTGCACCGGCCGGCCACCGAGCGAGATCTGGTCGGCATTAATGCTGACTTGCGCCGCTATCGGTGCTGCCGGGATCTCCGCAACGAGATCGCGCAGTTTCGCAAGCAGTTCAACCGGCGCGGTACGTCCGCCCTTGGCCAAAAGAGGGTCGGCGTCGAGCTGCTGCGCCGATAATTTGATCTGGAGCTTTGGCGAGGCGCCGAACTGCATATCGCCGGCGCCGGTCAGCTTCAGCGCGGCGTCCTCGGGACCATAGGCCCACTCCATCTCCTCGAAAGACGCCGAAGCAGGAGTCGCCTTGAGCTTTGTCGAGATGCGCCACGGGTTTTGCGAACTGCGCGCCAGCGTCGCCGTCCCCTCCAGGTGCGGGCTTTGCGCCTCGAAAGTCAGCACACCGTCGAGATCGGCGGCCAGCGGGGGTTCGCCGGGATCGAGCGAGAGCCGCACCCGCGTGCCTTTGTTGTCCGGCGTCTGGCCGGTCGAAATCCGGAACGGTGTTTGCGCGCCCGCGAGTTTGAAATGGCCTTCGCCGCGCATGGCGGTGGCGAGAGAGCGTGCATCACCGCTGAACACGAGATCGTCGAGGACAAGATGGCCACCGCTCGCCGCATCGTGCAGATCGACACGCCCGTTCAGATTAAGACGATCAATGGCAAGCGCGCCGAGATTGAAACTGCCCCTCACAGACGGCCAGTCGATACGGCCCTGCCGGTCGAGGCCGATGGCAAGCGCGAG
>JAIERI010000227.1 GCA_019747015.1 Xanthobacteraceae bacterium
GCTGTCGGCGATCACGCGGGTGAACACATCGAGCCGCCCGGTTGAACTTTTCGGATTGGCGGCGGCCAGAATCGAGGGCGGCAGAGCAAGACTTTCCAGCAGCGGCACGATGTAGACGCAATTCGTCTCCAGAACCGCGCCGTCGGACAAATCAATTTCATGCAGTTTCAATTCATCGATACGCTCGGCGACCGTCGTGCCGGGGCCTGGCAGGAAACTGGCGCGGACGCGGAACGCAATATCTCCAAGCCGCAAGTCGAGACTGGCCGGCTGAATCTGGCTCTCCACGAACGGATAGGCTGGCAGGATCAGCCCGGAATCCGCCATCGCCGCGATCATGCGGTCTGGCAGAATTCCGTTAGCGTCCGGGGGAATGGAAAAGGCCAATCTATTTTCCCAATGCTTTCAGCCTCTAAAGCTGTGCGCTAGCCTCATATCGGTTATCCGATGGGTTGCTTGACGGAAAGAGCGCGCGGGATTAAGCCTAGCACTTATCCCGTGGTGATTTGAGCCGGCCGGCTTGCAGCCACGTTAAACAAGTCGCTAAACAGGCCGGGGACAATGTGCTCCCGGCTTGTGGATTTTTTCCAGGCCGGTTTTTTTGTGGCCGCTCGCGCGCGGCTGCGATTGGAGGTCACATGTCTGCTTCGACACCGCCGGACAAAGCGCCGTCCGCCACGCTCAAATACCGTCCCGAGACGCGGATGGTTCATTCCGGCACGCTGCGCTCGCAGTTCAACGAAACCTCGGAATCGATTTTTCTGACGCAGGGCTTTGTCTATGCCAGCGCCGAGGAATGCGAGGCGCGCTTCAAGGGCGAAGACCCCGGCTTTCTCTACTCGCGATTTTCGAATCCGAGCGTCGCGATGTTCGAGCGGCGCATGATCGAACTGGAAGGCGCGCAGGCCGCGCGCGCCACCGCCACCGGCATGGCAGCGGTGACCACCGCGATGCTCGCGCCGCTGAAGGCCGGCGATCATGTCGTCGCCTCCAAGCAGTTGTTCGGATCGTGCCGCTATGTCGCCGAAGATCTACTGCCACGTTACGGCATCGAATCCACGCTGGTCGACGGCCTCGATCTCGATCAGTGGCGCAAGGCAATGCGGCCGAATACCAAAACTTGTTTTCTGGAAAGCCCGACAAATCCGACGCTCGACGTGCTCGACATCGTTGCGATCGCTGACATCGCCCATCGCGGTGGCGCGCGTCTGATCGTGGACAATGTGTTCGCCACCCCGATGTGGCAAAGCCCGCTGACGCTCGGCGCGGATGTCGTGGTCTATTCCGCGACCAAGCATATCGACGGTCAGGGCCGCTGCCTCGGCGGCATCATCCTGTCGTCGGAAGAGTTCATCCAGGAACATATCCACAATTTCCTGCGCCAGACCGGACCGGCGATGTCGCCATTCAACGCCTGGGTACTGCTCAAGGGTCTTGAAACACTCGGCGTCCGCGTCAAGGCGCAGACCGAAAGCGCGGCGAAAATCGCCGATGTGCTTGCGCAACATCCGAAGATCGCGCGGCTGATCTATCCCGGACGTGCCGATCATCCCCAGGCCGCGACCGTTAAAAAGCAGATGAGCGCGGGATCGACCCTGATCGGCTTCGAGGTCAAGGGCGGCAAGGCGGCGGCGTTCCGCGTGCTCAACGCCTGCAACATCGCCTCGATCTCCAACAATCTCGGCGACGCCAAGAGCATCGTCACCCATCCGGCAACGACAACGCATCAAAGGCTGACGCCGGAGGCGCGCGCCGAGCTTGGCATCAGCGACGGCTTCATCCGCTTCTCTACGGGGCTGGAGCATCCCGACGATCTGATCGAGGATTTGACGGCGGCGCTGGATAAGGCGTGAGGATTTAAGGCCGTCCCCTGAGAGGCCATCGCGAAGCGATGGCCTCGAAGAGCGTCGGCCTAAGTGCAGCTAGTTCCAATCGTCATCCTTCGAGGCCGTAAGAACTCGCACGTCAAGATGACGATTCACATCGGCCGGGAATTCGGCATCTCGGCCGGAGCACTGCCGGCTTTGACCTGTTCGACCGACTTGATGATGGTATCGCCGAGCAATTGCGCGAAACACGCGTAGCCCCAATCATTCATGTGCAGGCCGTCGCTGATGACAAAGGTGTCGAACGGCAATTTTTCGTCCTCATGCCAATGCCGCATGACCTCGAAGCGCGGAAATACCGAAACTTTTTTCAGCGTCGCGATGTCCTTGATCAGCTTGACCATCCTGCTGGCGCCTTCTTTCTGCGCCGTCACCGCAGGAACGTATTGCGGATCGATCAGCACCACGTCGGCACCGATAGCCTGAATGCGCGAAACGCCGCTTTCCACCAGCGCCGCCGTGCCGGACGTATCATCACCCCTGACAACAGAGTTAGTACCGAGTTGCCAGATCACGAGATCGGGGCGCTCATCGATCACGCTGGTCTGTAACCGCTCCATCATCTGGGGCACTTCCTGCCCGCCGACACCGCGGTTGATGACATTGATTTCGGATTTCGGAAATTTGCGCCGCAATTGTTCGGCGAGGCGATTGGGATAGGTGTAGGCCGGCGAGGTCGTGCCATAACCCTGCGTTGAGGACGAGCCGAACGCGATGATAGTGACCGGCTCTCCAGCGTTCAATTTGCGCGCAACATGCGGTAGGGATGCTGTCGCCGCAGCCGGGCCTTTCGGCTCGAGGCAAGGCACGCGTGTTAGGATATCGCCCGCCTTGTTGGCGGCACTTGCAGCCGCGTCGAGCGCCTTGGCCGCAAGACCTTTTTGTTCGGGTGCGTCCCCTACGCTCTTGTCTTGCGATATCGGATTTGAGACGGCTTGGCTCTGCGCGGCATTCGCCGCCTCCGCGGCTTCGGCCTGACCGATGGTCTGCGCTCCGGCGATAGCGGCCGGCATGACAACAAACACCGCTGCGATGGCTGCCGCTTTCCAGACTGCTATTTTCCGAATCAGCCGCGAATTCATCGCTGAATCCCAAGCGCGGCCGGATTGATGTGCGCGGATTCGATCACAAGTTTCGCAAGCGCGCGTCCGATGCAATCGTGAACCCGCTTGGCCATGCCAAATCCATGCGCCGGTCCGAACAGATCGAAATCGCCGGCGTCGCTCCATTGCCGCATGATCGCAAAACGATCGAACATCGGCACATTTCGCTGCTGGGCGACGACACGGATCGTGTCGTTATAGGGCGCGACCGCGATCATCGTCTCCATACGTGGACTGTATTGCAGATTCATCAAGATCACGTCGGTATTAAGCTTTTGCAATATGGCCACGCCGTCATCCAGGCCAGCGCGAAAATCATCGGGATCGATCGAACGCATCGCATCTACGGTGCCGGTCTGCCAGACCACCAGCGTCGGCTTGCTCTCCTGCCCGATCTTTTCGAGTTCCGCAGCTACCTCGGCCGCGCTCTGCTTGGCGCGCAAATCGAGCGTGACATGGACTTCGATGCTCGGCAGCTTCTCGCGAAGCGCCGCTTCCAGCCTCGCAGGATAGGAGCTGGCTGAACCATCCGGGCCGTTGAGCGAAGACGAACGGCTGCCGACAACCACGATGTTCAGTTGGCGGTAGTCTTTGACCGCCGCTGCGACCTTCGGCAGTGCGCTGTCGCTGGTGAGAAGATAGGCCGGCACCGCGCAGATGTCGGCGTCATTGGCGCGCGCAGGTGCGCTCGCCAACACGCCAACGCAGACAAGTGCGCCAAGCACGATCCTCATGGCTCTCCTCCGGCAAAATCGGCCCCGGCTTCAATGTCCGCAGGTTTTCCCCGTTTTCCAGTCTTGCTTGCCTCGCGTTTGTACCACGATAGCACCCACGCTGCCGCCGACATGATGACAATTCCGGTAATACTAATGACGAAATGCATCCAGGCGCCGCCGGATATTTCGGCAAGGATGAAGTGTCCGGCGAAGGCCAAAAATACCCCGACGCAAAATATTTCCAGCGAGTGCTGCCCGCACAGGATAATCGGCCGCAGCCACGGCGATTTCAGGCCCGGCCAGTCCTTGGGCAGGAAGCGCACCGTAAGCGCGGCCAGCGCCAGGAAATGCACAAAGCGCAGCACATCGAGATCCGTCTTGTTGATCGGATACATCCAGCTCTCGATCCAGCGCGGCAGATACCCATTCAGTTGCGGCACGTACCAGGTCATGGTGACGTAGAAGGCGAATGCCAGATAGGTGATTGACAGCCAGAGCGTGACGCGCGAGGCGAGGATGCGCGACATGCGATGCGCGCCGCCGAGGGCACACCACGCACCGAAGACGAACAGAAGCTGCCAGGCATACGGGTTAAACGCCCAGAAACCATTCGGATAGGCGGTGAGATAAAGATCGAACTCCCAGGTCAGCGCATAAAGCAGTACAGACAGCGCCAGCGTTAAATCCGCCTTGCGCTTCATCAGCCACAGGATCAGCGGCAAGAACAGCATCAGAACGATGTAAAGCGGCAGCACGTCCATGTTGACGGGCCGGAATTTCAAAAGCAGTGCCTGAACGATGGTCACGTCGGGCTGCTTGAGGAAATCGAGAATACCCATTTCCTCCGCGTAAAGCGGGTTCTCGAAACTGGTCGCGATGTAGGAAATCTCAGCGAGATAAATCGTGAACAGAAACACATGTGCAACATAGATCTGCCAAACGCGCTTGAGAATCCGCGCACTCGCGACGATGAAGCCGCGCTCTTCCATCGCGCGGCTGTAGACGAAGGCCGCGGTATAGCCGGAGATGAAAATGAAAATTTCGGTCGCGTCGCTGAATCCGTAATTACGGATCGTGAACCAGGTCAGAATGTTCGGCGGCAGATGGTCGATGAAGATCAGCCATAGTGCCAGACCGCGAAACAGATCGAGCCGCAATTCACGCTCGCCGACGGCAACCGGCAGCACGACAGACTTCTTATGTACCGTCTCTGCGGCAATCTGATCGGGCATATCGGCTGTTATAATCGTCATCGATATTGGTCAGTGGACGGCGCAAGAACGCCTTAGAGCATTTTCCGGCTAAGTGGAATCGGTTAACCGCCAGAAAGTGCTCCTGCATTGAAATAGCGCATATTCCCGCACAAAGCCTGTACCCGCTTTTGTGGAATACGCGCGAGCATTACGAAAGTTCGCAGAAGCCCGCAAATCGTCCGGCAATAAATTATGTTGCAATTTCGGGGCCGAATTAACGGCATTTCACAGTCAAAATATGGCTGAAAACCCATTGGCACAGCATGAAGCCCGTATGGCACCGGCATCGGCGTCATGATGGGATTGCCAATGGGCAAGCGGCAACGCTTTCGCTATCATTGCAAATCACGTCACGTCTGGACCATCCGGCCATGTACCACGCCACCACCCGTCAAATCGAAGTCATCGTCGAGCCGCAATTTCTGCCCGAACGCTCTGCACCCGAGAAACGGCAATTTTTCTGGGCCTACACCATCATCATTGTGAATAGTGGCCAGGAGACAGTGCAACTGAAAACCCGACACTGGATCATTACCGACAGCGCCGGCCGCAGCCAGGAGGTGCGCGGCGAAGGCGTAATCGGCGAACAGCCGGTCCTCGCGCCAGGGGAGCGTTTCGAATACACCAGCGGCGTGCCGCTCACCACCGCCTCCGGTTTCATGACCGGCCGCTATCAGATGGTGAACGACCGCGGCGAGCGTTTCGAGATCGACATTCCGCTGTTCTCGCTCGACAGTCCCGACACCAAGCGGACGCTGAATTGATTTCAGGTCGGCTCTTCCACGCCAGCTTCCTGCGGCGTGAATTCGTAAGTCGAGTTGCAGAACTCGCACGTCACCACGACTTTGCCGTTCTCCACCATGTCGGCGCGGTCCCGCGGCTCAAAGCTCGCCAGCATGCCCGAGACTGCCTCGCGCGAACAGGTGCATCTGGCGCTGATCGGCTGGTTCGGAAACACCCGCACGCCGCGCTCATGAAACAGACGGAACAGCAGCCGCTCCCCGGACAGATCGGGATCGATTAATTCGACATCCTCGATGGTCGCGAACAGCGACTGGCTCTCCAGCCACGCATCGTCCTCGGCCACGGCGTGAACCTCGCTGCCCTCCGGCGCGTCGCCGGGATGCAGGTCGGCCTGCCGCGCGCGCTCCGGAGCCTTGGGCAAGAACTGCATCAGCATGCCGCCGCCGCGCCAGCGATGTTTCGGGCCGGCGCCGCCGCGAAATTCCTCGCCAACGGCGAGGCGCACACGGGTCGGGATTTGTTCGGAGCGCAGAAAATATTCGTGCGCGGCATCCTCAAGATTGCCACCTGTGAGCGCGACGAGCCCCTGATAGCGGCTCATATCCGGGCCCTGATCAATGGTCATGGCCAGGTGCCCATGCCCGAGCAACGCCGCTGAAGTCAGATTCGGGGTGACGCGCGCCGCATCATAGCGCGCGTAGGCGCGCAGGCGATCGGGCGCAATATAATCGACCACGATCAGAGACACAGCCCCGTCGGTCTGAGTTTGCAGGATAAAGCGGCCGTCGAATTTCAGCGACGAGCCGAGCAGCGTAGTGAGGACGATCGCTTCGCCGAGCAGTTTACCGACCGGCACGGGATAATCGTGTTTGGTGAGAATCTCGTCGAGCGCCGGGCCCATTTTGGTGAGGCGGCCGCGTACGTCGAGCGCACTGACCTCGAAGGGCAGCACCGCATCGTCAACCGGCACGGCCGAAGGCGCGCGAATGGAGGCCGAAGGCACATGGATAGAGGCGTGATCGGCCATACCAGCAGCGTCTCCGTGAAAAAGGGGTGCATCGGATTTAAGAACTGAAACCGCTCAAATCAAGCGCCCCAGTTCTTCACCCGACAACGTCGAGACACCATGCCAGAATGCCCTTGTGGGCATGCAGGCGATTTTCGGCCTCGTCGAACACCACCGATTGCGGACCGTCGATCACCTCATCGGTGACCTCCTCGCCGCGATGCGCCGGCAAGCAATGCATGAAGATGGCGTCGGGCTTGGCCAGGGACATCAGCTTTTCGTTGACCTGATAGGGCCGCAGCAAATTATGGCGATGCTCGCCATCCTTGTCGCCCATCGACATCCATGTGTCGGTGACAACGCAATCGGCGCCGCGCACCAGTTCTTCCGGATTGGTGCCGATCAGGATCGGGGCGCCGGTTGCCTTGATCCAGTCCCGGAGCATCTTGTTCGGCGCCAACTCGGGCGGCGTGGCGACGCGCAGGTTGAAGCTGAAGCGCTCTGCGGCGTGCGCCCAGGAAGCCAGCACGTTATTATCGTCGCCGGTCCACGTCACCGTGCAGCCCTTGATCGGACCGCGATGCTCCTCGAAGGTCATCACATCCGCCATCACCTGAGTGGGATGCGAGCGCCGCGTCAGGCCGTTGATGACGGGCACGGTGGCGTACTCCACCATTTCTGCCAACGCGTCATAACTGAGAATGCGGATCATGATGGCATCGACGAAGCGCGACAGCACCCGCGCGGTGTCGGCGAAGGTTTCTCCGCGGCCGAGCTGCATTTCCTGCCCCGTCAGCATGATCGCCTCGCCGCCGAGCTGACGCATGCCGACCTCGAACGACACGCGAGTGCGGGTCGAAGGCCGCTCGAAGATCATCGCCAGCGTCTTGCCATCGAGTGGCTTGTCGCGCTTGATGTTGGCCTTGAGGTCTTTCTTCATCGCCAGCGACGCATCCAGCATCACGCGCAGATCGTGCGTCGGCAACGCCGAGATATCGAGAAAATGCCGCAGCTTCTTGCTCATCCCACAGCCTTCCGCTTCGCATGGGCCGCGGACAATTTCACGCAGGCCTTCTCGATGCGGCTCACTCCGTCTTCGATCTCGGCTTCCGAGATGATCAAAGGCGGCAGCAGGCGCACGACATTCTCGCCGGCGCCAACCGTGAGCAGCTTCTCGTCGCGGAATGCGGCGACCAGCTCGGGTGACGGCCCAACGGCTTTGAGACCAATCAACAATCCCTCGCCGCGCACTTCGGCAAGCACATCGGGATGGCGATCGACGATCGAAGCGAGCTTTTGTTTCAGCAGCAGCGAGGAGCGCCGTACCCGTTCCATGAATGACGAATCGAGCATCAGGTCGAGCACCGCACTCGCCGCAGCAATCGCCAGCGGATTGCCGCCGAAAGTCGAGCCGTGGGTGCCGGCCGTCATGCCGATGGCGGCGTCCTTGGTCGACAGGCAGGCGCCGATGGGAAATCCGCCGCCCAGCGCCTTGGCCAGCGCCATCACATCCGGCGTCACGCCGATGCGCTGATAGGCGAATAATTCCCCGGTGCGGCCCATGCCGGTCTGCACCTCGTCGAACACCAGCAGCAGATCGTTGTCGTCGCAAAGCTGGCGCAGTGCCCTGAAGAAGGCATGCGCCGGTTCACGCACGCCGCCCTCGCCCTGCAACGGTTCGATCAGGATGCCGGCAGTGTTTGGGCCGATCGCTTTTTTGGTGGCTTCAAGATCGCCGAGCGGAACCTGATCGAAACCCTCGACCTTCGGTCCGAACCCTTCGAGATATTTTTCCTGCCCGCCGGCGGCGAGTGTCGCCAAGGTGCGGCCATGGAACGCACCCTCGAACGTGACGATACGGTAGCGTTCCGGCCGCCCATTGGCGGCCTGGTATTTGCGCGTGATCTTGATGGCGCATTCCATCGCCTCGGCGCCGGAATTGGCGAAAAACACCTCATCGGCGAAACTTGCTTCGCACAGCCGCGCCGCGATGCGCTCGCCATCCGGGCTCTTGAACAGGTTCGACATGTGAATGAGCTTGGACGCCTGCGCCTGGATCGCTGCAACCAAATGCGGATGGGCGTGACCGAGCGCGTTGACTGCAACGCCGCTGGTGAAGTCGAGATAGCGCTCGCCGTTAGTGGCAAACAGCCACGCGCCTTCCCCTCGCTCGAATGCAAGATCGGCCCGGGCGAAAACCGGGAGAAGATGTGACGGCGACGCGTGACCCATGGCGATAATGGCGACCTGATGAATGACCGGTGGCTCAATGCGAGGTGCCTTGTCCTCGACGCTGAATTTGCCTGTCCGGAAAACAAAACGTGCCGCCCGGAAAGGCGGCACGAAGCGAGTATCCTATCGGCACACATTTACTGTCAACACGTCATCAGATGCATTCTTAATGTGTGAACGTGCCTCGCTCACAGGTGAGCAAGCGGCCTCCCCCGCGTGATTACGGGAAGGCCGCATAAAAAGCGGATTTATACGGAACATGTGGACGGCAGGACCGGACTCTTGCGCGGGAGTCACGCCATATTGTAGCCTTCCGGCTGTTAGGTACGACATCTCGTGCGGTAGTTTTAATTTCGAGACCCTTCGGTACGGCTTCAACGCTGGTCGCTTTGGTGCGGCGGGCGAGGACTAAGGGATTCTGCCAGCAGGGATTTTGCGCCTTCACACGTGACGCCGCGTCGAAAGACGCAAAGGCGCGGGTAGAAAAGGAACAGTGCGATGACGGTGATAAGTTGGACA
>JAIERI010000197.1 GCA_019747015.1 Xanthobacteraceae bacterium
ACAGACGCGGCATCACGACACCCCCGATGCAGAAGAGGAAAGTCCATGATCGCGTCGACTTTACAGGACGAGCCTTAAACAAGCCTTGCCGCGAATCACGCGTTACGAATCACTTCGATGTTTTTACCGCCAGAACATGACGATGCGAAGCAAGCAGAGTGCGCCGGACGGGTTTGGCGATCAAAACGTGCCGGCGGTCACGTTCAACGGCTTCAAAAATGCCTCCACCGTGGGCAGGATCTGCTTAACGATCGTGTCGACCCCGTCGGCGGTCGGATGCAATCCGTCCGGCTGGTTGAGCTTTGCGATACCAGCGACGCCGTCAAGAAAGAACGGATACAGCGGCACATTGTAGGCCTTCGCCAGTTCCGGATACATGCCGTTGAAAGCCTTCGCGTAATCGGCGCCATAATTCGGCGGCGCGTACATCCCGCACAATAAGATGGCAATGTTGCGCGCTTTCAGTTTCTTGAGGATATCGTCCAGCGCCGCGCGACTGACCTTGGGATCGACACCGCGCAACATGTCGTTGGCGCCGAGCTCGACAATCACGGCCTGCGTGCCTTGGGGGATCGACCAGTCGAGCCGGTCGCGCCCGCCGGATGTGGTGTCGCCCGAGACGCCGGCATTCACCATGTCGATATCGATTCCCTTGTCCTTCAACGCCAGTTGCAACCGTGCTGGAAACGCCGCGCCCGAGGGCAACCCGTAACCGGCGGTCAAGGAATCGCCCAGAACGGCGAGCTTGATGGGTGTCGCGCGGGGCCCACCAGAGGTCTGCGCCGCTGCCGGATCGGTCATCACCATCGTCCCCAAAAGTGCCGCGATCAGGAAGGCTTGCGTCAGGAAGACTTGCGTAAGCCTCTCGACCGCGCCGCTCAAAGCCCCATATGACAGTTGCATGGACAGTCTCATCGAACCCTCGTCGCACGCCGGCTCTGAGCCGGACATCATCGCCATTTCTGGCGTCAATCTATCGCTCGGCACAGGCGCCGCACGCGTTCACATCCTCAAGGACGTCAGCCTGCGGGTGGCGCCAGGCGAAGCCGTCGGCCTCATTGGACCATCAGGCTCAGGCAAATCGACCCTTTTGATGGTGATGGCGGGGCTAGAGCGGCCCGACAGCGGAGAGGTGGTGGTCGACGGTACCTCTTTCAACGCTCTCGACGAGGACGGCCTCGCACGATTTCGTGGCCGCAATGTCGGCATCGTGTTCCAGTCGTTTCATCTGATCCCGACCATGACCGCGCTGGAGAACGTCGCGGTGCCGCTCGAACTGGCCGGACGCGCCGACGCGGCGGAACGCGCCGCGCAGGAATTGCAAGCTGTCGGCCTCGGCGAACGACTGCATCATTATCCCACCCAGTTGTCCGGCGGCGAACAGCAGCGCGTCGCGCTCGCCCGTGCGCTGGCACCGGATCCCTCCATTCTGGTCGCGGACGAGCCGACCGGAAATCTCGACGAGACCACCGGACAGCACATCGTCGATCTGCTGTTCGCCAATCATCGCGAACGCGGCATGACACTCGTGCTCGTGACGCACGATCACGCGCTGGCGCAGCGCTGCGGCCGCGTGATACGGCTGCGTTCGGGACGCATCGATGGTCCGGCGACCGACCGGCACTGGGTCGAAACGGCCTCCATCGCATGAGTGAGCAAACCAGCGATCGTGCGCGCCGCGTTTCGTTCCTGCCACTGCGCTTTGCCTTGCGTGAATTGCGCAGCGGACTGCGCGGTTTTTACGTGTTCGTCGTCTGCATCGCGCTCGGCGTCATGGCCATCGCCGGCGTTGGCTCGGTGGCGGGAAGTCTCAGCGAAGGCCTGGAGCATCAGGGCCGCACGCTGCTGGGCGGCGATATATCCTTCTCGCTGTTTCAGCGCGAGGCAAGTCCACAAGAGCGCCAGTTTCTCGACGCGCGCGGAAAAATATCGGCGGCCGCGACCATGCGCGGCATGGCGCGCGCACCGGGCGGCGATCTTGCACTGATCGACCTGAAAGCCGTCGACGCCGCCTATCCGATGCTCGGCGAGGTCGCGCTCGATCCGCAATTGCCGCTGTCCGGCATTTTCGCTCAGCGCGACGGCACATTCGGCGCGGCGGCCGATCCGGTGCTGCTCGACCGGCTTGGCTTGAAGATCGGCGACAGCGTCACGGTCGGCAGCATTCCTTTCGTCATTCGCAGCACCGTCAGCGCCGAACCCGACAAACTGTCCGGCGGCGGCATCGGTTTCGGCCCGCGTTTTCTCGTCAGCATCGACGCGCTGCGCGCCACCGGCTTGCTGCAACCGGGCTCGCTGGTGCGCTGGAATTATCGCGTGCTGTTGCCTGACACTGTTGCGCCGGATCGTCTGATTGACGAGGCGCGCAAGGCGCTGCCCGAGGCGGGCTGGGAAATCCGCAGCCGCAACAACGCCTCGCCGCAGCTCGAGCGCAGCATCACGCGGTTCACCCAATTTCTGACACTGGTCGGCCTCGCGGCGCTTCTGGTCGGCGGCGTCGGTGTTGCTAACGCCGTGAAAAGCCACCTCGACCAGCGGCGCGACGTGATCGCGACCTTCAAGGCGCTTGGCGCCACCGCGCAGGACGTGTTCGCGATTTACCTCGTGCAGATCGTGCTGCTCGCCACCATCGGCGCGCTGATCGGCCTCGCCATCGGCGCGGCGCTTCCATACCTCATCGTTGGCCTGTTCGGCGACATCCTGCCGCTGCCGGTCGATCCGACGTTCCATCCCGGCGAACTTGCGCTCGCTTTTGTCTACGGCCTGCTCACGGCACTGGCGTTCGCGATGTGGCCGCTGGCGCGCGCACATGACGTGCCGGTGGCGGCGCTGTTTCGCGAAGGCGTGACTTACGAATTCCGCTGGCCGCGCCGGCAATATCTGGTGCTGACCGCGCTGGTCGCGGCGCTTCTGGTCGCGGTCGCGATCGGACTTGCCTACGACAAGCGCGTCGCCGCCGCGTTCGTCGCTTCCAGTTTGGGCGTTTTCGCGCTACTGCGCGGCCTTGCGTCGCTGCTGATGGGGATTGCGAAACGCCTGCCGCGCCCGCGCCTCACCATGCTGCGGCTCGCGCTCGCCAACATCCATCGCCCCGGCGCACTGACGCCGTCGGTGGTAATGTCGCTGGGCCTCGGGCTCGCCGTGCTGGTGACGATCACGCAGATCGACGGCAATCTGCGCCGCCAGTTCATGGCGGCACTGCCGGATCGCGCGCCATCGTTTTACTTTCTCGATATTCCGGCGGGTGAAGCGGATCGTTTCGGCGACTTCCTGAAACAGGCCGACCCTTCCGCGACCGTCGACAACGTGCCCATGCTGCGCGGACGCATCGTCGCCGCCAAGGGCGTGCGGGCCGAAGACCTGAAACCCACACAGGATGTGGAATGGGTGCTGCAGAGCGACCGCGGCATCACCTACACAAATGATGTGCCGAACGGCTCCAAAGTGGTCGAAGGCGCATGGTGGCCCGCCGATCTCACCGGCGAGCCGCAAGTCTCGCTTGAAAAGAAAATCGCGCAGGGATTCGGCCTGACGATCGGCGACGAGATTACGGTGAACGTGCTCGGTCGCGACATCACGGCCCGGATCGCCAATCTGCGCACTGTCGACTGGCAGAGCCTGGGAATCAATTTCGTGCTGGTGTTCTCGCCGAATGCCTTTGCTGGCGCGCCGCACACCAACGTCGCGACCCTGACCGAACCGAATTCCAGCGCGGCGAGTGATGCCAAGCTCATCAAGGCGGTGGCGGCCGCGTATCCCTCCGTCACCAGCGTGCGGGTGCGCGAGGCGCTGCAAAGCGTCGGTGCGGTGGTAACGAATCTCGTACTCGCGATCCGGGGCGCCAGTTCGGTGACGCTGATCGCAGCGATTCTGGTTCTGGGCGGCGCGCTCGCCGCCGGACATCGCCATCGGGTCTATGACGCGGTGATTCTCAAGACGCTGGGGGCAACGCGGACACGGCTGATCGGCGCCTACACCATCGAATATCTGATGATTGGCCTTGCCACCGCGCTATTCGGCGTCGCGGCTGGTTCGATCGCCGCATGGCAGATCGTGACGCGGCTGATGAATTTGACCTTCATCTGGCAGGCGGGCAGCGCAGCAATTGTGGTGTTGTCGGCCCTGATCGTCACAATTGGGCTCGGACTGGCAGGAACGTTACTGGCTCTTCATCAAAAACCTGCTGCGGTCCTTCGCAACTTATGACAATTTGTAGCAGGCGGCTCCGTCACTTTGCGACATTCAGCCGCGCCGTGTAACTTGCGGGAAGTGTGTTAGTTTCCCACATAACGGACAGGCTCAGAATCGGCTGAAGATGTCTTTTTGGTAACCACCTCAACGCTGGTAACCATTTCAAAGATGTCACATCCGGTGGCTGTGAAAAGGTTTATAACTGGCGCCGCAGACCCTATCGCGGGCACCAGACAACAACGAGGTTTCGACAATGTCGGACTTGGATCGTAACTACGCTT
This sequence comes from Xanthobacteraceae bacterium, assembly GCA_019747015.1. Lineage (GTDB taxonomy): Bacteria > Pseudomonadota > Alphaproteobacteria > Rhizobiales > Xanthobacteraceae > Afipia. The sequence continues at coordinate 4,473 of JAIERI010000197.1, forward strand.
CACCGTTCGGACGCGCCGCCACCGGCCGCACCGACGCCGCAGCCGTCGATGCCGGCCTGCGCTCCTATATGCTCAAGATCTACAACTACATGTCGATCGGCCTGGCGATCACGGGCCTCGCCGCGCTCGGCCTCTACATGGCCGCCGTTACGACCGACACCACTGCCGCCGCCGGCAAGATCGGCAGCGTCCTGTTGACGTCGTTCGGCGTTGCTTTGTTCGTGAGTCCGCTGAAGTGGCTGTTCATGCTCGCGCCGCTGGTGATGGTGTTCGCCATCTCCTTCGGCATCAACCGTCTGCGTCCCTCGACCGCCCAGATGCTGTTCTGGGTATTCTCGGCGCTGATGGGCATCTCGCTGTCGTCGATCTTCCTGGTGTACACGCACGCGTCCATCGTGCGGGTGTTCTTCATCACCGCCGCATCGTTCGGCGCGCTCAGCCTTTACGGCTACACCACCAAGCGTGACATGACGGGCATGGGCTCGTTCCTGATGATGGGCCTGTTCGGCATCATCATCGCGAGTCTGGTGAACATCTTCGTCGCCAGCTCGATGCTGCAGTTCATCGTCTCGGTGGTCGGCGTACTGATTTTCGCAGGCCTCACCGCCTGGGATACCCAGCGGCTGAAGAACGACTACATCTACGGCTATGCCGCCCAAGGCGGCGACATAGCCGAGAAAGCCGCCATCACCGGCGCGCTGTCGCTCTATCTGAACTTCATCAACCTGTTCACGCTGCTGCTGCAGCTTCTCGGACAGCGCGACTGATCGAAGGCTTTTCTGTCGACTACTTGGTGTAAAATGACAGAGCCCCGGCCAAAAGCCGGGGCTTTTGTTTTGCGCCATGCAAATCTAAAGTCGCGTCATGTCAGACTTCACGATCCGGCCCGCCACGCTGGCCGATATTCCCGCCATCGCCGACATCTACGCCGCTGAAGTTCACGAAGGCACCGCGACCTTCGAACTCACGCCGCCGGACGCCGCCGAGATGGCGAAGCGTTTCTCGGATATCGCCGGGAAAAACTTTCCCTATCTGATCGCCGAGCACAATGGCCGCATCGCCGGTTACGCCTACGCGGCGTCTTATCGTGCCCGTCCGGCATATCGTTTCACCGTGGAGAATTCGATCTATCTCGATCGCGCGCATCAGCGGCAGGGCATCGGCAGCGCGCTTCTGACTGAGCTGATCGCGCGATGTGAGCGCCTCGGTTTCCGTCAAATGATTGCGGTGATCGGCGATTCGGCGAACGCCGGTTCGGTCGCTCTGCACACCCGCGCGGGCTTTGCGATGATCGGAACGCTTCCCGATGTCGGGTTCAAATTCGGACGGTGGCTGGATTCGGTACTGATGCAGCGCGCGCTTGGCAAAGGCAGTGGCACCATTCCGGCAGAAGGAGGAATCTAGAGCCGGTGAGTCAGGCCGCCCTGTTCCAGGGCATGTGCGCCAACAGCATGGCCATTCCGCACCAGCCGCTGATTCCCGCGAATACGAGCATCGCGGCAATCAAGCCCGCAAGCGCAAAGCCAAACGTATATCCTGCAAAACCTGCGAGAATGCTGAGCAAAACGAGCGAGCCCGCACCGATCTGAACCTGGCGGAAAATGGAGATCGCAGTGGCTGGCGAGGCACGGGCGACTGCTAACCCGGCCTCCTTCCACGCCTCGATGCCGCCCGTTAGATTGCAGAGCTCATGTCCAGACGTGGCCTCGCTCATCAGGCGGCACGCTTGTTCGCCGCGGCCTCCCTTCTGGCATTGGAAAATGACCTTGCATCCTGCGAGGATTTGCAAGTCGCCGAATAACCTTGCCACCGATCCGAGCGGTACGGAGATGGCACACGCAATATGTTCGGCCTTGAATTCGTCGGGCTCGCGTACATCGATCAGGATTGCTTTTCCTGCGGCGAGCCATTCGGCCGCATCGCGCGGCGAGACGGCCGTCGGGGTAGAGACCGACATGGGTTTCAATCCTTTCCACAGAAATGCGCGTACAGAACGGCCATAACATCACGCGCGGCCGCATGATCGATGAAATAGAACAGGTTGCGATGTTCACGCCGGGAGGCGACGATCCCCTCAGATTTCAGCTTCGCAAGATGTTGCGACATCGAAGTTTGGGCAATGCCGGTGGCGTCCATGAGATCGCTAACATTGCGCTCCCCGCCCGCGAGGAAACACAAAATCAGAAGGCGGTCGGCGTTGGCGAGGCCTTTCAGAAAATCGGCGACGATCACAGCCTTGGCCGGCATGTCTTTAGCGATATCGCGAGGCTGCACTTTACATTTCATGTTTATATGATATTACAAATATATGATATGTCAAATTCAGGAGCGGCCATTGGCTAAAGATTATCGAGCGATCACACAGGGTATCTCTGAATTTTCGCGGGAGCTTGCCAAGCTCGCGCCGGACGCCATGAAGGGCTTTTATGCGCTAGCCAAAGGTGCAAGCGCGGAGGGCCGGTTGGACAAAAGAACCAAGGAACTGATCGCGCTGGCGATCGGCGTGACTCAGCGCTGCGATGGCTGCATCGGGTTCCACGTCAAGGCGCTGCACGATTTGGGTGCCAGCCGGGCGGAAGTCGCAGAAGTTCTCGCGATGTGCGTTTATATGGGAGGCGGACCGGCCCTGATGTATGCTGCTGATGCCTTGCGCGCGTATGATCAGTTCAGCGTACAGCCTGCCGCGGCCTGACTCAGTCGAGACTTCATCAGACCAGCGCCAACTTGCGGTCGATCACCAGCAAGACGCGATCGAGTTCGTGACCGCGCCGCAAAATCTGGCCGCTGGCGGAAACCACACTGTAGGCGCCCTGCTTGCGGGCCAACCGGGGATCCTTTTCGATCCGGTAGATCGGCACTTCCGAAGCACGGCGAAAAATCGAGAACACCGCACGGTCCCTGAGAAAGTCGAGGGCGTAATCGCGCCATTCGCCATCGGCAACCATGCGGCCGTAAAGGTTGAGGATGCGGTTGAGCTCGTGGCGGTTGAAGGAAACGATGGCGGGAATGGCTATATCGGGCGGGCGACCCGTTGCCCGGTTATCGCCCGTCTCCGCCTCTCCCGATCCAAAACTCATCGGCATCGTCTCCTGAAGTCACCTAACCGACATGATCCGCCTCCAACACACTTCCGGCAAGCCCGAATTGTGCCCGCTGCGGCATCACGCCTTCGTTGAAGAAATCACAATGCCGCCCGAATTCGGCCCACCGGCTGCCGCGCCAAATTGCAATAAAACGGTCTCTGCGATGACCCGGTCCTTTCAGCTCCGGATTCCTCAGCCCCCAGCCCCCCGGGGCCGTCGGGACCGGGTCTACTCAGAGTTCCCCATCAAAAATTAAAGGGCCAACGAAAGTTGGTCCTTTTGTTTGCGGAAACGGTGACCGCAGCAATCCGCTGCCGAGGCTTCGCCTCGTGCGTCAGAGCAGTGGTCTTGAAAAGCCTCAGTTCAGCGGCGTGTAGGCTGCGCCAAGCATCGGACCTGGCCGGTCGCGATTGCCGTCCTGCACATAGACAGCGGCAGCATCGATACCCTCGCGCGCGATGTTTTCCATCGGCACGCTCCAGCTGCCGGCCTTGCCGTTCCAGTCGCCGACCTTGAGCACATTGCGCACGACGTTGTGGTAGACGATCTCCTGTCCACGGTTTTCGCCGCGGCCGATAGTGATCGGCACCGATTTGGAGATCGCGCAGATCCAGATCTCGCCGTGATCGTGACCGGCGCTGGCCGCGACCGACACGTTGAGATGACCGCCGTCCTTCGCGAGGGTCACCGGCACCTTCATGACGTCCTGATCGGCCCGCGTGCGCGCGACAGCCGCCTCGATGCCGGCGCGATCACTGCCGAGTACATGCGTGACGCCATTGACGACGACCTGCGGCGTATAGACCTCGCGGTCGCCGCGCATCGCGGAGTAGGCTTTCTGGCGCGCGGTGAAACGCGAATCCGCCAGCGTGTCCTTCCAGCCAAGATAATCCCAATAATCGATCGGCAGGCTGAGTGCGATTAGCGAAGGATCTTTTGCAAGTTCACCGAGCATCTTGTCGGCCGGCGGACACGACGAGCAACCCTGCGACGTGAACAGTTCAACCACGGCGCGCGGGTCGGCCGCGGCAGCGGTGGTCACGGCAACGAATACGCAAACACCAGCGACGCCCATCATCATCCCGCTCCGGCGCGACACAGGCACACGCGACGCGCCAAGCGCATCGGCTGTATCCGTGTTGAGGTCAGAACTGGTCACGTTGAATCCCCGAATGACTTTAGCGTCTAAAAGAAGAAGGCGACCTTTTTCTAGGCCGCCTTCCTATCACTCGCCACTCACGTCGCGGTGAGGCTGTTCACGGATACGTTTATCACGCCGCGTTTTACGCGGCGAGATTTCGCAGAACATAGTGAAGGATGCCGCCGTTACGGTAATATTCAAGCTCGTCCAGCGTATCGATGCGGCAGAGCAGCGGCACTTCCTTCTTCGATCCGTCGCTCGACTCGATCACCGCAGTGAGCGTCTGGCGCGGCTTCAGACCGCCCTGAAGGCCGCGGATGGTGACCTTCTCGTCGCCCTTGATGCCGATCGACGACCACGACGCGCTGCCCTCGAAGGTCAGCGGCAGCACGCCCATGCCAACCAGATTGGAGCGATGGATGCGCTCGAAGCTCTGCGTGATGACAGCGCGCACGCCGAGCAGGCGCGTGCCCTTCGCGGCCCAGTCACGCGAGGAGCCGTTGCCGTATTCGGCGCCGGCGAACACCACCAGAGGAACCTTCTCCTCCTGATACTTCATCGCGGCATCGAAGATCGGCATCTGTGCGCCGTCCGGCCAGTGCTTGGTGAGACCACCTTCGGGGATGTTGCCGTCGGCGCCCTTGAGCATGTGGTTCTTGATGCGGATATTGGCGAAGGTGCCGCGCATCATCACTTCATGATTGCCGCGCCGGGTGCCGTACTGGTTGAAGTCCGCGGGGCGCACCTGATGCTCGGAGAGATATTTGCCCGCGGGTGAGGTCAGCTTGATCGAACCGGCCGGCGAGATGTGATCGGTGGTGATCTTGTCGCCGAACATCGCCAGGATGCGCGCGTCGAGGATGTCGGTAATCGGCTCCGGCGTCATCTTCATGCCTTCGAAGTAAG
>JAIERI010000134.1 GCA_019747015.1 Xanthobacteraceae bacterium
GCGCTGAAACTGCCCCTGTTCGACCCGGACAGCAAGAACGCGGCGGTGACCGACGGCACCTATCCGCGTCTCGCCAACGGCCTGATCGGCGCCGATGCTGCCAAGCCGGATGTGGTGGTCGCCGCCAATGGCGGTTCGAACCTCGTCTACATTCCCAAGAAAGATAAAAAGGGTGACAAGGAGCTCGCACGCAAGGTCGTCGGCGCCCTGATGGCGCAGGACTACGTCAGCGGCATTTTCGTGCATGACAGTTTCGGCCGCATCCCCGGCACGCTGCCGCTTTCGGCGATCAACCTGAAGGGCAACGGCGTGACGCCGCAGCCCGCCATCGTGATCAACTTCCGCTCCTACGCCACCGATTGCGGCGAGCCGCTGCTGTGCGGCGTCGAGATCGCCGACTCCCGCCTGCAGCAAGGTCAGGGCATGCACGGCAATTTCAGCCGCGCCGATACCATGAACTTCATGGCGGCGATCGGTCCCGATTTCAAATCGGGTTATGTCGATGCGCTGCCGGTCAGCAATGCCGACATCGGCATGACGCTGGCGCAGATCATGGGCGTGAAGCCCACAGCGACCGGCGGCCTCACCGGCCGCGTGCTGTCCGAGGCGCTGCCGAACGGCATCACGCCGAAATCGGGCGCCGGCCGCCTTGTCTCCAAGCCGACCGAGGATGGACTGCGCACCGTGGTGCAGTTCCAGAACGTGCAGGGCCAGCGCTATTTCGACGCCGCTGGTTTCCCCGGCCGCACGCTGGGCCTCGATGCAACGGAAACGGCGAGCGCCAAAAAATGACGCTCGCCGCTGATAAAGGGCGCAATTAAAGCGATGTTACATGCCGAGGTCGATGATCGACGGCAATGACTGAGCAAGAGGGATCGTCGCCGCGCCGATCAGCGTGGCGACGAGGCCCATCAGGATCCGGTTGCTGCGGCGCTTGCCGCGCATCTGCGACGCGATCCATTCCAGCACCTCGACATCGACACCCACCGATTTGGTCGGCGCCCACGAGTCGATCGATGTGTCGGGCGACAGCGCGACGCTGCGCGGCGGCACCGGCAATCCCGAGGCGGATGCGGCGTGATGTACGATGGCTTTGGCGAACAGATCGTCGAACAAGCCGTCGTCGGTGCGCTCGGAGGCCGCCTCGTTGATCTGAAACAGGGCTTCGGCTTCGGCGCGGCTGACCGGCTGATTGGAAATCGCCGGCGCGGTGAGGATGCGCGCGCACCAGGCGGCGTCACCGGCGTCAAGCGCGCGTGAAAAGTGCATCCGACCCTTGGTGGTCGGCCCTTCCCCGGTGATGACACCGTCGCGGACGATAGCGAGCGCGCTCGCGGCGTGCGAGCGGGCGGCATTGTCCTGAAAGGTTTCGATGTTGCTGATGAGTTCGGCGAGGGTCGAAGGCGCAGGCTGGGCAGTCATGGTTTCTGGCTCGTTTTTGTGTCTTGCAGCATTTCCATGCGGACGTAAATGATTCGTTAATAACCCGAATGACGGGTCCGCATCTTTCCGAATGGTTGCCGATTGGTCGCAACCGGCGGCTCACGGGTTCATTGATGACGGGGTGTCCCGGCGCGCGTGCGGCGCATCAAGGGCGAATTCAGGGCATTCGAAAATATCACTCAGCCGTGTTGTTTCGGCATCGAACGCGGCATGAGCACAGGACTGTCGCGGAACGGTCACAACACAGAAGGATGTTGTCTATTTTTGCCGCGCCATTACGTTGACACGGCTGCCCGCCTATATTTCAGCCACCAATCTCATTCGAAAACCGAAAGACATGAGGCGAAACCATGACCCTTCAGATCGGCGCGACGGCGCCCGACTTTGAGGCCGACACCACCGAAGGCCACATCCATTTCCACGACTGGATCGGCGACAAATGGGCGCTGCTGTTTTCGCACCCGAAGGATTTCACGCCGGTTTGCACCACCGAGCTTGGCACGCTGGCGCGATTAAAGCCTGAATTCGACAAACGCGGCGTGAAACTGCTCGGCCTCTCTGTCGATCCCGTCAGCAAGCACACGCTGTGGAGCGAGGACATCAGGGAGACGCAGGGCTTTGCCCCGAACTATCCCATGATCGGCGACACCGAACTGAAGGTATCCAAGCTCTACAACATGCTGCCGGCCGATGCGCCGGGCCTCGCCGACGGCCGCACCGCCGCCGATAACGCCACCGTGCGCACCGTGTTCGTCATCGGTCCGGACAAGAAGATCAAGCTCGTGCTGGTCTACCCGATGACCACCGGCCGCAACTTCGATGAGATCCTGCGCGTCATCGATTCGCTGCAACTCACCGCCAAGCACAAGGTGGCGACACCGGCGAACTGGAAACAGGGCGAGGACGTCATCATCGCGGGCTCGGTCAGTGACGAGGATGCCAGGAAGATCTACCCGAATGGCTGGAAATCGCCGAAGCCGTATATCCGCATCGTGCCGCAGCCGCGCTGATCGCGCACTTTGCGCCAAACGAAGGCAAACAAAAAGGGACGCGCGCGCGTCCCTTTTTATTTTTGCGATACGATCGGGATCAGGCCTTCGCCAAAATCCAGTCGGTGAGCAAAAGTCCGAGCGCGGAGGCGATTGCAGTAACCGTCATGCCCCACACCACATCGACCACGACGACCGGCCAGGTCCAGTGCCTGAGCAGCGCCAGCGCTGTGAGTTCGAACGTCGCATAACAGAACAGGCCAAACAGGGCGCCGAACGTCAGCGCCGATTGCCACGTCGCGGAGGAGCCGCCGTTGGTGAAGATCAGAATACCGGCGACGTAAAGCAGATAGAATATCACCGCGGGCGCCATGCGCACCGGCCCCAGCATGTCGCCGACCTGGGTACGGAAAAATTCCTTTGCGAGCGTACCGAGAAAAAGAAAATCGACGGGAAGAATGAGGACCAGCGTCGCCAGATACAAAATGACGTAACGTTTCAAACCCGCCTCCGGACGGTCATGCGATGCGAGAGCACCGCCAAATCTGCGCATTGATTAAAGCTACGCAGCAAGTCGCCGGGGGTTGCAATACCTCGAAAGATTAAATCAGGCCGCTTTCATCCCGTTCAGGAAGCGCGTGACTTCGGTTTTCAGCCGGGAGGTATCCTCGCACAGGGCTTCGACCGACCTGAACATGGCATCGGAGGTCTCGCCGGTCGCATTCGCGCCCTGGGCGACACTTTCGGCGGTGGCGGCGATCTGGGTGGTGCTGCTGGCCGCGGCTTGCAGGCTGTGCGCGATCTCATGGGTCGCCGCGCCCTGCTGATCGACCGCGCTGGCGATCGAGGAGGCGATGCCGTTGATCTGCTCGATGGTCTGACCGATGGTCTTGATCGCATCGACTGATTCAGCAGTCGCTATCTGCATGTTGGCGATGTGGCTTGAGATTTCCTCCGTCGCCTTCGCGGTCTGGCCGGCGAGATTCTTGACCTCGGCGGCGACGACGGCAAAGCCGCGCCCGGCGTCCCCTGCACGTGCCGCCTCGATGGTCGCATTCAGCGCCAGCAGATTGGTCTGGTCGGCAATGGACGTGATCAATTTAAGAACATCGCCGATGCGATCTCCGGCACGCGCCAGTTCGCTCATCCGCTGGTCGGTTGAGGCGGCCTGCTTCACCGCCTCAACGGCGACGCCGTTGGAGACCTGAACCTGGCGGTTGATCTCGGCAATCGAGCTTGACAGTTCTTCTGACGCCGTTGCGGCATTGCGGACATGTTCGGACGCATGCTTGGACGCGTGCGCCGATTCATTCGACATCTCCGCCGTGGTGCGCGTGAGATCGGCCATCTGCCGCACCGATTCCTCAAAGCGATGCGAGGACTCCAGCACCTTGTCGATGATGCCGCCGACACCGGCCTGAAATTCATCGACGAAACGCTGCAGGTCGGCATTGCGATTCTCCACCGCCTGCATTTCGACCTGAGCGCGCTCCTGTTCGAGGCGTTGCTGCTGGGTCATGCTCGTCTTGAACACACCGATGGTGCGTGCAATGGCGCCAATTTCGTCGTGGCGGCCGGTATGATGGATCGCGACGTCAGGACGGCCTTCCGCGAGCGCAGTTAGTGAGTCGGTGACTGAATTCAGCGGAGCCGTCACGCGCCGCGTCACGACAATCGTCAGCGCGAGCACCAACAGCGCCGCCATCGTTCCCGCGATCGCCATCATCATCAGCGCATGGGCGAGCATCGCGTCGAGCGGCGCGGTCGGATTACCGACATAGAGAATGCCGATTACCTTCCCTGCGGTGTCGAACACCGGCTGATACGCGGTGATGAACCGCCGGCCGAACAGCACGGCGGGGCCCTTATACGCTTCGCCCCGGCGCAGAGCGGCCTGCCCCGGATGATCCGGCGCCAGCTGGGTGCCGACGGCGCGGTCGCCGTTTTCCTTTTTCACGTTGGTGGTGCGGCGGACGAACTGGCCGGTGGCATCGTCATGGACGAAGATCGTCGCGGTGCCGCCGACATAAGAGGTCGCACGGTCGACGATCGTATGATCCTTGAACTCAGGCATCGCCGCGATCTCGGCGCGGCTGACACTGCCGTCGGCGATCTTCACCTTCGCTCCCTCGTAGGCATCTGCGAAGGCCAGCGACAGTGTGCGCAAATTGACCTCGATGTCCGCACGCGAACGCGCCTCGAACGAACTCGTCAGGGACCAATAGGCCGCGCCAACCACCATCGCGGTGTTGATCGCGATCAGCAGTGCGGCGCAGATGACGGTCTTGGTCCCGAGTTTGAGGCGCAAAGTCGGGAAAGAGCGCAGTTTAAAACCGAACATAGGTGTCCCCGGGCCACGAATACGGCGCTACTAGTTGTGACGGTTTATGCTTATCTTTCCCTTAAATCGGCCTGATCCAGCGGCTTTGGCTGAAAGTAAAAAATGGAGCGCCGTTGAATCGATTGGGGAATAAAGCGGTCGTGGTGTGGTTTGGCGACGACCTGCGGCTGTCGGACCATGCAGCGCTCACGGCTGCGGCGCAGACCGGATCGCCGCTGGTCTGTCTTTACGTGCTGGATGATTCCCGAGTCGAGACTGGCCCCCGGCCGCTCGGCGGCGCGTCGCGATGGTGGCTGGCGGGGTCGCTGCGCGCGCTGGAGGCAAGCCTTAAAAAATTTGGACAGACTCTGGTGCTGCGCAAGGGTGACGCCGCGACGATCATTCCGCAGATTGCGAGCGAGGCGAATGCATTCGCCGTTTACTGGATCGACAACGAGATTGCCGGCCAGGCGGCGTTAGCGCGCAACGTGGCGCATGAACTGGAGCGCGCTGGAATAGAAGCGAAGACTTTCCCGAGCGATCTGTTGGCGAGGCCGCAGGACATCCGCAACAAGGATGGACGAGGCCTGCGCGTGTTCACGCCGTTCTGGAAGCGCGTGCGCTCGTTGGGTGAACCTGCGCAGCCGCTGCCCACGCCGCGCAAGCTGCCTCCCCCGGTCAAAATCGAGAGCGACACATTGGAAGACTGGCAGCTTGACCCATCGCGGCCCGACTGGGCGGGCGGATTGCGCGCGGCGTGGACGACCGGCGAAGCCGCCGCGCAACAACGCCTGCACGATTTTCTCGAACATGAGATCAAAGGCTACGCCATCAAACGCGACCGTCTGGACGGCGATCACACCTCGCACCTGTCACCGCATTTGCGGTTCGGCGAAATCACGCCGCGGCAAGTTTATCACGCCGCGACATTCGCCGCCGCACAAAAACCCGCTATCGCCGGCGATGTCGAGAAATTTCTGAGCGAACTTGGCTGGCGCGAATTCTGGCGGCATCTGTTGTTCGATTTGCCAAATCTCGCCGAACAAAACCTGCAGCCGTCATTCGATCAATTCAAATGGCGGCCCGACGCCAAGGCGCTGCGCGCCTGGCAGCGCGGGCAAACCGGCTATCCCATCGTCGATGCCGGCATGCGCCAGCTCTGGCACAGCGGTATTATGCATAACCGGGTGCGGATGGTCGTCGCATCGTTTCTCGTCAAGCATCTCTTGATCGACTGGCGCGACGGCGAGAAATGGTTCTGGGATACGCTGGTGGATGCCGATCCCGGCAGTAATCCGGCAAGCTGGCAATGGGTCGCCGGTTCGGGCGCCGATGCCGCGCCGTATTTCCGCGTGTTCAATCCAATTTTGCAGGGGGAGAAATTCGATCCCGACGGCGTTTACGTGTCACGTTGGATACCGGAACTGGCGAACCTGGCGCCTTCTCTCATCCATCATCCGTGGGATGCGACGCCGATGGAATTAACGGCTGCCGGTGTCACGCTCGGCAAGAGCTACCCGGAACCGATTGTCGATCACAAGGCTGCGCGCGAACGCGCGCTGGCGGCTTATGCCAAGACCAGAAGTTAGCTTCCCGGCGAGACTTCGACCTTCTCTTGGTCTTTCGCTTACGGCTTGTTGACCAGAAACACGCCGGCGGCGCAGATCGCCATGCCGAGAATGCCGAGCCAGCCGACATGCTCGTCGAACAGCAGATACGCCATCAGCGCCGTGGTCGCGGGCACCAGATAAAACAGGCTCGCCACCTGCGTGGCGCCGGCGCGGCGGATCAGCCAATACAACAGTCCGATCGACCCGACCGACAGCATCAGCACCAGCCAGCCCAGCGCCAGCACGAAGTCGCGCGACCAGATCACCTGTCGTGTCTCGAAGATGAATGCACCGATGGCAAAAAGACATCCGGCGGTGACGAACTGGATCAGATTGCCGGCACGCCAGTCGATCTTGCCGCAATAACGTTTTTGATAGAGCGTGCCGAGCGTGATGCTGATCAGCGCCACGACCGTGCCGAGATAGCCCCAGCCGAGCTGCCCTTCCATCGAACGGGTGTGCAGCACCAGCAGCACGCCGGACAATCCGAGCAGCAGCCCCATCCATTGCAGCGGCGTGACGCGCTCGCCGAGAAAACGATTGGCCAGCGTCGAGGTCAGGATGGGCTGCAATCCCGGGATCAGCGCGGATAACCCCGCCGGCACCGAATGGAAGATCGCAATGGTCGTGCCGCCAAGATAGAAGCCGTGCACCAGCAGGCCCGCGACAATGCTGTGCCAGGTCTGCATGCGGCTCGGCCATACCGGGCGCACGATCGCGACAATGAGCGCCATCACCACGACCACCAGCGCCATGCGGATGGTCAGATAGGTCAGCGGCTCGGCGCCCCGCAGCACCGCCTTGGTGACGACGAAACCGCTGCTCCACAGCACCACGAACAGCACCGGCGCGGCGCGGGCCATCGCCTTTTCAAATGTGAGCTGTTCGGACATGGCCGTTTTCAAATGTCATTTTTTGACAGGGCGATTCATTTGCAGACCTGATTGCCCGAACCTATGATATCCGGCAACCGCCAAATCAGCAGAGCCGCATCGCGGCCGCATAACATCGCCGTCGACTTAAGGATGAGATCATGGACGTTCGCGCTGCCGTCGCTATCGCCGCTGGAAAACCGCTGGAAGTCACTACCGTTCAGCTCGATGGCCCGCGCGAGGGCGAAGTGCTGGTCGAGGTCAAGGCGAGCGGGGTGTGTCACACCGATGAATTCACGTTGTCGGGCGCCGATCCGGAGGGACTTTTCCCCGCCATTCTCGGCCATGAAGGCGCGGGCATCGTGGTCGATGTCGGCAAAGGCGTGACCAGCGTGAAAAAAGGCGATCACGTCATCCCGCTTTATACGCCCGAATGCCGCCAGTGCCCGTCATGCCTGTCGCGCAAGACCAATCTGTGCACCGCGATCCGCGCCACGCAGGGCCAGGGCCTGATGCCGGACGGCACCTCGCGGTTTTCACTGGGCGGCAAGCCGGTGCATCACTATATGGGCACCTCGACGTTTTCGAATTTCACCGTGCTGCCGGAAATCGCGGTGGCGAAAATTCGCGAGGACGCGCCGTTCGACAAGGTCTGCTACATCGGCTGCGGCGTCACCACCGGCATCGGCGCGGTCATCAACACGGCGAAAGTCGAGCAAGGCGCCAAAGCCATCGTGTTCGGTCTCGGCGGCATCGGGCTGAATGTGTTGCAGGGCCTTCGCCTCGCGGGCGCGGACATGATCATCGGCGTCGACATCAACAACGATCGCAAGGCGTGGGGTGAGCGCTTCGGCATGACCCATTTCGTCAACCCGAAGGAGATCGGCAAGGATCTGGTCCCTCACCTCGTCAACATGACCAAGCAGGGTGCCGACCAGATCGGCGGCGCGGACTACACATTCGACTGCACCGGTAATGTCACCGTGATGCGGCAGGCGCTGGACGCCTGCCACCGCGGCTGGGGCCAATCCATCGTGATCGGCGTCGCGCCATCGGGCGCGGAGATTTCGACGCGGCCATTTCAATTGGTCACTGGCCGGGTCTGGAAAGGCACGGCATTCGGCGGCGCGCGCGGCCGCACCGATGTCCCAAAGATTGTCGACTGGTACATGGACGGAAAGATTCAGATCGATCCGATGATCACCCATGTCATGCCGATCAATGACATCAACAAGGCGTTCGATTTAATGAAGAAGGGTGAATCGATCAGAGGCGTTGTCACGTTCTAGACGCAAGACGCCTGTTGAATGGAGGATCATGATGCATCGCCTGAACCATCCAGATCGTTATGCGCTTGCGATCCTCATGCTCGGGCCGATGGCCGCCGCGCTCGCGCCGTCAGCCGCGACCGCACAGGCTCTTCCCAGCTTCGATTGCGCCAAATCGCCAACTCTTGTCGAAAAGATGATTTGCGCAGATGCAACCCTCGCTGCGCTTGACGTTGAAATGGAGCAGCTTTTCACGCTGGCGCGTGACGGTGCCGGTGCGGCGCGTAACGACGTCATCAAAGCTCAAGATGGTTGGCTCGCACAGCGCAACGATTGCACTTCCTCCACTGACAGCAAGCGTTGTCTCGCCGAGGCCTATGTCGAACGGATCAGCGTATTGCGCGAAACATATCCGGCGGCTCGCCGCGCAAAAGGCATCAGCCTCGGCCCTTTCAAAGCTTCCTGCGAAGGCCTCGGCTCACCGCTCACGGTGACATTCGTGAACAGTAGCCCGAGTTATGCTTACGTGTCGGCAACGAAAGAATCCGTCGTTCTCAAGCAGGCCTTGTCTGGATCGGGCGCACGCTACGAAGCCCAGTATCCGAAGGGTCAGACACGGCTGTGGAACAAGGGCGAGGGCGCCCTCATCGCCCTGCCCGGCGGCAAAGACATGAATTGCACGCTCAAGTCAGCGGGATAGCGGCGTTCCGATAAAATTCTTAAAAGAATTCCTCAGGGCACGGATCGGCGATCTTCCACAGCGCGACGCCGTTGGTGACCTTTTTCATGTTCACCGTCAGCCCGCCATTGTCCTTGATCCAGTCCTTCACCGGCTCGGGATAATACGACATCAGGTCGGCGGTGCCCTCCGCGCTCGTCACCTTGATGCCGAAGGTGAAGGCCTTGTCGTAATAGGCCTGATGGAAACCGAGGCTGGCGCGCGGGGTCACGCAAATCTTGTTGGTCGGCACGATGCCGAACACCATGGTGCAGGCTGAATTGCAGATGCCGTCGATGATGACGCGCTCACCGTTCTCGCGGATTTTCTCGTACTTGGCCTTGTATTCCTCGACATAGCCGCCGTGATCGCGGGTGATGCGAAGATCGCCGGCGCGCACAGGCGTGACCGCCAGCGCCGTGATCGCCAGAACAAGCAGGGTTTGCGCACGCATGAGTCGCCGGGAACCTGAACAGGAGGGACGCTTA
>JAIERI010000167.1 GCA_019747015.1 Xanthobacteraceae bacterium
AGACACGTCGCCGCGCCACCTGTTCGTCCATGTCGGACAACCGCCACCAGCGATGGCCCATGGAATCCAGCCGCTTAGTCTCGGCATTCGACAACCGCAATCGCTGCGACAAGCGCCGCGCATCCTCGGTCACGGCGACCGCCAGCGCGCCGAGGCGCCGCATGGCGTCGGCATGAAGTCCGAGCGCCCGCTCGGCTTCGATCATTTTTGCGAACGGGCCGTGATAGACCACCCCTGCGACAATCCGCGTCAACAACCCACCATCGTCCATTGCAATTAAAGCCTCTGTGGCGCCTCGCGCCACCACCAGCTTGAGTATTTCCATCCGCAGCCGCTCAGCCGACAATGAGCGCAAGCCTTCGCGCGCATCGATGCACGCCAGCAGCGCTGCCCGGTCCGGCTCGCCGGCGCCGTAGGCAGCATGAATGCGGAAAAAGCGCAAAATCCGCAGATAATCCTCCGCGATGCGCTGCGATGGCTCACCAATGAAGCGTACGCGCCGGTCCGCGATGTCGATAAGCCCGCCGACGTGATCGTGCACCACGCCGTCAGTCGACAACGAGAGACCGTTGATGGTGAAGTCGCGGCGCCGCGCGTCGCGTACCCAGTTGCGGCCGAACGCCACTTTGGCCTTGCGCCCGAAGGTCTCGATGTCTTCGCGCAGCGTCGTCACCTCGAATGGCTGACTGTCAATCACCAGCGTGACGGTGCCATGCTCAATGCCGGTGGGCACGCATTTGATGTGCGCGGCTCTGGCGCGACGGACGACTTCATCGGGGCGGGCCGTGGTAGCGATGTCGATCTCGCCCACCGGCAGCTCAAGCAAAGTGTTGCGTACGGCGCCGCCGACGACACGCGCCTCCTCGCCATCGGCATTCAACAGCGCCAGCACCCGCGCCGCAGGGCCCGAGGTCAGCCACGGTGCCTTGACGATTGTATTCGGCGAAGACGCGCTCATTTCTCGCTTCCAGGAACAAGCTTGCCGTTTTCGATATGCGCGGGCGTATAGGTCGAGCCCGGCGGTGCGCCGGAGAAATGCGCCAGCAGGATGAGACTGACGATGACGAGCAGCAACGCGCCGATCGCGAGCCTGCCAACGACATGCAGGGGCCATGACGAACTATGCAAGACATTGGCGCGGCTCATCACGACGAATAGCGCATAGGCCGCGAATGGAATGAGAAAAATCCAGATCTCGGTCAGGATGGGCCGGATCATGATGCATAGATCCGCTCGTAAAGCACGCGCAACATACCAGCCGTCGCGCCCCAAATGTAACGTTGCTCGTACGGCATTTCGTAGAAATAGCGTTTGATGCCGCGGAATTCCTTGGTGCCCTGCTTGTGATTATTCGGATCCATCAAAAACGCCAGCGGCACTTCGAATGCGTCATCGACCTCAGTGGCGTTGATCGCAAGCTCGAAGTCCGGCCGCACTTTCGCCAGCGTGGGCAGGATGCGAAAACCGAAGCCGGTGGCATAGACGTCGAGATACCCGAGCGGCTCGATGAATTCGCGCTCCAGGCCAATCTCCTCGTCCGCCTCGCGCAATGCGGCCTCCAGCGGCGAAGTGTCATTCTGATCAATCTTGCCGCCGGGAAACGACACTTGTCCGGGATGATCGATCAGATGGCGGGCGCGCGTGGTCAGCAGCACTGTCGGCAGATCACGTTCGACGACTGCGATCAGCACCGCCGCCTGACGAATCGGTTGTTCCTTGGCGATAATCTGCAACATCTGGTCGGTGCCAAAATCACCGCTCGGCGCGAGGATCGAGGCGTCGGCGAGACCTGGCGGCACATCGAAATTCAGCCGCGCACGCGCACGCGCAAAAAATTCTCCCGGCCCGAGCAACTTCGGCGATTGCGAAGATCCCTTTGACGAGTCCGGCGTGTTGCCGATTTTCAAAATGCTTTCAGTCAAATCTTATTCCTAATCAAGAGTCCTGCATGCCCACTTGTTCCGCGTCCGCCATAGCGAAGAACGCACCACCGGATGCGACGCCGAACATCACGCGCCCACCCATAGTCCGCTCCTCACCAAGCGCGACCAGATCATAATATAGCGCACGCGTGACCTTTGCCCACATGCCGGTGCGCACATGAAGATAAGGGGCAAGGCCCCCGCCTGCCGCCGGTTCGAATCGCAATGGAGAGTTGGAATCGCATCTCACCCAGTCATCGACGTTGGTGCGAAACGACAAAACACGCCCGCCAGCCTCTTCATCCCGGCGCATCTCAACGGCGAGAAACGGCGTATCGTCAACGCGGATGCCGACCTTCTCCACCGGCGTAACAAGGAAATAGCGTTCGCCCTCGCGTTTCAAAATCGTGGAGAATAGCCGCACCAGAGCCGGGCGGCCGATCGGCGTGTTAAGATAAAACCACGTGCCGTCACCGCTGATTCGGATATCGAGATCGCCGCAGAATGGCGGGTTCCATAGATGCACCGGCGGCAGGCCCTTTGATGCGGCTTCATTCGCAGCGCGCGCTAGGCCATCCAGCCGCATGGCTGCGTCCCTATCTGTCGGCGCCGCCGTGCCCTGCCCTTGCTTCGCCATTGTTTGCCCTGACTTTGCATCCTGTTTGGCACGATTTAAGCAAGAATTTCCACACCATCTTGTGACGACATGCACTCGCTACAAGTTGATGAAGCCATACCAGCAAGCCCGGTAATGTGGGGACAGCGAATTTCGCCGCATACATGGCCACATACATAACCTAGGCCAGCAGATAGCATGGGGTCTGTAAGCCGCAAGGCGAAGCCTTTGAGGAGATGACGATGACCGCAGACAGTGTCGAAAAGCTCGATGACGTGATCGTTCGCTCCGCCGAACAGCTCGCCGGCAACATCCGCGCCGCGCGGCAGGCGATCTCCACCATCATTTTCGGCCAGGAGCGCGTCGTCGACAATGCTCTGGTCACAATCCTGTCCGGCGGCCATGCCCTGCTAATCGGCGTCCCTGGCCTCGCCAAGACCAAACTCGTCGAAACACTCGGTGTCACACTCGGCTTGGATGCCAAGCGGGTGCAGTTCACGCCAGACCTGATGCCATCCGACATTCTGGGCGCCGAGGTGCTGGACGAAAGCACCACCGGAAAACGCTCGTTCCGCTTCATCGCGGGACCGGTGTTCGCGCAGCTTCTGATGGCAGACGAGATCAACCGCGCCTCGCCGCGCACCCAATCAGCGCTGCTGCAGGCGATGCAGGAGCAGCACATCACGGTGGCCGGCGCGCGCTACGATCTGCCCAAACCCTTCCACGTGCTCGCCACGCAAAATCCGCTGGAGCAGGAAGGCACCTATCCGCTGCCCGAAGCACAGCTCGACCGCTTTCTGATGGAGATCGACGTCGAATATCCGGACCGCGACGCCGAGCGCAAAATCCTGTTCGACACCACCGGTGCCGAACAGGCGGTGGCGAAGGCGGCGATGAATGGCGAGACGCTGCTCACCGCGCAGCGGCTGGTGCGCCGCCTCCCCGTCGGCGACTCCGTAGTGGAAGCGATCCTCACTCTGGTGCGCTCAGCGCGTCCCGGCGAGGGCGACGGCGACGCGACCAAGTCCATCGCGTGGGGCCCGGGCCCACGGGCTAGTCAGGCGCTGATGCTGGCCGTGCGTGCCCGCGCGCTGCTCGATGGCCGTCTTGCTCCCTCGATCGATGACGTGCTTGATCTTGCCGAGCCCGTGCTGAAACACCGCATGGCACTGACCTTCTCCGCGCGCGCCGAAGGCCAGACCGTCCGTAACGTGATCGCGCAGCTCAAGTCGCGGATTGGATGATGGATGGCGCAACCACGCCTCGATAATTCCCAGAACGAAGCAGTCGAGAGCGCCGTCGGCAAGAGCCGCAAGCTCGCCGCGCGCGTGCCGCGATTGATTCTCGAGGCACGCCGCATTGCTGCGACCGTGATCCACGGCTTGCATGGGCGCCGCCGCGCCGGCACGGGTGAAAACTTCTGGCAGTATCGCCACTTCATGAACGGCGAACCGGCCCACAATGTCGATTGGCGCCGTTCCGCACGCGACGACAATCTCTACGTCCGCGAGCGCGAGTGGGAATCTTCGCACACAGTCTGGATCTGGATTGACCGCTCGGCGTCGATGGATTTTAGTTCGCATTTAACCGAATGGAGCAAGCTCGACCGCGCGCTTGTCGTTGCATTCGCACTCGCCGAAGTTCTGGTTCAGGGTGGCGAGCGGGTCGGCATTCCCGGTTTGATGCGGCCAACCGCCAACCGCAACGTGATCGAGACGATGGCGCAGGTCATCGTTCATGACACGGCTGAGCAGCCCAGCCTGCCGCCAAATTTCGCGCCGGCGCCGTTCTCCGAAGTTATATTGCTATCGGACCTTTGGAGTCCAATTTCCGACTTTCGGGCTATCGTGTCGCAACTCGCCACCAATGGCGCGCGCGGCCATGTTGTGCAAATCGTCGATCCAGCCGAGGAAGCCCTGCCCTATAACGGGCGCATTGAATTCGTCGAGTCCGAGAGTGGGGCCAGCATCACCGCCGGCCGTGCGGAGAAATGGCGCACCGATTATCAGGGTATTGTGGCCAACCACCGTGCCGCG
Source organism: Xanthobacteraceae bacterium (assembly GCA_019747015.1). Taxonomy (GTDB): domain Bacteria; phylum Pseudomonadota; class Alphaproteobacteria; order Rhizobiales; family Xanthobacteraceae; genus Afipia. Next base: position 4,575 of record JAIERI010000167.1, read on the forward strand.
CTTCGCGATGCGAGCGAAAAATCGGGCTGGAGCTTTACAGTCCATCGTACTGACCGCGGACCGACCGAACTCTTGTTTGCCGTGCACGCGCGGATGGATGCGGGTGTGCACACGATCTTCAACGCACCGTCCGGGCAAAGTGCGGGTCAACCCGCATGATGGGTTTACCTCTTTCCTTCGCCGAACCGCTACTGCTGACGGGACTGCTCAGCCTTCCAGTGCTGTGGTGGCTGCTGCGCGTGATGCCGCCGCGCCCCAAACGCGTCGATTTTCCGCCGACACGATTGTTGTTCGACATCGTGCCGAAGGAAGAAACCCCCGCACGGACGCCATGGTGGCTCACGCTGCTGCGCCTGCTGGCTGCGGCACTGATAATCATCGCCGCCGCAGGCCCGATCTGGAATCCGAATGAAGGTGTGGCAGGCAGTAACGCACCACTGGTGCTGCTGATTGACGATGGCTGGAGCGCCGCTGCGAGCTGGGAGGCGCGGGTACGGGCCGCCGATGAGATGATCGCGAATGCGGATTCGTCCCGCCGCGCTGTCGCGCTGGTGCCGCTGTCGGAGACGACGCGCGACATCACGCTGATGCCCGCCGGCACTGCACGCGTGGCGCTGCGTCAGCTTGCGCCGAAACCTTACGCGGTCGAACGCGTGGACACCTTGCCGGCACTGGCGCGCTTTCTCGCCGCGACCGGCGATAGCGATATTGTCTGGCTCAGCGACGGCGTCGATGCCGGGCGCGGTGGCGACTTCGTCGAGGGTTTGAAACAGACCGTTCAGGACCGTTCGCTGACCGTCGTCGAAGGCGGCACACCACCCGCGCACGCTCTGGCGGCAGCGGAAAATGCCGCCGCCAGGATGACGGTGAAAGTGCTGCGCGCGAGCGGCGGCAATGCGGACACCGGTCTCGTGCGCGCGCTCGATTCAAAAGGCGCGCCGATCGGTGAGGCACGCTTCACGCTCAAAGCAAACGACACCGAGACCGAAGCTGGCTTCGATCTGCCGGTGGAGTTGCGCAACGACATCGCGCGGCTGGAAGTCGCGGGCGAACAATCCGCAGGCGCGGTGCAGTTGCTCGACAAGCGCTGGCGACGGCGCGCTATCGGCATCGTCAGTGGCGCGACCAGCGACACATCCCAGCCGCTTTTGGCATCGACCTTTTATCTGACGCGCGCGCTGGCCCCGTTTGCCGATGTGCGGCTAGGCGAGCGCGGCGCTCCGGCGGTGGCGATTGCGCAATTCCTCGACCAGAATCTGCCGATGATCGTGCTCGCCGATGTCGGCACGCTGTCGCCGGAAATCCGCGACCGGCTCACCGCATGGATCGCGCAAGGCGGTGTGCTGGTGCGTTTTGCGGGGCCGCGTCTGGCCGCAGGCGACGATGACCTTGTGCCGGTGAAACTGCGGCGCGGCGGGCGCAGCCTGGGCGGCAGCCTCACTTGGGAGAAGCCACAGCATCTGGCGTCGTTCGCAGCCGACGGCCCGTTCACGGGTCTCGTTGTACCCAAGGATGTCACCATCAATCGTCAGGTTCTCGCCGAGCCCGATCCAGCGCTGGCGGCGCGAAGCTGGGCGTCCCTCGCCGACGGCACTCCGCTGGTTACCGGCGAGCGCCGCGACAAAGGCATCGTGGCGCTGTTTCATATCAGCGCTGACATGCGCTGGTCGGATCTGCCGATGTCCGGCACCTTCGTCGAAATGCTGCGGCGGATCGTCGACATGTCCGGCACCACGGCCACTCCCGGTGCGGGTGTTGCGACTGAGGGCAGCGCCGAGACTGTTGCGCCGACTCGCATTCTCGACGGTTTCGGCGCGTTCGGGCCGCCGCCCCCGACAGCCAAGCCATTGCACACCGATTTCCGCGACCGCGCCAATGCCGACCATCCGCCGGGCTTCTATGGGCCCGCGGAGGGCCCACTCGCTGTGAACGCGCTCGCCAGCGCCGACCGCCTCGCACCACTCGATACATCGGCGCTGAAGGCGCGGCACGGCACCTACACCAACTCCGAGCCGAAGGATCTGCGCGGCATTCTACTTTCCACCGCACTGCTTCTGTTCCTGTTCGACGCGATCATTGTCGCGCTTCTCGGCGGTGGACTGGCCGCACTGCTGCGCCGCCGTACCGCGCCAGCCATGTTCCTGCTGGCTACTGCGCTGGCAGCGTTCGCACCTTCACTCTCGCACGCACAGACCGCCACGCCAAAGCCACCGGCGGCACAAAATCAAGCCAAGCCTGCAACGCCTTCTCCATCGAGCGACGATTTCGCCATCAAGGCCACCTCGCAGACCCGCATAGGCTATGTCGTCACCGGTAATCCCGATGTGGATTCCATCGTCAAGGCCGGCGTGTCGGGATTGACGCTGTTCCTGGCGCAGCGCACAGCGCTTGAGGCTGGCGAACCCGTGGGCCTCGATCCGGAGCACGATGAACTTGCATTCTTCCCGCTGATCTACTGGCCGGTGATCGCTGGTGCGCCGAAACCGTCACAGGAAGCGATCAACCGCCTCGACGCTTATATGAAGCAGGGCGGCACCGTGCTGTTCGACACCCGCGACGCTATCGATGCGCCGCCCGGTCCCGGCGGCGAATCCAAGACGCCGGGCATGCTGACGTTGCGCGACATTCTCGGCTCGCTCGACGTACCTGAACTCGAGCCGGTACCGCCTGCGCATGTGCTGACAAAGACATTTTTCCTGCTGCGCGATTTCCCCGGACGCTTCACCTCGGGCCAGACATGGGTCGAGGCGCTGCCCCGCGGCGATGACGAAGACGGCTCCGATAAGCCCGCGCGCGGTGGCGACGGTGTGTCGCCGATCATCATTACCTCGAACGACCTGGCTGGCGCGTGGGCGATGCGCACCGATGGTCAGCCGATGTTGCCGCTGACGCCGGGCGAGCCGCGCCAGCGTGAATTCGCCTTCCGTGCCGGCGTCAACATCGTGATGTACACACTGACCGGCAACTACAAGGCCGATCAGGTCCATGCGCCTGCGCTGATCGAGCGGCTAGGACAATAAAATATGAATTACGGCATCGCATTCGCGCCGCTTGTTCCCACGCTTGTGCTCTGGCTCGCACTGGCGGCGATCATTGTCATCGCAGTTGTATTGCTGGTGGCGCGCGCGCGCGGAGCAGCCGTGCGCGTTCTAGCGCTGGTCCTGATTTTGCTGGCGCTGGCCAATCCATCTTTCACCCAGGAAGAGCGCGAACCGCTCAACTCGGTCGCCGCTGTCGTCGTCGACAGAAGCCCGAGCCAGAATTTCGGCGAACGGACCAAAGAGACCGAAGCCACGCGCGAGGCACTCCTCACACGATTGAAGGACATCAAGGGCCTTGAAGTCCGCACCGTCGAGGCCGGACAAGCCGATGGCGAGACCGACGGCACAAAATTGTTCGGCGCATTGTCGTCCGCGCTGTCCGACGTGCCGACCGACCGCGTCGCCGGCGCATTTCTCATCACCGATGGGCGTGTCCATGATATTCCCGCCGGCACCGGGGCGCTCGGCTTCAACGCGCCGGTGCATGGGCTGATTACCGGACGCAGCAGCGAGCGCGACCGCCGCATCGCTATCGTCACCGCGCCGCGTTTCGGCATCGTCGGGCAGGCGCAAACCATTACCTACCGGCTCGACGATCAGGGCGTAACCGGCCAGAGCGCGCAAATCACGGTGCGGCGCGACGGCGAGGTGCTGAGCGAGCGCACGCTTGTCAGCGGGCAGACCGAAAGCGTCACGTTCGAGATTCCACATGCTGGCCAGAATATCGTTGAAATCGAAGCCTCGCCCCTGGAAGGTGAACTGACCCCCGTGAACAACCGTGCGGTAGTCTCCATCGACGGCGTGCGCGACAAGCTACGCGTACTTCTGGTGTCGGGCGAGCCGCATTCGGGCGAGCGCACTTGGCGTAATCTTCTGAAATCCGACGCCAGCGTCGATCTGGTACATTTCACCATTCTGCGTCCGCCGGAGAAACAGGACGGCACGCCGATCAACGAACTGTCGCTGATCGCGTTTCCGACCCGTGAATTGTTCCAGCAGAAGATCAATGAGTTTCAACTCATCATCTTCGACCGCTACGCGCGGCAAGGAGTGCTGCCGACATCGTACTTCGACAATATCACGCGCTATGTCCGCAATGGCGGCGCGGTCCTCGTATCTGCCGGCCCCGACTATGCGAGCCAGACCAGCATCTGGCGCACCCCGCTCGACGCCGTGCTACCGGCCGAGCCGGTTGGCGTCACCGAGAAGGCCTTCACTGCACGCCTCACCGAGATGGGCAAGCGTCATCCCGTGACCCGCGGACTCGAAGGCTCGGCCAGCGAACCGCCGCACTGGAGCCGTTTCTTCCGCATCGTCGATACCCGCAACCCCGTCGTGCCTGCAGTGATGGAAGGCGCGGACGGCAAGCCGTTGCTGCTTTTGTCGCGGCAGGGCGAGGGCCGTGTCGCGCTTTTGCTCTCTGACCACATATGGCTGTGGGCACGCGGTTATGAAGGAGGCGGTCCTCATTTGGACTTGCTGCGGCGACTGTCGCATTGGCTGATGAAGCAGCCGGACCTCGACGAAGAAGCACTGCGGCTTCAGGTGCAGGGACGCGAGCTTATGGCGGTGCGCCAGACCATGGCGGACACCGCCGCGCCAGTGACGATCACCGCACCGTCCGGCGCAACGCGGCAACTTGAGCTGTCGCAGAGCGAGCCCGGGGTGTGGCGCGCTGCAACTTCCGCCGACGAACTCGGTCTGTGGCAGGCGAACGACGGTGATCTCAAGGCGCTGATCAATGTCGGGCCGATCAACCCGAAGGAATTTTCGGAAGTCACTTCGACCACCGAAATGCTCAAACCACTGACCCAGGCAAGCGGCGGCGACACACGGCGCATCGCGGACAATGGCAGCATCGACCTGCCGCGCATCCTGCCCGTGCATTCCTCCAGCGTGTTTCGCGGCGAGGGCTGGCTCGGCCTGAAAATGCGTGACGCCAGCGTTGTGCGCAGCATCGGTGCCTTGCCGGTGTTCGCGGGCCTGATCGGTCTGCTGCTGCTCCTCGGCGCTTTCGCCGCGACCTGGCTGCGGGAGGGACGTTGAGCCCTACTCGGCCATTGGCCGAGTAGGGCAATGGCTGCGGTGCCGGCCATTGCCATATCGTGTCGCACCGGCCACAGAAGAAAAATCCCCGCGT
>JAIERI010000103.1 GCA_019747015.1 Xanthobacteraceae bacterium
CGGCGTTGAAGCCCTCCGCCAGCGTGACGTCGGATTCGGAGATGCCGCCGACACCGGCGTGCAGCACGCGGGCGGCGACCTCCTCGGTGCCGAGTTTTTCCAGCGAGCCGAGGATGGCTTCCAGCGAGCCCTGCACGTCGGCCTTGATGATCAGCGGGAAGTCCTTGCGGCCCGTGGTCTTGAGCTGGCTCATCATCTGTTCGAGCGAGCCGCGCATGCCGGAGGAGGCTGCGGACTTCTCGCGTTTCTGATGCGCGCGGTAGCTCGTGACTTCGCGGGCGCGGGCTTCACTGTCGACGACAGCCAGACGGTCGCCGGCTTCCGGCGGACCGTTAAAGCCGAGGACTTCGACCGGCACGGACGGACCGGCTTCGTCTACAGTGACGCCCTGATCGTTGATCAGCGCGCGAACGCGGCCCATTTCGGCGCCTGCAACGATAATGTCGCCGACCTTGAGCGTGCCGCGCTGAACCAGCACGGTCGCCACCGGACCGCGTCCGCGATCGAGCTTGGCTTCGATCACGGTGCCTTCGGCCGGACGATCCGGATTGGTTTTCAGGTCGAGCAGGTCGGCCTGCAGCGCGATCATCTCGAGCAGCTTGTCGAGATTGGTCTTGTTCTTCGCCGAGACTTCGACATCGACCACCTCGCCGCCGAATGATTCAACCTGCACCTCGTGCTGTAATAGCTCGGTGCGCACGCGCTCCGGCTTGGCGTCCGGCTTGTCGATCTTGTTGATCGCGATGATCATCGGCACTTTTGCCGCCTTGGCGTGATTGATCGCCTCGATGGTCTGCGGCATCACGCCGTCATCGGCCGCCACCACGAGGATGACGATGTCGGTGACCTTGGCGCCGCGCGCGCGCATCGCGGTGAACGCGGCGTGGCCAGGGGTGTCGATGAAGGTGATCTTCTTGCCGCTCTCGGGCGAGGTGACCTGATAGGCGCCGATATGCTGGGTGATGCCGCCGGCTTCGCCGCTGACGACATTGGCATGGCGCAACGCATCAAGCAGCGAGGTCTTGCCGTGATCGACATGGCCCATCACGGTCACGACCGGCGAGCGCGGCGTGGTGTCGGTGGAGTCGTCGATGATGTCGAACAGGCCTTCCTCGACGTCGCTGGCCGCGACGCGCTTGACGGTGTGGCCCATTTCCTCGGCGATCAACTGCGCGGTGTCGGCGTCGATCACGTCGGTGATCTTCACCAGCTGTCCCTGCTTCATCAGCAGCTTGACCAGATCGACCGAACGCTCCGCCATGCGGTTGGCAAGTTCCTGAATCGTGATCGCTTCGGGAATGACGACTTCACGAATGATCTTTTCTTTCGGCTCATTCGACTGATGGCCCTTGGTCAGGCGCTGGGTGCGGCGGCGGAAGGACGCGATCGAACGCTCGCGCACGTCGTCGGCGTTGAGCGCCGTCGCAAGCGTCAGGCGGCCACGCTGCTTGGCGGGCGCGGGTTTGGCGGTGACTTTCGGTGCAATGACCGGGCGGGCAACGCCGCCGGGGCCACGCCTGATCTGACGCGGACCTTCATCTTCGTCCGATGCGTCGGCAGCAATACCGGGCGCACGCGCAACGGGCGCGCCAGGCTTGGCCGCGGCAGCCTTGGCTTCGGCTTCGCCGAAACGTTTCTTGGCCTCGCGCTCGGCTTTTGCCTTGGCTTCCTCGTCGGCGCGATGGCGCTCCTCCTCGGCCTTCTTGCGGGCCTCGGCGGCTTCGCGCTCGGCCTGTTCACGGCCTTCCTTGGAGTTGCGGCGAATGGCTTCGGCTTCGGCGATACGGCGCTCTTCTTCCTCACGCACCTTTGCGTCGGCAAGGGCGCTGGCCCGCGCGCTCTGCTCGTCGTTGGTCAGGGTGCGCAGCACGACACCGGAATTCCGCGCAGCCGTCTTGGTCCCCGCAGCGGGACGGGCAGGCGCGGGCTTGGCCGGCGCTGGCGCGACCGGCGCTGCTGGTTCGGCAGCCGCCGGCTCACCAGCGACGCGGCGCTTGGTTTTCTTTTCCACCACGACCGATTTGGTACGGCCATGGCTGAAACTCTGGCGCACGACACCGGTCTCTGTACGCCCCTTGAGGGACAGAGTTTTGCTACCGACGCTCAGCGTTTTATCGCCAGGATTCTTGGTATCAGCCATTCAACAGTCCAATCTCGTTCGTGTGCTTGCGAGCCGCTTGATTCAAGCCTTCGGTTCGCTTTGGTGATGCCCGCTCGTCTTGCCGCCTGCTCCGTCTTCGGCGCTGTGCCGATACCGATGAAGCGTTTGACAACGGGTCAAGAAAGTCTTGGTCGCCGGACCTGCAAGCAGGGCAGCATGTATCACATTTGACCGGCCCAGCGCCAAATCCAATTCGTCGCTGGAGAGGTCATTTATGACCGGAACATTGGTTAAAACCGCATCTCGCTGGTGCAAAACGGCACCCAGCTTGCGGATGCCGTCGGCCGCGCCGTCGCTGGCATGGACCACGGCCGCCGCCTGGCCGCCGGTAATCGCACCCTCGACCTTGGCAAAGCCCGACACCGCCTGACCCGCCTTGGCCGCCATCGCCAAAGCCTCAATGGTGCTGCGCACCAGCAGGGCCTCGGTGTCGGCGGCGAGCGAGGGCGAAGTTTTGACGGCGCGTTTGAAGCTCTTGGCGAACAGGCCGCGTTTGGCCGCCTCCGCCACGCTCTCGCGCGAGATCGAAATCCACAATCCGCGCCCCGGCAGTTTGCGCTTCAGATCCGCAATCGCCTCGCCCTGCGGCGAAAGCACGAACCGGATCAGTTCGTCGACCGGTTTGACCTGCCGCGTGACAACGCACATCCGCGCGGTCCCGGATTTGGTCCGGGGTCCGTCGTCGAGGTCCGTTGGGTCGGCGATGGCGAGCATGCGCGGGGCATATCCTTTTCAATCATCTAGAGCATGATGCGTGCTGAAGATCGTTTGATACATCATGCTTTAACCCGGATTTTCCTCGGACGAAGCGTCGTCCTCGGTCTTCTTGTGCAGGTCGGCTTCGGTGATCCAGCCGGCGACAACGCGCGCCTGCATGATCAGAGTCTCGGCGTCTTCGCGCGAGATTTCGCTCGCGTCCAGAATGCCCGGATGCTTGACACTCTCGCCATCCTTGCGCTCGGTCCAGCCAACCAGATCGTCGGTGGCGCATCCGGCAAGATCATCGACAGTCTTGATGTCGTTCTCGCCGAACTTCACCAGCATTTTGCCGGTCACGCCGGGCACGTTCTTCAAGGCATCGTCCACGCCCAGTTCCTTTCGCTTGGTCTCAAGCTCGGCATCAAGCTGTTCGAGATATTCCCTGGCGCGGCTTTGCAGCTCGGAGGCGGTGTCCTCATCAAAACCTTCGATGCCCGCCAGTTCGCGTACGTCGACCAGTGCCAGTTCCTCGACCGAACCGAAACCCTCGGAGGCCAGAAGCTGGCCCACCACCTCGTCGACGTTGAGCGCTTCCATGAAGACACGGGTCGAGTTTTCGAAATCGGCCTGGCGGCGTTCGGATTCTTCCTGCTCGGTCAGGATGTCAATGTCCCAGCCAGTCAATTGCGAGGCCAAGCGCACGTTTTGTCCGCGGCGGCCGATCGCAAGGGATAATTGGGTATCGGGCACCACGACTTCAATGCGCTCGCGATCTTCGTCGATCACGACTTTCGACACTTCAGCCGGCGCAAGGCCGTTGACCACGAAGGTGGCAATGTCCGGCGACCACGGGATGATGTCGATCTTTTCGCCCTGCAGTTCGTTCACAACCGCCTGCACACGCGAGCCGCGCATGCCGACGCAGGCGCCGACCGGGTCGACCGAGGAATCGCGCGAGATAACGCCGATTTTCGCGCGCGAGCCCGGATCACGGGCCACAGCCTTGATTTCCACGATACCATCGTAGATTTCCGGCACTTCCTGCGCGAACAGTTTCGCCATGAATTGCGGATGGGTGCGCGACAGAAAGATCTGCGGGCCGCGGGTTTCGCGGCGCACGTCGAAGATATAGGCGCGCACGCGGTCGCCGTTGCGGAACACTTCGCGCGGCAGCATCTCGTCGCGGCGCACGATGGCCTCGCCGCGTCCCAGATCGACGATGACGCTGCCATATTCGACGCGCTTGACGATGCCGTTGACGATCTCGCCGATGCGGTCCTTGAATTCCTGATATTGCCGGTCGCGCTCGGCCTCGCGCACCTTCTGCACGATGACCTGCTTGGCGGACTGCGCGGCGATGCGGCCATATTCGAGCGGCGGCAGGGTGTCGGCGATGGTGTCGCCGACCTGCGCGCCGGGATTGGCGCGCTGCGCGTCCTTCAGCGAAATCTGGTTGGCGGAATTCTCGACCGCCTCGACCACCAGCATGTGGCGGGACAGGCGCAATTCGCCTTTCTTGTTATCGATCTCGGCATGCACATCGGTCTCGCTGCCGTAACGGGCGCGGGCAGCCTTGGCGATGGCGTCCTCCATCGCGGCGATCACGATCGAGCGGTCGATCGATTTTTCCCGCGCGACGGCGTCGGCGATCTGAAGCAGTTCGAGTTTGTTGGCGCTGACAGCGGCCATGATTTACTCTCCTTCGGTGGAACTGGATTCGGCGGCGCGCTTCTTTTCGTCTGCGGCAAGCCGGTGGGCTTTGGTGTTCTTCGGCGCGGGTTTCTGCGCCGCTTTCGGTTTTGGTTTGCGGGTCTTGGACAGATCCCGCAGTTCGCGAGCCTTCTTGGCGTGCGGCGGCGGCGGCGGCACAAGGCCGGCGCTTTCAAGTTGCTCGCGTTCGGCATCGCGGCCCCGGCGCATGGATTCGGCGATCAACTCATCCGTCAGCACCAGGCGGGCATCCGCGATATCCTCGAGCGGAAGCGACACCTCCGGTGCTTGGGCGCCTTTGTGCTCGGCTTTGGCATCATCGCGCACCACGCGGATATTGCCGCCCTCGACACCCTGCAGCATGCCGCGAAAGCGTTTGCGTCCGTCATGCGGCACGGCCATTTCGATCTTGATGAGATGTCCGGTGTAACGCTCGAAATCCGAAAGCCGCACCAGCGGACGGTCGATGCCGGGCGAGGAAATCTCGAGGCGATAGGCGCGCTGGATCGGATCGGCGACATCCATCACCGGCGATAATGCGCGCGAGATTGCCTCGCAATCCTCGATCAGCATGGTGCCGTCGGGGCGCTCGGCCATGATCTGCACCGTGCAGCCAGCCTCGCCCGAAATGTGGATGCGCACCAGACGATAGCCCATGCTCTCCAGCACCGGGGTAGCGACCGCCGCGACGCGTGCGCCGACGCCCGGCTCGACCACAAGGCGTGGTTCGGCGAGCAGATTGGCGTCATCGTGCGTGGCGATGGGTTGCGTCATGTCAAGGATCAAGGTCTACGTCTTGCGTTGCCGGTGAGTTTCACCGGATGTTTGTCGAGCGCGTTGAAGTAATAAAAAAGAGCGGGTCCGGGGGGGCCCACTCTCCTACGCGATCGTATGAGAATTGATTTGTTGAAGGGAATATAGCGGCTTGGTGCTGTCCCGGCAAGGCCAGCCGTTATCAAGAAAAGGCTTAATTGCAGCACTTATCGGCCTGGAACTAACCCTTCCTTCACCTGCGATCCTTATTTTGCGAGCGCGTACGCGCAAAAGCATCCGGCAGAATATGGCAACCGCTCCCTCGCTGATTCCTGAACTGGACGATATCGTCAATCACGGAACCGCCCAGAAACGGGCGGAGGCGATTTCGCGTATTTCCGATTTGTTTTTGCAGGGCGCGGCGCATTTCGAAACCCGGCATGTCGCGTTGTTCGACGACATTCTGATGGGGCTGATCCCTTCGACCGAAATGAGCACCCGGGCGGACCTTGCCGAGCGCCTGTCGACGCTCGCCAATGCGCCGCCGACCGTGGTCAACCAGCTCGTGCATGAAGACGAAATCCGGATCGCAGGGCCTCTTCTCACCCATTCGCCGCTGCTCGACGAGCCGACCCTGATCGACATCGCCCGCATGAAGGGGCAATCGCATCTGGCCGCGATCTCCGAGCGCGCGGCTCTTTCGCCGCTGGTCACGGATGTCATTCTTCGCCGTGGCGACCGTGATGTGGTGCGCGCCGTTGCGCGCAACGCCGGCGCAAAATTCTCCGACAGCGGCTATTCGGGGCTGGTCAAGCGCGCGGCCGACGACGGCATGCTGGCGCTCGCGGTCGGTCAGCGCGAAGATATTTCCGCGCATTCGCTGAAAGAATTGCTGAGCAAGTCGGTCGATATCGTCCGCCGCCGTCTGTTCGACATCGCCAAGCCGAAACAGCGTGCCGCCATCAACATGGCGATGATCGAGATTTCCTCCGCGCCGAACGCGCAGCTTGTAAAGCGCGATTTCGCGCCAGCCCAGCGCGCGATTCTCATTTTACACCGCAATGGCGAATTGAACGAGGCGGCGATTCTCAACTTCGCGCGGAACCATCAATATGAAGAGGCCGTGGCGGCGATTTCGGCGCTGTCGGGTGTGCGTCTGTCCACGGTGGATCGTCTGGTGGTCGGCGACCGCTACGATCCGATTCTTATTCTTGGTCGAGCGATCGGACTGGAATGGGGGACGGTGCGGGCCCTGATCGTGCTGCGGCTCGGTCCCGGCAAGGTGCCATCGCCGCCGGACATCGAGGAAGCACGCGTGAATTTCGAGCGCCTGTCGGCCACCACCGCGCAGCGCGTGCTGGCATTCTGGCGCGCCCGCGAGGGCAACAAGCCGGCCTGAGCCCGACTTCGATACTGAGTCTACGGCTTCTCTAGGCGGCTTTCCGGAAAATCAGATACGCCGCCTTGCGCCCCTCGCGCGTCGCCTTGGCGCCATAACGCGTCATGGTGTAGCCGGGCCAGGGATGACGCCAATCGTCAGCCCGCTCCGCGGTCCATACAAAGTCCCGCGAGCGCATCAGATGCATCAGCGTCCAGGCGCTGTAGTCGTCGATGTCGCAGACAAAACGAAACTCGCCATCGTCAGTAAGGACACGCGCCATCGCGCCGACGGTCGCATCCTGTACGAAACGGCGTTTCCAGTGACGGCGCTTCGGCCATGGGTCGGGATGAATGAGATCAATCCGCGACAGCGAATGCGGCGGCGCCCATGAGACAAGATCGGCGGCATCGCCCGCGAACAGGCGGATGTTGGAGATATTATGCGCCTCGATCTGCGCCAGAATCTTGGCCATGCCGTTGACGTAAGGCTCGCAGCCGATGAATCCGGTTCGTGGATGCGCCAGCGCCTCGGCAATAAGATGTTCGCCGCCACCGAATCCGATTTCGAGACGGGTGTTGCCGACGGCAGTCCCGAACAGCGATGTCAGATCGGACGACGCTGTGTGTGCGATGTCGAGTGACAGTCGCGGCAGAAGATGCTCGATCAACTCTGAATGATGCGCGCGCAGCCGGTGGCCCTTGCGGCGTCCGAAGAACGATCCGTGCCCGGCGAGAGCGTGCTCCGCTTTCGCGCCGTCAGCCTTGTCGCGGTCGGTCATATCGGGTTGTCAGCGCCGGTCGGGAGCTTCGCGCGAGGCCATCTGCTCGACCAGATCGACGATGCTGCGGCGAAGTTTGGCGTCGGCAATACGGGTGAAGGCGCGGATCAGCGCAAGCCCCTCGGAGGTTGCGAGAAAGTCGGAGACATAGGCTGGCGATGGCGCATCGCTCAGTCCCGCGGCGTTGACGGACGTGGTCGGGCCGCCTTCGAAGAAAAACGACACCGGCACCTGAAGCACATCGCCGATCTGCTGGACGCGGCTGGCGCCGATCCGGTTGGTGCCTTTTTCGTATTTCTGAATCTGCTGGAACGTCAGGCCGAGCGCCTCACCAAGCTTTTCCTGGCTCATGCCCAGCATGATCCGGCGCATCCGCACGCGGCTGCCGACATGCTTGTCCACGGGATTGGGCGTCTTCGCCGACATGCTCGACTTTCTTCAACCGTCCGCGCCGGTCCAATATGAGAAGGGCTTCAGGCCGGAAATAAGCCGTTTGGGCTGAGATCGTCAAACACGACTCGTTATCGTAATGAAGAATTTAGGTTAAATCCGGGACAGGTTTGGCCGGTATTTGCGCGATTTGGAACGATTCCGAACTACGGTCTTGCTGTTAAACATTCCTTGTCACCGCGCGGCGGCGCAGGACATAGAGCAGCGACAGCGCAAGCAGAACGGCAAGCGGAACGTCGCCGATCCGCGAGAACAGCGTCGGAGAAATCGCTGCCGGCAGCGCCGAATCCAGCACGCCCTCATGCCCCAGTTCCAGGCGAGCGACATATCTGCCGAACGGATCGATCACCGCCGAGATGCCGGTATTGGCCACGCGCACGATCGGCAGCCCTTCCTCGATGGCACGCAGCCGCGCCTGCTGAAGATGCTGATAGGGGCCGGTCGAGATGCCGAACCATCCGTCATTGGTGAGGTTCACGATCCAGCCGGGGCGCTCGCCCGGCGGAACGATGGCGCCGGAGAATGCGACCTCGTAGCAGATCAGCGGCAGCACGTGCGGCGCGCCCGGGATCTCCATCGTATGCCGCCGCTCGCCGGCGATAAATCCGCCGATGACCTTGGTCAGCTGAACGAAACCAAGTTTCTCCATCACATCCTGAAACGGCAGATACTCGCCGAACGGAACGAGATGCAGCTTGTCGTAAACCGACAGGACACTGCCATCATGATCGATGGCGTAGATCGAATTATAGGCCTGCGTGACTTTCACGCCCGGCGGTGAGTCCGGTGGACGCACCGAGCCGGTGATGAGGGTGGTGGTGGGCGGAAGAAACTCGGCGATCTGCGCCAGCACGTCGGGCTCGCGCACGAGAAAAAACGGAAACGCCGATTCCGGCCAGATGAGGATGGTCGCATCGCGCACGCCGGTCGATTGTGGCCCGGTGGCGCGGTCGGACAGCGACAGATATTTCTCCATCACCGCCTTCTTGGCGGAGTAGTTGAACCGCACGTCCTGCTGTAAATTCGGCTGCATCAGGCGCAATTTGACCTTCGGCACGAGCCGGGTCGGATGATCGTTCAGCCGCCACGCGCCATAACCGCCCATCCCCAGCAGCAGCGCGAATGAGACGAGCAGCGGCAGCCAAGGTCGGTATATTGGCCGCCTCGTCAAGACGCGCTCGTCGATCAGCACCGCCGGGCTCGCGAAAATCGCGAGCGTCAGAAATGTCAGCCCCCAGATCCCGATCAGGGATGTGATCTGCGCCAGTGCCAATGGTTCGGCCAGTGCGTAGCCGAACAGATTCCACGGAAAGCCAGTGAGAATATGTCCGCGCAGCCATTCGCTCATTGTCACCGCGGCGGCGAAAGCGAGAATGCGCGAGGCGTCCCTCGTCCAGATTGCGCGCGCAAGGGCGAAGCCGAACGCCATGAACAGCGCAAGGAATGCCGGCAACCCTGCGACAGCGACGGGCAGCAGCCATGCGAATGTTTGCGCATCAACAAGGAAGGCATAGCCGATCCAGTAAAGACCGGCGACGAAATAGCCGAAGCCGAACCACCAGCCGGACAACGCCGCGGCGGGAATGCCGCCGAGCCGTCCGGCGCCCGCGCCGTCTATCAGCCAGAGCGCGACGGGAATGGTCACAAACAAAATCGGCCACGCATTGAATGGCGCCATCGCCAGCGCGGAGACGGCGCCTGCAATGAAGGCGATCGCCGCGCGCTTCCAACCCCAGGTCAGGATGACGGCGCGGCCGGCGGAAAGGAAAGCGGTTCGTGCCGGCATCAAGCTGCGCCCGCGCCGTCGCGTGGGGTGGAAGTTTTTTCACCCGCGGTGGAG
>JAIERI010000192.1 GCA_019747015.1 Xanthobacteraceae bacterium
GGCGAGGCGGTCCTTGGTCTGGCCCTGGAATTCAGGCTCGCGCACGAATACCGACAGCATCACCGCCGCGCCCACCATCACGTCTTCCGATGTGATCGAGGCGGCTTTCTTGCCCTGACCGATGCGCTCGGCATAATCCTTGACGCCACGCAGCAGCGCGCTGCGCATGCCCGCCTCATGAGTGCCGCCGTCCGGCGTCGGTACGGTGTTGGTATAGGACGACATGAACCCGTCGGCGTCGGCGGTCCACGCCACCGCCCATTCGCACGCGCCGTGCGCGCCGTTGCGTCCCGTCTTGCCGGAGAAAATATCCGGATGCACAAGCGTGTCGGCATGGATCGCCGCGGCGAGATAATCCTTCAAGCCGCCGGGAAAATGAAACGTGTCCTCGGCCGGAACGTCCTCGATGCCCTTGAGCAATTCAGGATCGCAGTGCCAGCGGATTTTGACGCCGCCGAACAGATAGGCTTTCGAGCGCGCCATCTTGAACAGGCGCTGCGGCTTGAAGACGGCTTTGCCGCCGAAAATATCGGGGTCCGGCTTGAAGCGTATTTTGGTGCCGCGCCGGTTGCTGACCTTGCCGAGGTCTTCGAGCTTGCCCTTCGGCTTGCCGCGCTCGAACACCATCTTGTAGAGCTTCTGGCTGCGTGCGACCTCGACTTCGAGACGCGAGGACAGTGCGTTGACCACCGACACGCCGACGCCATGCAGACCGCCCGAGGTCTCATAGACCTTGGAGTCGAATTTGCCGCCCGCGTGCAGCGTGCACATGATGATTTCGAGCGCCGACTTGTTCTTGAATTTCGGATGCGGATCGACCGGAATGCCGCGCCCGTTATCGGTAACGGTCAGATAGCCGTCAGCCCCGAGATGCACATCGATGAAATCGGCGTGACCCGCCAGCGCCTCGTCCATCGAGTTGTCGATGACTTCGGCGAACAGATGATGGAGCGCCTTCTCGTCGGTGCCGCCGATATACATGCCTGGACGGCGGCGGACCGGCTCCAGACCCTCGAGCACCTCGATGTCGCGCGCGGTGTACCCGGCCTCGGCGCTGCCGCGAGCGGCGGACGTGGCCGCGCTGCGCGCCTTGCGCTCGGTTGAGGCGAACAGGTCGCTTGCGCCTTTCGGCTTGGCCGTGGATTTCGAGGCCGGTTTGGCCGCAGACTTTGCTGCTGCCTTGGCGACAGGCTTGATGGCGGGCTTGGCGTTTGCTTTCAGGGGCTTCCGCATATCTTGTTTATCTTGCAGGTTTGTATGACAAGGCGAATCGGCCCCATCACTATGCCATGAATGAGGTAGCAATAGACCGCCGGCCAGGAAACCACTGGCCGGGATCGTGATTGGCAATGTATCGGGCGGTCATCATATGGAGAGGGTGATGAAAGAGGCGAGGGCGCCGCGCCAAACACCCTTCTGCACACGACAATTCGGGAACATCGATCTTGGAGACTAAAAGGCAATTGCGTCAGGGATATGTGCGCCGGCGATATATCGGTCCGCGCCACGTCGGCGAAAAGGCATCGTAATGGGCTTGGAGGACATGGTCCGCGAGGTCGTCGGCTTCGTGAAGGACCATCAGGGGTGGGCCGCGC
Source organism: Xanthobacteraceae bacterium (assembly GCA_019747015.1). Classification (GTDB taxonomy): domain Bacteria; phylum Pseudomonadota; class Alphaproteobacteria; order Rhizobiales; family Xanthobacteraceae; genus Afipia. The sequence goes on from JAIERI010000192.1 coordinate 1,596, forward strand.
CTATCGTATTCGCGCTGGCGTTCGGCGAGTCGCTCGCTTTCATTTCGCTTCTGGTTCCGGCATGGGGTGCACTGGTCGGCATCGGCGCGCTGATCGGTGCCTCCAATATCAGCTTCTGGCCCGTATGGGTCGCGGGCGCGATCGGCGCGGCACTCGGCGACTGGGTATCGTACTGGCTCGGGTACACATTCAAGGATCGCGTTGCGCAAATGTGGCCGTTGTCGCGTTACCCGGACGTGCTGCCGCGCGCGGAAAAATTCGTCAAAGCCTGGGGCGTTCCCGGCATTTTTATCGGACGGTTTTTCGGGCCGTTGCGTGCGGCGGTGCCGCTGGTCGCGGGTATTTTCGAGATGGATTACTGGCGCTTTCAGGCCGCCAATTTCCTTTCCGCTTTCGTGTGGGCCGCGACACTTCTGCTGTTCGGCGACGCGGCATCGCGGCTGATCGCGATGGTCTGGAGTGCCTTCTGATATTCGCGTGATGCCGGAATAATGGACGCGGCGGAATGTTATCCGCAAGAGCCGAGCAATCGCGCTCTCGTGATCGCACGGTTCGAAAATGACGATTAAAAAACGCATCTGAAAATCGTCGTGCCGAACCTGCTCAATAAGACACGCGCCAGTTCCGGGAGGACAACATGACCATCACACGACGCGAAGCGCTTGTCGGCGCGGCGGCTGCGGCGGCATTGCCGCTTTTGAATTCCAGTTCCGCGCATGCCGCCGTGCCGCCCGCGAACAAGCAGGCGCCGAGCTTCTATCGTTACAAGGTCGGCGACATCGAGGTCGCCGTGGTGTCCGACGGCGCCAATACATATCCGCTGGCTGACAAGTTCGTACTCAATGCGAGCAAGGACGACGTCAACGCCGCGCTCGGCAGGGCATTTTTGCCGCAGGACAAGGTCACGATTCATTTCGCGCCGCTGGCGATCAATACTGGCGGCAAACTCGTCGTCATCGACACGGGTAACGGACGCGCCGCCAATGCGGCGACCAAGGGTTCGGTTGGACAGTTTGCGGCCAATCTGATGGCTGCCGGCATCGATCCAAAGAATGTCGACATGGTCGTGATCTCTCATTTTCACGGCGACCATGTGAACGGCTTGCTGACCACAGACAATCAGCTCGCATTTCCGAACGCGGAAATTCTCGTGCCGGCGGTGGAATGGAAGTTCTGGATGGATGACGGTGAGATGAGCCGTGCATCTGCGGGACGCATGCAGGATCTGTTCAAAAACAATCGCCGGGTGTTCGAAGCTGGCCTGGCAAAGAAGGTCACGCCTTACGAATGGGGTAAGGATGTCGCGCCGGGATTGCTGGCGGTCGAGACGGCCGGACACACACCCGGTCACACGTCTTATGTGCTGTCATCGGGTTCGGACCGCGTGTTCATCCAGTCGGATGTCACAAATAATCCCGATCTGTTCGTGAGAAATCCCGGCTGGCACGCGAATTTCGATCAGGACGGCGACATGGCGGAAAGCACGCGTCGCAAGGTCTATGACATGCTGGTCGTGGAAAAGCTGAAAGTACAGGGCTTCCACTATCCGTTCCCGGCCCTCGGCAATATCGAGAAAGATGGCAACGGCTATCGCCTCGTTCCGGCGCCGTGGTCGCCGGTTATCTGAGCCGGCCACGCCTTGCAATCTTGACCTGACGTAGCTTGACCTTGGATGGGCGCGGACCTATATCCGCGTCCATGACCGACGCCACTACCATCATAATCTCTCGCCGCCGCCGTATTGTCCCGGCATGTGCGGCTGGTCGCGTTTAAGATCATCTGTCATGCCGCTGGAGACGGTCCGCGGCATCTTGTTTCCCTTCCCAAACTGCCGCATGACCTTCTTCGCAGCGCTTTGTTTTAAGCCGCCCGCGTAAGGACACACATCATGGCTGAGAAGAAGAAAATCGGCATCCTCGGCGCGTCGGGTTATACCGGCGCTGAACTGGTGCGGCTGTTGCTGCGCCATCCGCGCGTGCAGATCGAACTTCTGACCGCTGACCGGCGCGCCGGGCAGGCGATGGGCGATGTGTTTCCGCAATTCGCCCCTTACGATCTGCCGCGGCTGGTTTCAATCGAGAGTGTGGACTGGGCGAGCGCCAATCTCGATCTCGTGTTCTGCGGCCTGCCGCATGCGACAACACAGACGGTCTTGAAGGACGCGCTGGCGAAAGCGCCGAATACCAAGGTGGTCGATCTGTCGGCGGATTTCCGTCTTGAGGATCCGGCGGTCTACGCAAAATGGTATGGCCACGAACACCACGCGCTTGAGCTGCAAAAAGAAGCCGTGTACGGCCTCGTCGAAATCTATCGGCGTGAGATCAAGAAGGCACGGCTGGTCGCCAATCCCGGCTGCTACACCACGTGCGCGCAACTACCGCTGATCCCTCTGTTGAAAGCCAAGGCGATCAAGAGCGACGAGATCGTGATTGACGCCAAGTCCGGCACGACAGGGGCAGGGCGGTCGCCGCGCGAGGACATATTGTTCTCCGAAGTGTCGGAAGGATTCAACGCCTACGGCGTTGGCCATCACAGGCACATGTCCGAACTCGATCAGGAATTCTCCAAGGCCGCCGGCAAGGAAGTAGTGGCTAGCTTCACGCCGCATCTGGTGCCGATGAACCGGGGAATCTTCTCGACCATCTATGTGCGCGGGCGGCGCGAGAAGAATGCGCAGGAACTCCATGCCATTCTGTCACGGCAGTACGAGAAAGAGCCGTTCGTGTATGTGTTGCCGTTCGGCAGGATGCCGCATTCGCGGCATGTGCGCGGCTCCAACATGACGTTCATCGGCGTGACGAACGACCGTCAGCCGGGCCGGGCGATCATCGTCTCGACCCTCGACAGCCTCACCAAGGGCGCGTCGGGGCAGGCGGTGCAGAACATGAACGTGATGTTCGGCTTCACCGAGACGCTGGGCATCGACCAGCCGGCGCTATTTCCTTGAAACCGCGCACGCCCAAAGATCAGTTGGCGCGCTTAAGAATGTCGATATGCTGGACGGTTTGCGACAGCCGGTAGGGTTTGAGCAGTTCGCTCAATTCCGGATCGGCGCGCAGCCATGCACCCCAGTCACTGAGCAGATTATCGACAAGAACGACCGTTGGCGGTATCTTCTTGATATCCTCGATCAGCATCGCGCGCTCCCGTGCGGCATAAGCATCGAGTTTTTCGTCCTGTTCTGCACCGACCAGATGATCGCTGCGCAGCCGCTTGACGAATTCGCGAACCCATAGCCCTTGCTGGCGCGACACCCATTCGCCTCCAACGGCACGTACCAGCGGGTGCCCAATCGACGCTTCGGCGCTGAGCATCAATAGTTTGGGATGCGGTCCGAGGCGGGCGACAGGCTCCTCCAGAACACGCGCGTTGGAGGCGTCGTTCATCCATTGCAAACTGAGAAGGAAAAGCCCCGCAAGGCCGCCAAGTCCGCCAATGCGGGCCGCACGCGATGCGTTCGCATCGCCCGGCAAGGTTGAGATGGCATATCCGAGAGCGATCAGCGCCAGCGCAATCATTGGATAGGATTGATAGGCCCAGCCTTTTCGCTGCAGGAAATAAGCGGCAGCAAAACCGATGGAGGCTGCAATCAGCACGGTCGCGGAAGCATCGGGCTTGCGCGGCAATTTTATCAAGAGCGCCACGATCAGCGCAACGGCCCATGCAAGCACCCCGGTGCTGCCCACCATCTCCGTCATCGGCCTTTTGAACAGAAGATAAACGTCGCGCACCAGCGGATAGATTTGAGTGAAATAATCCGGATAGAAAAGATAGATGCTGGCGGTGTAGACAGCCACCATTGCTGCGGCGACGAAATTTTCCGGCGCGAACAGTGCGCGCCATGATCGCGCGCAGGCCGCCGCCGCGATAATTCCGGTACCGATACCGAGGATGAAATAAGGCTTGAACATCAGTGTGACGCCCGCGCCGAGACCGGCCGCGATCACCGCCCAAAGCGGCACCCGCAGGTTTTGTGCGCGCAGGATCAGCACCGCGAGCGCGGGCAGGAAGGCGACGAAGGCCAGATGCTCACGCTGGCTGAAAGTCTGCATCGGAACGATGGTCAGAACCGCCGCGCAGAAGATCGCAAGCGGCCATTGATCGCCGCTGCCGAACATCGTTGAGCACCGCACAATTCGCGCGGCTACAAACATCGACAATGCGACCGCGACGAAGACCAGCGCATCGGTGATGATTTCAGCGCGCACACCAAGTGCGTGTTCCAGCATCACGCTCGGCAGGTAAGCCAGCATCGCGATCGGCGGATTGGTTTCGATGATGTCCGTGTAGAGGCGCTGGCCCTTCAGCACCTTCTCGCACACGGTCAGAAGCCAGCTCACATCGGTATTGGCGGCGACGCTATGGCGCAGTGCCATTGCAATGGCGAATACGCCTGCCAGCAATAGCCAGTGTAGGGCGCCGTCATGTGCGGCGGAGGGTGAAAGGGGTAATCGGCTTTTCAAGCTGCGGTCCGTGGCGTGAACAAGACGGCCCGGACAGGAATGAAGAATGTCTCGCCGGGCGGCGCAATCTTAAGCCGCGCCCGTTAACAATACTTTGCAAGTGTGAGAGACGAGCGCCTGTTGCAAAAAAGGGACCGCGATGCGGTCCCTTTTTAATTTGGAGGAAATTTACAGGATTTTGAAAATCGCCAGCGCAAGAACCGCCTGCGCGAGGAAGCCGACGACGAACAGCAATGTTCGCAATACCGGCAGACCCAGCGTGTAAACGATGATGTGGGCGAGGCGGGACCAGAAGAACACCGCGCAGGCCAGCACCGTCCATTTGGTCGAATAATCGGCAGCGTTCAGGATCAGGACCAGCGGCGCGAAAATGACGAGGTTTTCGACCGCGTTGTCATGTGCGAACATCATGCGGTTGGCCCATTCGGCCTGCGGTTTGTCGTTGCGCGACGGATTGGCCATCGCGCCATTGAGGCCGCGGACCTGGCAGCGGTTGATGGTGTAGGGAATCCACAGCAACCCGGTCAGAATCACGGTGAGTGCCAGCCAGAATAATTCGCGCGTCATCGGAATATCCCTTTCAGTCCTGAATGCTTCGGCCCCGGAGCCGGAGCTGATGATCTTGAACCGGCCAGTCAGGCGCCGGTCAAACGCTCCGTGAACTCATAAACGATTGGGCGTCGAAACGCCAATGACGCGAAGGACTTTTTCCATCACGACGTTGCGTGCAAGGCCAATTGTGAATTGTGAATATCCCGCGACCGCGGTTTTACGTCCGGACCCGCACGTAGCTGCCGGGCGCGTCCTCGATCGGCGTCATCACACCGCCGCCCGGCTCGCGCGCTGGCACGGTTTCAGCGTCGGCGGTCTCAAGCCATGTGCGCCAGTCGGGCCACCATGATCCTTTGTGTTCGTGCGCGCCTTCCATCCAGCTATCCAGGGTGGTGTGATTGATGTTGTCGTTGGTCCAGTACTGGTACTTGTTGTTGGCCGGTGGATTGATGACGCCAGCGATATGGCCGGACCCCGCCAGCACATAACGCACCGGCCCCCCGAAGAACTGCGACCCGTACAGTACCGAAGCTGCCGGTGCGATGTGATCCTCTTGCGTGGCAAGATTGTAGACCGGCACCTTCACCTTGGTCAGATCGAGCAGCGTGTTGTCGAGCACCATGGTGCCGGTCGAGAGCCGGTTCTCTAGATAGCAGTTGCGCAGATAATAGGAATGATTGGCGGCCGGCAAATGCGTCGCGTCCGAATTCCAGTGCAGCAGGTCGAATGTCGTTGGAGCCTGACCCTTCAGGTAATTGTTGACGATATAGGGCCAGATCAGATCATTGGCGCGCAGCATGTTGAAGGCCATCGCCATGCGGCTGCCTTCCAGTACACCCGCCTGCTGCATGTCCTGTTCGAGCGCGGCAATCTGCTCCTCATCGACAAAGACCAGAAGATCGCCGGCGTGAGTGAAGTCGACCTGCGCGGTGAGCAGCGTCGCCGATGTCACGCGTACGCGGCGCTTTTCAGCAAGCCACGCCAGCGTCGCGGCGAGCAGGGTGCCGCCGACGCAATAGCCCAGGGTGTGAACCTTCATCTCGCCGGTGATTTTCTCGATGACGTCCATCGCCGCGAGCGGGCCTTGCATCATGTAGTCGTCGAATGTTTTCGATCCGAGCGACTTGTCGGGATTGATCCAGGAGATCACGAATACGGTAAGGCCCTGATCGACGCACCATTTGATGTAAGATTTCTCCGGCTTCAGATCGAGGATGTAGAATTTGTTGATCCATGGCGGCACGATCAGAAGCGGCGTGCGCAGCACGCTTTCCGTTGTCGGCGCATACTGGATCAGTTGCATGATCTCGTTCTGGAAGATCACCTTGCCGGGCGTGAGCGCCAGATGTGAGCCGACTTCCAGATCCGCTGCCGATTGCCGGATCTTGAGCGTGCCATGTCCGGCGCTGACATCCTCGGCGAGCATCTGCATGCCGCGAACGAGATTCTCGCCATTGGTGGCCAGCGTCTGACGCAGAATTTCCGGATTTGTGAAAATGAAATTCGACGGCGCGATCGCGTTACCGATCTGCCGGACATAAAATTCTGCCTTCAGACGGGTGTGCGGATCGAGGCCTTCGGCGTCGTGAACCAGATCGTCGGCCCATTTCGTCGTGAGCAAATAGGCCTGCATCATGAAATCGAAAAACTGGTTCGAGCGCCACTCCTTGTCCTGAAAGCGCTTGTCGCGCGGACTGGGCTGGATCGTCGGTTCCGACGGTTCGCCCGCAAGCCGCTTCATCGAGCTTGCCCACAGATCGAGATACGATTTGCCGAGCTTGGTCTGCAGATCGGCTGCGCGCTTCTGATCCGACATCCAGTAATCGGCGACGGCATAGAGCGACTTGATCATTTCACCGAGTTCGCCCGGCATTCGCTCGCCGTGCTCGCGCGGCTGGAGATAGGCGGACAGCGCCCGCCCGGTGTTCTCCATCGCGCGCGCCAGATTGAGCGCGAAGGCTTCGGGGTTGAACGTCTTGTCACCGGTCTTGTCGGTGCCCGCTCCGCCGTTCGCGCCGTCGCTTGTGCTGTTCGATGTAACTGCTGTTTCACTCATGGGACGGACATTATAGAGCGCGAATTAATATGATCCGACATTTTGCCGTTGCGCGTACCATGGCATAGTTCGGTTAAGAGGGCTTCATTGCATTGCAGCATGTGTCGCGTTTCGGTCATAATCGGGCCGCACGGTTGGGGTTTACGGGATGCGGCTGCCTGCGGCGAGATATAGTGCTTCCGCGCAAGACTTGCTTCGCGTAGCGGAATACCAGTTCTGCTGGTTCGATTCGTAAGGTGTGTGAGGAAGAGTGGCGCGTCCCATTCCGATGTCCCGGCCTTGGTCCGGTCCGCGTCTCGCGGCGGTGGTCGCGTTTTTTCTGACGGGACAGCTTTTAGGGGGCTGTTCCATGCCGGTCGCCGATTTGCCATTGATTGGCCTACCCGAGAACACCCCGCCACGACCCGAAACTCCGGCACCCTATTTGCCGGTCCATGACATTCCCGCTCCCCGAACATCGACGGTCCTGACCCCCGAGGAACAGGACAAAATCGAGAAAGAACTGGCCGCCGCCCGCGACCGGCAGGCCGCCAAACAAACCAATCAACAGACCACGCAGTAGACGCAGCTTCCGGTGGCGCGAACGGGGGTTCGTGCTAGAACCAATCGATCCGGCAGCGGGTGATTTGCCCTGATCGACCCGCCGTCTGCCGGTTCTGGAGCTTTCAAACAGAGCCTTAAATAGAGCCTTGGACCAATGGAAGAATTTTACCGTATTCGCCGACTGCCGCCTTACGTATTCGAACAGGTCAATCGGGCCAAGGCAGCCGCGCGCAATGCGGGAGCCGACATCATCGACCTTGGCATGGGTAACCCGGACCTGCCGACCCCCCAGCATGTCATCGATAAGCTGAAGGAGACGCTCGGCAAGCCGCGCACCGACCGTTATTCGGCCTCCAAAGGCATTCCAGGATTGCGCCGGGCCCAGGCGGCCTATTACGAGCGCCGCTTCGGCGTGAAGCTCAATCCGGAGACCCAGATCGTCGCCACGCTCGGCTCCAAGGAGGGCTTCGCAAATGTGGCGCAAGCGATCACCGCGCCCGGCGATGTGGTGCTGGTGCCGAACCCGAGCTATCCGATCCACGCTTTCGGCTTCCTGATGGCGGG
>JAIERI010000126.1 GCA_019747015.1 Xanthobacteraceae bacterium
GGTGATCGGCTCGGAAACCTTCTCCCGCATTCTGGACTGGAGTGATCGCGGCACCTGCGTGCTGTTTGGCGACGGCGCGGGCGCTGTGGTGCTCGAGGCGCAGCCGCAGCCGGGCAAGACATCCGACCGTGGCATTCTGACAACGCATCTACGTTCCGACGGCCGTCACAAGGACAAGTTGTTCGTCGATGGCGGTCCGTCATCGACCCAGACCGTGGGACACCTGCGGATGGAGGGACGCGAGGTCTTCAAGCATGCCGTCGGAATGATCACAGATGTGATCGAGGACGCCTTCAAGGCGACCGGCACCGGCGCCGAGGACATTGATTGGCTGGTTCCGCATCAGGCCAACAAACGCATCATCGATGCGTCGGCCAAGAAATTGAATATTGCACCGCAGAAGGTGGTCCTGACGGTCGATCTGCACGGCAACACATCGGCGGCATCGATTCCGCTCGCGCTCGCGGTTGCAGCGCGCGACGGACGGATCAAGAAAAACGATCTTGTGATGCTGGAGGCGATGGGCGGAGGCTTCACATGGGGGTCGGCGCTGCTACGCTGGTGAGGGCTGTGCTTAAAAGTCGAGTGAATTTGCCGCGTACTTTATGCCATTGCGTTGATGAGCGCGGTTGACCCATCGTCGCTAAGCTCATAATTTCAGTTACGAATTGTTCGCCGAGGAATATTGGGGCAGGCGATGACCATCGGAACCGGGAAGACAGTCATACGAGTCGATCTGTGCGAAGCGGTCTACCAGAAGGTAGGGCTGTCGCGCACGGAGTCTGCTGCGTTCGTCGAACTCGTCCTGAAGGAGATCACCGATTGCCTGGAGCGGGGTGAGACCGTCAAGCTGTCCTCGTTCGGCTCCTTTGTGGTGCGCAAGAAGGGCGAACGCATCGGCCGCAACCCCAAAACGGGAACCGAAGTGCCGATCTCGCCGCGCCGCGTGATGGTGTTCAAGCCGTCCGCCATTCTCAAGCAGCGCATCAATGGCGGCAACGGCGCCATCGCGGAAGCCGACTGACGTTCTGAATCCGAAGTTGCTTGATTCGGCGGTATGACGGCCTGAACTGAATTCCCCTGGGTTTGAAAAAGCAGTAGATTTGCGCGTTCGATTCAGCGCGCGAACGGATTGTGATTCCGCATCGCCTAAGGGAGGACTATGCATTTGGACAAGGCGCCGGATGCATTTCGCACGATCAGCGAGGTCGCCGATGATCTCGATATCCCGGCGCATGTGCTGCGTTTCTGGGAAACGCGCTTTGTCCAGATCAAGCCGATGAAGCGAAGCGGCGGACGCCGCTACTATCGCCCCGACGACGTTCATCTGCTGCGCGGTATTCGCCGTCTGCTTTACGGCGAGGGCTACACCATTCGCGGTGTGCAGCGCATCCTGCGCGAGCACGGCATCAAGGCGGTGCAGGCGATTTTGGACGACGACGCCATCGTGCCGGCTTCCTTTGCCGGGCCCTCCTTCGAGACGGGCAACGGCGGCCATGGCGCCGTGCATGATGAAGACACGGATGGCGACGATTTCGACACCGCCGATTTCGAGGATGAGGACGAAGAGGAAGAGGCGCCCGCGCCGCCTCGTTCCGTGCGTACCGCGATGGATTTCGTGCCCTCGCATCGGCTCGCCGATCCGGTCACGGTACGGCCTGTGACACAAAGGCCGGTCGCCGAGATCCCGGTGGCCGTCATGCCGGCCGCACCAAAGCCGGTGATGCCGTCATCGCCCGTGCCGAATCTTTCCGGTGCCGATGCCTACGCGCCGCCAAATTTGCGCAAGGGTGCGCCGGTCACCGATCGCGGCAAACTCCGCGCGGTTCTCGACGATCTGGTCAGTGCGCGCGAACTGATCGACCGTGTGCTGAAGGAATAAACGGCCCCCCGGTGCTGAAGCATGGGCCAGCGATGAAGACACTGCCGGTCAATAAACGTTCGGAGAAGATATGAAGAAGCTCACTTGCAAAGACCTCGGCGGCGTCTGCGATGAAGCCTTCGTCGGCACATTCGAGGAAATCGGCCAGAAGTGTCGCGTCCACGTCATGGAGGCCGTTCAGCGCGGCGATGCTGCTCATCAAGCCGCCGCCGGCAAATTCATGACTGCATCACCAATGGAGCAAGCCGAAATGATGCTGGAGTTCAAAAATAGATTTGATGCGGCTCCTGACGTTTAGACGCGCGTCGGCTTCCTTGAAAGCAGGCTCAATAGATAATCGCGGCTTATGAGAACACCCGACGAACATCCTTCGGGACTTCCGGGGCTTTTCGGTCCCGGCCCTGCATTTCTTGTCTCTTATGTTCGCTTCTCGTAGTTTCGCGCCTTGCGCTTCGTCGCCGATTTCCCTAATCAATCAAGGTCGTTGAGACGTCGGAGCGTAGCGCAGCCCGGTTAGCGCACTAGTCTGGGGGACTAGGGGTCGGAGGTTCAAATCCTCTCGCTCCGACCATTTTATCCGGTTCATCATTCAACCGTCAAATATTCCACGGTTCATCTTCAAAAGAATTTTACGCGCCGGCCGCGGCAATTGCGAAGCTTGTGCGGCCGCCTGCATTCTGCACGAATAAAGCATCAGAGACCGGCCAATCAGAAGCGCGGTCCTGAAACCGGGAGATGACGATGAAAAAACAAACCGTATTTTGCGCGATTTTGCTGGCCCTGTTCAGCAGCCTGTCCGCCACCGGCACGATGGCCGGCGCCATTGAAGTGTTTCACGCGGATTCGCTGGCCGGTCCCCTGAAGGCGATGAAAAAAGCATTCGAGGAAAAGAACAAGGACGTCACGATCAATCTGACGCCGGGCACGTCCAAGCAGCTCGCCGAGCGCATCCTCAAGGGCGACACGGTCGATGTGTTTGCATCGTCGTCGCCTGCCGTTGTCGATCAGGACCTGATGAACAAGAAGATCACGGGCACCGACCGCGACGCGGCGTCCTGGTATGTAATTTTCTCGTCGAACGAGATGGTTGTCATCACAGCCAAGGGCAACCCGCTCGGCATTCGGCAGATCGCGGATCTTGCCAAGCCCGACGTCAAGTTTCTCCGCATCACCGCCGAGAAGGATCTTGCCACCGGCCGCACCGTCGATTTTCTGAAAAAGGCCGCGGCGCTGGAAGGCAATCCTGACGTCGCGCAAAAGATCATCGATGCGAGCGCGGGCGATCCATCCAAGGCGACGTCGGTGCCGGAAACCGTGCGCGCCGTCAAAGAAGGAATCGCGGGCGCGGGTGTGGTTTACTATTCGGCGGCGGTTGCCGCGAAAAACGACGTCGAGATTATCCGGTTTCCAGCCAGCGTGAATTTGAGCGAAGCCATTCGCAACGCGGCGCTTGTTCCGGGAACGGCGGCCAATACCAAAGAGGCAAAAGATTTCGTCCGATTCTTGGTGACACCGGAAGCGCAGGCGATCCTTAAAGACTCAGGCCAGCCGCCGCTGATTCCGGCGATCTGGAAGGGCGAAGCGCCTTCGGACGTGAAAGGCTGAGTGCCGGTCAGGATGCCGTGTAGTGGCGCAGGGCAGGTTGAATAGTCATGAAAGCCCCATTATCAGGAGGCTAGCTTCCCGATGACGGCGCGGCGCGCCAGACCTCAAGGTACGGATTGCTGATGCAAAGACTGTTCGGATGGCCGGGCGCGATCGACGCCTACATCATGCGAATCGTGCTGCTGTCGTTTTTGATCGTTCTGGTGTCGCTGACCAGCGTGATCTGGGTGACGCAGGCGCTGCGCGGCATCGATCTGATGACCAGTCAGGGTCAGACCATCCTGGTCTTTCTCGGCATCACCAGCCTTGCGATCCCGCTGCTCGCCTTGATCATCGCTCCGATCGCGCTGGTGATCGCGGTGACGCACACGCTCAACAAGCTGGCGACGGATTCGGAAATCATCGTCCTCAGCGCGGCGGGCATGTCGCCCTCGCGCTTGATCCGTCCGTTCATGGCCGCGACGCTGATCGTCAGCATCTTCATTCTGAGCCTGTCGGTCTACATCGCGCCTGAATGTCTGCGTGCGCTGCGCCGCTGGAACAGCGAGATCGGCGCCGACGTGGTCGCCAACGTGCTTCAGCCCGGCCAGTTCATCAAGCTCGGCAAACTGACGCTGCGGGTGCGCGAACGCCAGCCCGGCGGCGTATTGGCCGGCGTGTTCATCGACGATCAGCGCAATCCGGCCGAGCGCATCAACGTCATCGCCGATAGTGGCGTCATCCAGAAAAACGAGCGCGGATCGTTTCTCGTGCTGCGCGACGGAAATCTGCAGCGTTTCGAGACCGACAAACGCGATCCCGCGATTGTCGGCTTCAAGAGCTACGCCTTCGACATGTCGCAGTTTTCCTCGACGCCGACGATCACCTATAGCTCGCGCGAGCGATTCATCAACGAACTGATATCGCCGCCGGCCAACGAGAAGCTGCCGCCCGCCGAAATCGCGCAATTCCGCGGCGAACTGCATGACCGTCTGCTGGCGCCGCTTTATCCGTTTGTGTTCGCCGCCATGGCGTTTGCGTTTCTGGGGTTGCCGCGAACCACAAGACAGGGACGCAATTTCGCAATTTCGATGCTGCTATTGGCCGTTCTTGCAGTCCGCATCACCGGATTCATCTGCTCGACGCTCGCGGTCGCGCATCCCGATGCGATTCTGTTTCAGTATTTGATGCTGGCGGCGACCGCACTGTTCAGCGTCTGGATGATCGGCAAGGGCATCGTGGTCGATCCGCCGAGCAATGTGTTGCGCCTGCTGTCCGATCTGCGAGCGCGGCTGCCATCTTTGGCCAGAACCTGATCGCTAGGGGCGGAGGCCTAAAAGCACTTGATCGCTCATCACATTTGGTTCGCTCTTTAGGATTTTGTAACCAGAGCGAATCGCAAGCGGTTCAAATCCTTCAATACCTCGCGGTTTGAGCTTGAATTTGGTTTCGGCGATCATCCGTTTTCGCAGATCGCTTGCACTTGTGACCGAGCCTGTCACAAACTGTACACCCGCCTGCCGCGCAGCGAGCGCGCTCAGATTTTCGACAATCGCCTCGTCGCTTCCGTATTCGAACAGGCCGCCTTCCGATGACGCGGCGACGATTTCGCCGCGCGACCTAAGTTCGGAGACAAGTGCTGTGAGCGGCGCAGGGTTATTCCAATCATAGGAATGATACTCGAATTTCACGTCGATGCCCTCGAGCGGCGCACCCGGTCGCTTCAGTGCTGTCAGGGCATTTGCGCCAAAGACAGGCCCGTCCTCTTCGGCATCGAAGACATGAATAGTAACATGCCGCTTGAGGAGGCCGGGCTGAACGCGGGACAGGAAAATGACGGTATTGATGCTGTCCAGCGCAGGGCCGCCTGCAATGTTAATCAGGTTGAGGGGTGCGTCAGTATTGGCCGACAACACCGGGACGAGCGTGTCCGCCAGCAAACGTGCGACTTGCTGCATTCGCAGCCGGATCAATACGACATGAGGCGATGCGGCTACTCGCTTGTCCAGCGGTCCATCGAAACCTTGCGGTAAATTGTCCGGACCGAGCTTGAGAATATAGGTGCTGATACTGTCGAGGAATTCGCGATCGGATTTGTAGATTGCCTGCAACAGCGGCGAACGCTTCGCCGCGCGGCGGATGAGAAATCGCATGACGAATTTCGGCAACCGGTTGTGATTCCGACTCCACTTAAGAAAGGCGTCACGTTGCCCCGCATGGCTCTGCAGGTCGTCTGCAACCGCAAAGCGCGGATTTGTCAGATCGATGACGGGGAGATTGAGTCCCTTATTCGTTTTGGCGAAAATGAGCGCGGCAGCCGGTGCGTTTGTGGTCTCTTGCATGCCAATCCCGGTGTCATTTGCGCGGCCGTGAATAGCACTTTGATCTTACGCGTGTCCACCAAGGCCGGTGGCCGAGGCGGTCGCCTGACCGCGCCGTCCCATGTAGTCGTAGGCCGCAACGTTCATCGCCCACATCGCGCCGAGCAGCATCCAGAAATGCCGCCAGTGATCAACGTCGATGATGAAGGCCTCGCCCACGGTGCCGAGAAATGCCGCGAACACTGCCAGATACGCGCGCTGCCATGGCACCTTGACGAAGATCAGCTTGAACCCCATCGCGACAGTGATGAATACGAGCGCCGGGAAGCAGACGCCGGCGATCCATCCCCCTGACATGAAGGCGTTGAGGAAGGAGTTGTGGGTGTCTTCGGGAAAGAAGCGGGTGAACTGCAAGGGCCCGATGCCGAGCGGCAGATCAAGCGCCATCTGGAAGCCCAGTGCGTGACGCCCGAAACGTCCGAAGCGGCCGGTGTCGTAACTCTGGTTGAAGCTGGCGCGTTCCTTGAACAGATTGTCGATGGAATCGAACGACAGCAAAACCATCAAGAGCAGGCTCATGACCGCGACGGCGGCAACCGTGGTGATTACGATGCGGCCGCGCTGCTGCCGCGACGGACTCGTCAGATACATCAACATCAGCATGAAGACCGCAGTCAGGATCAACTGACCCCATGCGGCGCGCGAGAAGGCCAGCAGAACCGCCAGCGCGATGATGCCGAAGGCGATCGCGCCGCGCATCGCCTTGCCGAACGGCTGGGTGACGACGTCCTGCAACGTGAACAAAGCCGGCAGGATCAAGAACGCAGCGATCACATTCGGATCCTTGAAGGTGCCTTTGACGCGGCCGTAGAGGGTGAACAAGTTCTCGCCGCCGGGCATCAGATGGAAGTAGCCAATGAAGCCAGTGATCGAGGCGATCAGTGCGCCGAAAATCAGGCCGCGCCGCAGGGCATCCAGCCTTGCTCCGGTATCCTCGGACAATGCCATCGCGAAAAAAATCGCCGTCACCGCCATGTACCATGAGGTGACGATCCAGTTCACGATTTTGGAGTCGTCCATCAGATAGGCCGAACAGATCGTGTAGCCCAGATTCATCACGACCAGCAGGAACAGCAGAGGCAGGAATACCGGCCGCAGCCGCAGACCCGTGGCGTAGAAGAAGATGATGGCCGCCAGTGTCGCGATTTCGTACGGGCTCGGCTCGATCATGACGATCGCGCCCCCACATCCCGCCGCCCACAACAAGGCGTGCTGCCACCGCGCGACGCCGGGTGGAACGGTGCCTGCGGGATAAAGGCGGTCAGCGGTGAGGGTGGTGGTCATGGCGCCTTCTAAAGAGTTTTAGTAGGCGTTCTCGCCCTTGATCAGCGCCAGCGGTGTTTTCAGCAGAATGTATAGATCGAACAGCACCGACCAGTTCTCGATGTAATACAGATCGAACTCGACGCGTTTCTGGATCTTTTCTTCGTTGTCGATTTCACCGCGCCAGCCATTGATCTGCGCCCAGCCGGTGATGCCGGGCTTGACGCGGTGACGGGCGAAATAGCCGTCGACGGCTTCGTCGAACAGGCGGCTTTGCAGTTTGCCCTGCACGGCGTGCGGACGCGGGCCGACGATCGACAGGTTGCCCTTGAAGACCACGTTGAAGAGCTGCGGCAACTCGTCAAGGCTGGTCTTGCGGATGAAGCGCCCGACGCGGGTGACGCGCGAGTCGTTTCTGGTCACCACCTTTGTGGCCAATGGATCGGCCTGATGATGATAGAGCGAGCGGAATTTGAACACGTCGATGCGCTCGTTGTTGAAACCGAAACGCTTCTGGCGGAACAGCACAGGGCCCGGACTGTCGAGCTTGATCGCGAGTGCGACCAGCGCCATCACCGGCGACAGCAGCACAAGCATGAGCGCTCCGACGATATGGTCGAACAGCCACTTCATCACCATGTCCCAATCGGTGATCGGCTGTTCGAACACGTCGAGGGTGGGCACTGAGCCGAGGTAGGAATAGGAGCGCGGACGGAAGCGCAGCTTGTTGGTGTGCGCGGACAGGCGAATATCCACCGGCAGCACCCAGAGCTTTTTCAGCATGTCCAGAATGCGCGTTTCCGCCGAGATCGGCAGCGCGAACAGCACCAGATCGATGCGGGTGCGGCGCGCGAACTCGACGATGTCGTCGATCTTGCCGAGTTTCGGCTTGCCCGCGCAGGTATCGAGCGCGCGCGTATCGTTGCGGTCGTCGAACACGCCAAGAATCTTGAGATCTGAATCGTCCTGCTTGTCGAGCGCGGCGATCAGATGTTCGCTGTTTTCATCGGAGCCGACGATGATGGTGCGGCGATCGAGCCGGCCATCGCGCGCCCAGCGGCGTACCAACGAACGGATGGCGAAACGCTCGGCCGTCAATGCGGCGAGGCCGCAAAAGAAGAAGGCCGACAGCCAGACGCGCGATACGACGTTGCCGACCTTGGCGAAGAACGACACGCCGATGAACAGCAGGAACACGAACGCCCAGGATGAGGCGATGCGGGTGATTTGCTTGAGCTGGCCGCGATAGACATCGATGTCGTAGATTTCGGCGGCTTGAAAGCTGACGACGGCCGTCACCGCCATCACGGCGATGGCACCGGTGTATTCCCAGGAAAATCCGTCGATTGGCACGACGTAAGCCAGATACAGCACGATACCGACGAGGGACAGACAGAGAAAATCCGCGATCCGCACCGCGCCGTTGATGACAATCGGCGAATAGGCGGCGCTGACTTTCTGGTTCGCGACTTCCAGCGCAGCGGGCGTCAGGCGTCGCCGGCGCTCCAGCCGCGGGGCATCCGCAGCGCTGGCCGTGGCGGCAGCTGCAGCGGCCGAATTCATCATCGTGCGTACGTCGATCGGTTCCAAATCAGTCGTCCGTCAGTTTTTCTAAATAATGTGTCGATCTGCGCCGCCTTTAGGATATGGCGGCGTGCGCAGGCAGGCGGAATGCCCCGCCTGCCGGTCTACCCAACAAATCGGAATAAACCGTTATCATTGGTAAGGATCGGTTAACCCGCGCTAAACGCGTCGCGGTATCCGCGCATCACGCCTTCGACCATCGCCTTCTGCGAGAATTGCATCAAGACGCGCTCGCGCACGTCCTTGGCGTTCGCGCGTGCGGCATCGATGTCCGCAAGCGCGGCCTCAATTGCATCGGCCATCGCACCGACACTGCCCGGCGCAAAAAGGCCCATGGTATAGGGCCCGAGAATTTCCGGAATACCGCCGACATTGGCGGCGACAATAGGCACACCCGCGGCCCCGGCCTCGATCACCACATAGGGCATCGAATCGCCGCGCGAGGGCACCACCAGCAGTTTACCTTTGGAGAAACCGTGGCGCGCTTTTACGTGCCCGATGAAGCGCACCGCGTCGCCGAGGCTGAGGCGCTGGATCAGCGTCTTCAGTTTCTCGGTTTCCTCGCCGTCACCTGCGAGCGTCAGCGTCACGGGCTTGTCGTCGGCGCGCAGCCGGGCAACCGTCTCGATCAGGAGGTCGGCACCCTTGATGTGACGGAATTCGCCGACATACACCAGATCGGTGGCGTCATCGGCGAGCGGGACGGGGTCGAATTCGAACGCCGTGACGCCGTTGAACACGCATCGCACGAGACCCTTGGGTATGCCGACCACGCGCTGATAGGTGTCACGCGCGAAGGCGCTTTCGAACAGGAACAATTCGGTGCTGTTCATGAGCGCGCGCTCAAGGCGGGTATAGAAGGCGCCTTTCAGGGATGAAGGCGAATAATGCAGCGAGCCGCCATGCGGCGTGTAGACCCGGATGGTCTGCTTCGATTTGGGCATGAGGCGGACGAACGCACCGGCCTTCGCGCCGTGTCCGTGCAGCACGTCGAGCTTCAGTTTGCGTGCCAGCCGAAGAAAACTCATCGCCGTGACTGGATCCTGAGGGTGCGGCTCGCGGCGGATCGGGATGCGGTAAATGCCGAGGGTCATGCGCGGCGCGATCTCATTCAGCGCG
>JAIERI010000135.1 GCA_019747015.1 Xanthobacteraceae bacterium
AACCCGCCAACGCGTAACCGATAATCTCTTTCGCGATCGGCGTCAGCTCACCCGCTGCCTGGCTCGAGAAGCTGCCGTTCGCGGAGAAACTGTAAACCTGACCGGACTTGTCGACCGTGCCGATCATCACGGTGGGGTCGGATTTGCTAAAGAGGAGGTAAGAGCCTGTGTGGCCGTCCCGCTCCACCAATACCTGGAAGTTCACCGGCGGAGCGGTGCCGTCCGACGGGATCTCGAAGCCGATTTCCACCAGTACCGCAGTGCCGCGAATGCCCATGGTCGCGACCGGGGTATCGACCTTCATGTCGCCGTGTTTTGCCGTCTCGCCGGCGACGAAGGTGATGGTGCCGCGAACCAGGCTGATCAGGGCGGAGTTCGACGTTCCGGCCTGGTCGTAGACCATTTCGTTCAGCACCATTCGCGCATTCGAGGACAATCCGAACACGGAGCCGTCGATGAAGGTGATGCTGACCGAAGAGTCCGGGCCGGCCTGGACCACGTCGCCCTTGTAGACCCGGTCGCCGCTGTGAAGCTCGACCGTGACGCCATTGCGAATCGCGGTGACGGTGCCGGCGAGTTTGGCGATCTGGCCGATGTCGCGCGCAGCGCTCGGGGTGCTGTCGGCCTGGGCATATTGGACGTGGCCTGTCATCGCCTCGACGACTTTGCCGGAGAGGCTGGCACCATCGGGAGAAGCCAGCGAGGCGCGCTTTTCGCCGCGGAAGTAGTCCGGTACGACGTACTCATGCCCGTCCTTGGACAGCACGAGATCGGAGCCTAATCGATTGAAATCGCCCGTGAAAAGGAGCTGAACATCCGGAATAACGATAGTGTCGTGCGCAACAGCATCGTGCGCTGCCGGTGCAACCCCGGAGTCGCCCTTGATCAGATGGTCCGTGAGCGAAACGGTTCCATCATCTGAAAATGCATTGCCGAATGTTCCGGCGTAATTCACGCTAAGCACCCAAACCAATAGGGTTAATTTTCTGCAATACCAAAAATCCTAGCATCAGATGAGTGCCGCCCATAGCTACTTACCTAACATTTATGCAGATTTTGTACCCGGCAGAATGACCGCAAAATACCCTTGGCCGGCGCTTTCGGCGGCTTTCGTGGAAGCGCTTTCAGCGCTTGGCCGTATTCGCCAGAAAATCCGCGTAAGCCAGGGCAAGTCCATCGCGAAGTCCGGTTTTCGCACGCCAGCCGAGGCTGCCGAGCCGGCCGACATCCATCAATTTGCGCGGTGTGCCGTCCGGCTTGGTGGGATCGAAGGCGATCTTGCCGCCATATCCAACGACGTCCGCGATCGTAACCGCAAGTTCGCGAATGGTGACGTCCTCTCCGGTGCCGATGTTGATATGCGACAGCATCGGCTCGGTGTTACGGGCATAGACTTCTGCGGACAGGCCCATGACATGAAGGCAGGCTTCGGCCGCGTCCTCGACGTAGAGAAATTCACGCTTCGGCGCGCCTGTGCCCCACACCTCCACTTGCGCTAATGAACCTTGCTTGGCTTCATGAAAGCGCCGGATCAATCCCGGAATAACGTGGCTGTTCTCGGGATGATAATTGTCGCCGGGGCCATACAGGTTGGTCGGCATCACGCTGCGATAGTCGGTGCCGTATTGGCGATTGTAGGATTCGCATAATTTGATGCCGGTGATCTTTGCGATCGCGTAAGGCTCGTTGGTTGGTTCGAGCACGCCGGTCAGGAGTGAATCTTCGCGCATCGGCTGCGCGGCCATTTTTGGGTAGATACAGCTTGAACCCAGAAAGAGCAGATGTTTGACGCCGGCTCTCCACGCCTCGTGGATCACGTTCGTCTCGATCATTAAATTCTGATAGATAAAGTCGGCAGGATAGGTGTTGTTGGCGTGAATGCCGCCGACCTTTGCCGCAGCCAGATAGACTTGATCGATACGTTGTTCTGAAAAAAAGTTTCGGACATCTGACTGTTGGACAAGATCCAGATCGGCGTGGCTTGGTGTCACGATGTCCTTATAGCCGTGCTCGCGCAATTTGCGGACAATCGCTGCGCCGACCATGCCGCGGTTACCGGCAACGAAGATTCTATCGTTCTTGGACATCAACCTTGATTTCCTGCTACGTACCTTGCCGCTTCCAAACGAGTCCGCTTAACGGACAAATTTGTTCATCGCCAGTATGTCCCAGAGCCACGCAAGCGCGACAATGTATTTGTACAGGCCTGCAGCCGTACGTAACAGCCGTGGAGGCAAGTTACAAATCCATGATGGTGCCCGGCGGCGGGGGTTGATCGGATCAGGGATTTACGATAGGCGCTGGCGAAGCTGGCCATGAGATGTAACGATGAATATCGAGCGGCTTCCAATCTTGGATGTTCTGTTGGTGACGCCGGCGAAGCATGGCGACCAGCGCGGCTTTTTTTCCGAAGTTTTTCGCGCAGATTCCTTTTTGAAAAACGGTATCGCGGCGCCGTTCGTGCAGGACAATCACGTTTTTTCAGCTCAAAGGGGCGTGCTGCGGGGACTGCATTTTCAATCTCCGCCGCACGCGCAAGGCAAGCTTGTGAGATGCGTCCGCGGCGCGATCCTGGACGTGGCGGTGGACATTCGCGCTGGTTCGCCGACTTTCGGACATCATGTGGCTGTCGAGTTGTCAGCCGCGAATTGGCGTCAGTTGTGGATTCCGCCGGGCTTCGCGCACGGTTACATGACCTTGGAAGACAATTGCGAGGTGATCTACAAGGTCACCGATTATTACGCGCCGGAAAGCGATCGCGGCATTGCTTGGGATGATCCGTCGCTTGGTATCGACTGGCGGTTGCCACATAGTGATATCGTGCTGTCGGACAAGGACCGTAAACACGCTCGCCTTGCCGACATCGATCCCGTTTTCAGGTTCGGGCACTAGGATATTGACAGATGCGGGTCATCGTAACGGGCGGTGCGGGATTTATCGGCTCTGCGGTATGCCGCCATTTCATTCTCGATCTGGATCATGAGGTCGTTGTCCTCGATAAAATGACATACGCGGGCAACGAAGCGTCGCTCGCGCCGGTCGCGTCGAGTCCCCGTTTCTTTTTCGAGAAGCATGACATCTGCGATGGCGATGCGGTCAGGGCGATTTTTTCCAGATATCAGCCGGACGCCGTCATCCATCTGGCTGCCGAAAGTCATGTCGACCGGTCGATTTCGGGATCGGACGTGTTCGTCAAGACCAATGTCCTTGGAACGTTCACGCTGCTTGAAGCCGCGCGGGGCTATTTTTCCGCTGGCAAGGGCGCGAAGGACCATTTCCGGTTCGTCCACGTATCGACCGATGAAGTTTACGGATCGTTGGGTGATGCAGGGTTGTTCACCGAGAAGACGGCCTACGATCCAAGTTCGCCCTATTCGGCGACGAAGGCGGCTTCAGATCACCTGGCCAAGGCGTGGCAACGAACGTACGGGCTACCCGTTATCGTTTCCAATTGTTCGAACAATTACGGCCCATATCACTTTCCCGAAAAACTGATCCCGCTCATCATCCTCAATGCGCTCGATCGCAAGGCGCTTCCTGTTTATGGAGATGGATCGAACATCCGCGACTGGTTGTATGTCGAGGATCACGCCCGTGCCCTGCAAACAATCCTCACCGCGGGCCGTCCCGGGGAAACCTACAACATCGGCGGCCGCAACGAGCGAAGCAACATCGACGTGGTGCGTGACATCTGTTCCTTGATGGATCGTCTCCGCCCTGCCAGCACATCTTATCACGATCTGATTACTTTCGTCGCAGATCGGCCGGGGCATGACATGCGATATGCGATCGACGCGACCAAATGTGAAACCGAATTGGGATGGTTCGCCCAAGAGACGTTCGAAACCGGGATCGAGAAGACCGTTCACTGGTATCTCGACAATCCCGATTGGTGGGAGCCGCTGCGGCGACGAGTCTATAAAGGCGAGCGCCTTGGTCTCCTAACAAGTTAAGGCGCATGCGGATACTTGTCATTGGAAACTCCGGCCAGGTGGCGCGCTCGCTTCGCGAGGCGGCTGCGCTCCGTGAGGATATTGTTCTGGATAGCAGCAGCCAGCCCGAGGTGGACGTTCTGGAGCCGTCGTCGATCGAAGCGAGGCTGGCCCGTTTCCGTCCTGACGTCGTGATCAATCCGGCCGCTTATACGGCCGTCGACCGGGCCGAGACCGAGCCGGGCAAGGCCTTTGCGATCAATCGCGATGGCGCACGCTCCGTTGCAGCTGCCGCTGCCAATCTTGGTCTGCCGATTATTCATCTGTCGACGGACTATGTCTTCGACGGGACAAAGGAAACGCCTTATGCCGAGGGTGATGCCGTCAATCCGCAGAGCGTCTATGGCCGCTCCAAGCTCGAAGGCGAGCGCGCGGTGATGCAGGTAAACCCGAGGCACATTGTGCTTCGAACATCATGGGTCTATGCGCCGTTCGGCAGCAATTTCGTGCGGACGATGCTTCGGTTGGCCGGCGAGCGCTCGAGGCTCTCGGTGGTTGACGACCAGTTCGGATGCCCGACCTATGCGCCGGATATCGCCGATGCCATTCTCGCGATTGCGGTGAAGGTGGCCGGCGGTCAAACGGCGTATGCCGGCGTTACGCATCTTGCCGGTCCGGACGCGCTCACATGGTGTGGCTTTGCCCGTTCAATTTTCCAGGGCGTGGCGGAGCGCGGCGGACGCTCCATTGCGGTGGATCCGATCACGACGGCCGACTATCCCACTTTGGCAGTCAGGCCGGCCAACTCGCGTTTGTCGACCGACCGGCTTGCATCGTTGTTTGGCGTCACCCTGCCAGCCATGAAGAATTCATTGGCGAAGTGTCTGGACCGGTTGATGCTGGCTGGAGAAGAGTAGTTTTGAAGCGACTATCGTCCGACCCTGCTCCAGGTCTCACCGCCGCAAATGGCGCCGACGCATCCCTCGACGCGCAGGCTGGAAGGCCCTTGCACCGAAATCTTGCTTTCGTAGTACTTGCCGTCGTCCGCATTGTAGATGAGTCCCGCCCAGGTACCCGGGCCGGTCGGCCGCATGCTGTTGAACAGCGACAGGCCGATCACCGGCCGCGATGCTAACGCGGGATTCGGATTTTTATCGTCGACCTGGGGTTTGCCGGTCTGAGGATCGATCGGATCGCGCAAGCTGACGATCTTGCCGCAGAGCGCCGAACCGCATGGCCCGACCCTGACGTGCGCATCTCCCTTTTCAGTGACCCAGACCCCGGACGCCGAGGCGGCGTCCTGAGCGGTTGCGAGGGAGACTGCACAGACAACAAGGCTGGCGGAAATGGCAAAGAGAGCGCAAAAACGAGCGAATTTCGTGGTCATGTCAGGCCTTTAACGAACGGGACAAGGGGAAATGGAGGGGATGGATGATCTTCCGGCGGGCAATAGATCGTCCGGTTTGCGGGTTATCTACCCCTACTATGTGACGCCTTGTTGCGTGGCGTGCAATCCCTAGCGGGGCCGGCCACCGCTTTCTCGCAAGGACGATGCGCCGAGACGACAGTTGCGCGAAGAGACGGCCTGCGCCATAGGATCAACCGTTTAAGTGCAGGCAATAAACGGTAAGTGAGTGGATTATGGCCGACTCCATCCCAGATGTTCTCAAGGCATTCGCTGCCGGAAACATCGTTGTCGTCACCGATGATGAAGATCGCGAAGGCGAGGGCGATCTGATCGTCGCAGCCTCGCTGTGCACCGCCGACAAGATGGCGTTCATCATCCGCCATACGTCGGGTATCGTGTGCGCGCCGATCACCACCGAGGACGCACGCCGTCTGCGGCTCGATCCGATGGTCGCGCATAACGATTCCAATCACACAACGGCCTTTACAGTGTCGATCGACTACAAGCCCGGCATGACCACGGGGATTTCCGCAGAGGAGCGAACGGCCTGCTGCCGCGCGCTTGCCAATCCGAATGTCGGCGCCGGCGATTTCGCCCGGCCCGGTCACATTTTTCCACTGATCGCGCGCGATGGCGGCGTGCTGCTGCGCTCGGGCCATACCGAAGCGGCGGTCGATCTTTGCAAGATGTCCAAGCTGCCGCCGGTCGGCGTCATCAGCGAATTGATGAACGATGACGGCACTGTGATGAAGGGCGAGCAAGTCGTCAAATTCGCCGCCGCACACAAATTGAAGCATGTCACCATCGCGGACATGATCGCTTACCGCCAGGCGCGCGAGAAATTGATCGAGCGGGTCTCGACGTTTACGGTCGACAGCCCGATCGGTCCGCTTCAGGGTTACGCCTATCGCTCGCCATTCGATCCGATCCATCATGTCGCGTTCGTCTATAATGGCATCGGCAACGGCCAGAACGTGCTGACGCGATTTCACAAGCCAAATATCATCAAGGACATCTTTTTCGGTGCAGGCCGCGTGCATGCCGCGCTCGAACATTTCAAGAAAAACGGCAGCGGCGTTCTGGTCTATCTGCGCGATGGCGCGGCCGGCGTTCCGGTGGCGCCGCTCGCCGACGACCATTCAGCGGAAGCGGACCGCAACCGGCAATGGCGTGAGGTCGGTGTCGGCGCGCAGATCCTGCGCGACCTCGGGGTGACCTCGATCCGTCATCTCACGTCATCGGTGCATGACTATAAGGGCCTGTCCGGCTTCGGCATCGAGATCGTCTCCAACGAGCCATTCGAAGGCTGACGGTCATACTATCTGACGCATTGGGAACCGGTTTATCGCTTGCAACCGTGAACTGGCGACGTAACGTCATCATCTCAATCAAGAGGATCATCATGAGCGCGCGCCCACAGGCCAAGGACAAACCCGCCAAGGTTTCGTTTCAGTGGGACGATCCGTTTCTGCTCGACGATCAATTGACCGAAGACGAGCGAATGATTCGCGATACCGCGCGCGCCTACGCGCAGGAGAAGCTGCTGCCGCGCGCCACGGAAGCGTATCTCGATGAGAAGACCGATCGCGCGATCTTCCATGAAATGGGTGAACTCGGCCTGATCGGCCTCACGCTGCCGGAGGACTATGGCTGTGCCAACGCGAGCTATGTCGCCTACGGCCTCGTCGCGCGCGAGATCGAGCGTGTCGATTCCGGTTATCGTTCGATGAACAGCGTGCAGTCCTCGCTGGTGATGTACCCGATCTACGCCTATGGCGACGAGATTCAGCGCAAGACGTATCTGCCGAAACTGGCGAGCGGTGAATGGGTCGGCTGCTTTGGCCTCACCGAACCCGACGCTGGCTCGGACGTGGACGCGATGAAGACGCGCGCCGAGAAGGTTGCTGACGGCTATCGTCTCACCGGCACGAAAATGTGGATTTCGAATTCACCGATCGCCGACGTCTTCGTCGTCTGGGCGAAGTCCGCGGCACATGACAACAAAGTGCGTGGTTTCATTCTTGAAAAAAGCATGAAGGGGCTGTCGGCGCCGAAAATCTCCGGCAAGCTGTCGCTGCGTGCCTCGATCACCGGTGAAGTCGTGATGGACGGTGTGGTCGTCCCAGAAAGCGCGCTGCTGCCGAACGTGTCCGGCCTTGCGGGCCCCTTCGGATGCCTCAATCGTGCGCGCTACGGCATTTCATGGGGCGTGATGGGGGCAGCGGAAGACTGTTTTCATCGCGCACGGCAATACACGCTCGACCGCAAGCAGTTCGGCCGCCCGCTCGCCGCGACACAGCTCGTGCAGAAGAAGCTTGCGGACATGCAAACCGAGATTGCGCTCGGTCTGCAGGCTTCGCTGCGAGTCGGCCGGCTGATGGATGATGGCAAGATGGCCCCCGAAATGATCTCGCTGATCAAGCGCAACAATTGCGGCAAGGCGCTGGACATCGCACGCGTCGCGCGCGACATGCATGGCGGCAACGGAATTTCCAGCGAATTCCATGTCATGCGTCACGCCCAGAATCTTGAAAGCGTCAACACCTACGAAGGCACGCACGACGTGCATGCGCTGATCCTCGGCCGCGCCATCACCGGCATTCAGGCGTTCTCGTAAGCTTAAGCGATCGGACCGGCCGCGTGAGCGTCAACGACGACATTCCGTTCAACCGCGATTTTCCGCTTCGTCCCGGCGTGATTGACGAGCCGGTCCCCGGCGTGCGGCGCCTGCTCTGCAATAATCCGAGCCCGTTCACTTTCACCGGCACGGTCAGCTACATTCTCGGCAAGGGAAAGGTCGCCATCGTCGATCCAGGTCCCGACGATGACGCGCATCTGACTGCGCTGCTCAATGCCGTGCGCGGTGAGACTGTCACCCATATTTTTGTCACCCACACTCATCTCGATCACTCACCTGGCGTTCCGCGCATCAAGACGGCCACCGGCGCGACCGTCTATGCCGAGGGACCGCACCGTGCTTCGCGCCCGAAATACGCCAGCGAGATGCGCTCAAGCGAATCCGGCGCGGACCGCGCCTTCCGCCCGGATGTGATGCTGAAAGACGGCGAAGTGGTTTCAGGCGAAGGCTGGCGGCTTGAGGCGGTGACGACGCCGGGCCACACCGCCAATCATATGGCTTTCGCCTGGACGGAGCGCGGGCTGACTTTCATCGGCGATCATGTCATGGGCTGGTCGACCTCCATCGTCGCGCCGCCAGATGGATCCATGGTCGATTACATGGCTTCGCTCGACAAGCTGACCCGCCGCAACGAGCAGCTTTATTTCTCCGGTCACGGCCCGGAAATCCCCGATGCCGTGCGCTTCGTGCATTTCCTGATCCGCCATCGCAAGGCGCGCGAGGCGTCCATCCTCCACCGGCTGGCGAAAGGGGAGGCGGACATTCCCGCCATCGTGCGGGCGAGCTACATCGGTATCGATCCGCGGCTGATGGGCGCCGCCGGCTACTCGGTACTCGCGCATCTGGAAGATCTGGTGGCGCGGGGAATCGTCGCGACCGATGGCGATCCAACCATCGACGGCCTTTATCGTTTGGTGCCCTTGGCCTGAGGGTCGACTGGCGCCAGCATTTTCTTTTCGGGTTTGGCGTTGTCGATGACCTCGTTCAGATCGTCGGTCAGCTTGGTGATGCGCGCGGCATTGGAGCCAAAATCGTGCTCGAAATACCGTGAGGAAGAACGGATATCGACGCGCGATCCGCTTTCGAACGGGACGATGCGGATCGAGACGTCTTCGCGAAAGCCCATCACCGGCGTGCGTGCCACGGCTTCAATGCGTCCGATGCGCTGGGGCGGCAATGGCGGGCGTTCATCAATGATGAGCCATTTGCGCCGCGTCACCAATTGCAGCGTCACATCGTAGGCTTTTTGCGGCGACACATCGAGGCTGACGGGCTCGATATCGGGATAGGCGACGCGCTGCTGCTCGGCTGAATAAAGACCCGCATAGACCGGCGGATTGACGCCCTCGCCGGTGCGCAGGCGAGCCAGCGCGTCAAAGCGCGGCGGATCGATCGGGTCGGTAGTGATGTCGTGGATCGCCGGCAGGGCTTTGTATTTGTAGGCGAGGTAGGCAGGGTAGGCCAGGATCAGCATGTCCAGCAGCAGCGCGAGCAAAATGCGCGTCATGCCGCGCGATCCGTTCTGCCAGATCGCGGCGAAGGCGGCGAAGCTCACCAGAATGGAAAGACCGGCGCAGGCCAGCGCGCCGAAAAACGTCGCCAGTGCCGGTTTGAAATCGAGGAAGCCGAACCGTACGACCAGGATCGAGACCGGCGTCGCCACCAGAGAGAATACCGCCAGCCGCCGCGCCCATGAGGCGAGCTCCGAGACGGGCTCTTTCTGATAAAGCAAGGAAAAGCGGCGGCGAGCCATCGTCAGTCCGGGTATGTAGCGATTGAAATGCGGCTGCGTGACCTAACCTAATTTGCCATGAGGTGTGAAGCGGTTTGCGCGCCAAAGAT
>JAIERI010000194.1 GCA_019747015.1 Xanthobacteraceae bacterium
TTTGATTATCGTTGCCGGCGAGTTTGAACGCAGTCGCAGTTAAGCGGACGCGTGCGGCGCCGCTTCGCTCCCTGATGTTTGCTCCCGCTTGATGCGGGTTGGCCGGGCGTATGGTCCAGCATTCAAACTTTACGGGCACCGTGAAAAGTGACAAAATGGATTAAAGCGATGATCAATATCGTATTTTATAATAATGGGAGCGCGCCTGTGAATTTCGACATCGATTGTCTGCGCACGTTCTTGCTCGTGGCCGACAGCATGAGCTTCTCGCGCGCGGCCGAGAGCGTCGGCCGTTCCCAGTCCACGGTCAGCCAGCAGATCAACAAGCTTGAGACGCAGGTCGGCAAGAGCATTCTGGAGCGGCGCAAGGGCCGGGTGATCGAGCTGACCGCGGAGGGCGACAAGCTCCTGCAATATGCGCGGCGCATTCTTCAGCTCAACGACGAGGCCTTCGGCTCGATGTCGGACAAGGCGCTGACGGGTTTCGTCAAGCTCGGCGTGCCGCTGGATTTCTTTGGCCGGGATTTCACTTCATGGCTCACCGCCTTCAAGAAACTGCATCCGATGGTGGGTCTCGAGGTCGAGGCCAATCAGTCCGACAATCTTCTCAAGCGCACCACGCGCGGCGAATTCGATCTGTCGTTCTTCAAGCAGGATGCCGGTGCCAAACACGGAACCGTCGTGCTCAAGGAGCAGCTTGTTTGGGTCGGCGGCCCGACATTCGTGCCTGAACCGGGCGCGTCCATGCCGATGGTGCTGTTTCCGGAAGGATGCGCGTATCGGCGTTCGGCACAGAGCGCGCTCAAGGATCACGAACGGCCCTGGCACATGAGCTTTGTCGGCCCGAGCTTCGAATGTCTGCGCGCCGCGGCGATCGAGGGTATGGGGATCACCGTGCTGGCGCGCGCGCTGGTTTCTGCGCCACTGCGCGTACTCGGTCATGGCTTCGGTCTGCCGCCGCTGCCGGCGGTCGAGGTGGTTTACGCTTATGGGCGGCGAACAAACTCGCGTGTGGTGCCGGAGCTTGCCAATTTTCTCGCCGACAGTCTGGCCAATTCCGGCGTCGCGGCGAAAGCACAGGCTTCGCAAGGCCGGCGTCTCGCCAGCATGAATTTGAATTGACGAAAATTCCGTTCGGCTTTCGTCTTACAGCACACAGCATTCCCGTGCGATAAGGTCGCGATAATAAAAAATGCAATAATAAAAATACGATAATAAAAATGCCGGGAGGAATGAATGGATCGCCGCGATCTTTTGAAGGCGGCTGCGGCTTTGTCGCTGTCTCAACTCGCTATTCCAATCGT
This sequence comes from Xanthobacteraceae bacterium, assembly GCA_019747015.1. Taxonomy (GTDB): domain Bacteria; phylum Pseudomonadota; class Alphaproteobacteria; order Rhizobiales; family Xanthobacteraceae; genus Afipia. Next base: position 1,305 of record JAIERI010000194.1, read on the forward strand.
GCGCCGCGCGAATGCGCAGGCCGCGTGGCCGGCGCGCACCATCACCATGATCGTGCCATTTCCGGCGGGCGGGCAGGCCGACCTTGCTGCGCGCCCGACCTCGCTGGCGCTGGAGCGCATTCTCGGCAAACCGGTGATCGTGGACAATCGTGCCGGCGGCGGGGGAGGTTCGGTCGGCAACGGCGCTGCGGCGCGCGCCGAGCCCGATGGCTACACACTGCTGATGACATTATCCTCGCTCGCCGTGCTGCCGGAGGCCGACCGGCTGTTCGGCCGTCCGGTGTCCTACGAGGTGTCGCAATTCGCCCCGGTCGCGCGCGTGCTGGCCGATCCGACCATGCTCACCGTCCCGGCCTCCGCGCCGTGGAAGACGGTGCAGGAATTCATCAAGGATGCCAAAAAACGCCCCGGCGAGATTCCGTACGGCTCGTCCGGCCCCTACGGCACCCTGCACGTCGCGATGGAAATGTTCGCCGCGAGCGCGGGCATCAAGCTGCTGCATGTGCCGTTCCGCGGCGCCGGTCCGGCGCTGACCGGCCTGCTCACGGGCACGGTGCAGGCGGTGGCCACTGCGCCCGGCACGGTGCGGGCGCAGGTTGATGACGGAAAGATGCGCGTGCTGGCCTGCTGGGGCGCGCAGCGCGTTGCCAGTTTCCCGGACGTGCCGACGTTTCAGGAGATTGGTTACAAGGACGTCGAATTCTACATCTGGGCCGGACTGTTCGCGCAACAGGCTCTGCCCGAACCGATCATGACAAAGCTGCGCGAAGCGATGAAGGAAGCCGTGCTGTCGCCGGAGGTGAAAAAGACCTTCGAGGCCGCCGGCAGCCCGGTCGCCTATCTCGATGCGCCGGACTTCGCCAAATTCGTCGATACCGACAGCACGCGGCTGATCGCGGCGGTGAAGAAGATCGGCAAGGTCGAGTGATTGCTCTTTCGAGAAGTTTCTAACCAAGCGGAAATCCAAAAATGAAGTTCGCCACATTCTCCCATCAGGGCTCCATCCATGTCGGTCTCGTCGATGCCGCCGCAAACACCGTGCGGCCGCTGCCGGGGGTCGGCGACATGATCGATCTGGTCACGCGTTATGCCGAGATCAAATCCACGCTGCCCGCCAGCGGCCAGACCGTCGCGCTTTCTGATGTCAGACTGCTCGCCCCGATCCCCAAGCCGGATCGCAATATTTTTTGCGTCGGCAAGAATTACGGCGAACATGCGCGCGAATTTGCCGGCAGCGGCTTCGAGGCCGGTGCGGTAAAAGGCGCGGAGATCGACGAGTATCCCGCCGTGTTCAGCAAGGGCTTCAATACCGTGGTCGGCCCGCACGACAATGTGCAGCTTCACTCGCATCTGACGTCGAGCGTCGATTATGAGGTCGAACTGACCATCGTGATCGGCAAGAGCGGCCGCGATATTCCCAAGGCCGACGCATGGAAACACATTTTCGGCTATACCATCGTCAACGATGTCACCGCTCGCGACCGGCAGAAGAATCACAAGCAGTGGTTTCTCGGCAAGAACCTCGACACGTTCTGTCCGATGGGGCCGTGGATCGTCACCTCCGACGAACTCGATCCGGAAAATCTCACCGTGAAAAGCTGGGTCAATGGAGAGCTGCGCCAGAATGCCAACACCAGCGACCTCATTTTCGACATTCCCACCCTGGTCTCGACGATCTCGGCGGGCCTGATGCTGGAGCCGGGAGATTTGATCGCAACCGGCACACCGGCCGGTGTCGGTCTCGGATTCAAGCCGCCGAAGTTCCTCAAGGCAGGTGATGTTGTGGCGATGGAGATTTCGGGGATCGGCCGGATCGAGAACAAGTTCGTCTGAACCTGATTGGGCCTCGCGCTTTATCCTGTCCGGTGAAACCCCGGACAGGAGTGAACGATGGCAAGGACCGCTCGTAAACCAACCTCAGCCCATAAACGCAGGACCGGGACATCGGCGCGAAAATTGCGTGGCCGCAAGGCCGTGAAAAAAAGCGCAGTGCGCAAATGGTCGGCGCGGGTGACGCAGACCAGCGATGCACTCGATCTGAAGCAGAATGTGTTCAAGCAGGACAGCCCGAAGGCCATCGCGCAATCGCTGAAGCGCTCCGCCGAGCGCAGCCATCGGCGCAAGAGCGATCCCTATCGTTCCGCGATGTCGATGCTGGTGTTCTACATCAACCGTGCCGGCAAAAATCTGCCCGCCGCCCGGCGCAAGAAGCTCGACGCCGCCAAGGGCGAGCTGCGCAAGGCTTTCGGCAAGGCTGGCTGAATCACGGCTGATTGATTGAGCTGACGGAATATCCAAAAGTGCCGTTCGCCTAGGGCTCGAGGGTAAAGCCGCCTTGCATGTTGCGCGCGAATTTGCGCGTCGTCATCGGTTTTCCAAACAGGAAGCCCTGAATGATGTCGACGCCGATTTCGTGCATCGCAAGAAAGTCGTCCTTGGTCTCGACGCCCTCGGCGACCGTCTTGACGCCATAACCATTCGCGAGGTCGACAATCTGACGGCAGACCGATCGCTTCAGCCGGGCGGAGGAGCTGCCTTCGACAAATTTGCGATCCAGTTTGATCTCCGCGAATGGAAACTCGTTCAGGGCAACAAACGACGGCCATTCTTCTCCCACATCGTCGATCGAGAAGCCTACATTGTGGAATCGCATCTGCTTTGCGGCTTCCACAGCAAGCGGCAGGTTCTGCGTCACTTCCGTGCTGTCGACTTCGACGGTCAGGCCTTCAAAGGCGGGATGATCCGGAAACTGCAATCGCAGATTTTCGATCGCGTTGGAGTCCCGGAAGAACGAGATCGGAAGATTGATGGACAAATGGATGCGTCTGAAATTCGTGGTGAAGTAGAGCCAATCCGCGAAAACCCGCCCGATGACGAATTGGGACAGCGCGCGAAAATGCGGATCATTGTCGTCCGGTATGAAATAGGCAGGCGGCACGATGCCCCATGTCGGATGCCGCATGCGGATGAGTGCCTCCGCTCCGCTGAGCGCCATGGTGCGGACATCGATCTTGGGCTGATACCAAAGTTCCAGCCATCCCGCATCCAGCGCCTCGGTGACATCGACGGGAGGAGATAGAGGAGTTTCAGCCGGCACGAGCGTCGCTACGCTTTCGTGCAGATTTTCCTCGCGGAATGGAGTGGGAAGGATGGCAAGCATGTCGAGACCCAATTTCTGGCCCAGTTCACGTACCGCGACGACGGCCGGTGCGCCCGGAGGCCCGATCAACAGAACTTTCCCCGAGAAAGTATTCGCCGCCAGGACATGAAGAGTGTCGTGAGCCTGAAGGCCATTCATCGACAGCGTGACAATCACGAGATCGGGCAGCACAGCGCCGAGCACGGCACCGAGTTCATCGAGCCTCGTGCGTGGACTCAGAATGAATCCCCACTCCTCAAGGGCGTCGCCGAGAAGGGTGATGACGTGCTGCTTGCTTTCGACGATACAGACGCGTGGTTTGATCTTTCGCTTGCCGAATGTTGTCTGCGCGGGTTTGTCTTTTTGTGTTGTTTCATCCATTGCGCGTCCTCGTTGTCATGCGCGAATGGTGCGATATTTGTGATGGCGGAAAGAGGGGGTCCGCCAGCGATGCACCGGAGAATGTCCGGACATCGTTAACCTTGATAAAACGACTCAAGATCGAATCGAAAAGCGCGTCATTTGCACCGGTATGCCGGCCGGGCACGCAGCAACGCGCGTACGGCGCGCCGCGCATGCCGGATTTCTCCGGCTTTGGCAGCATAGCCGGTGGTCTTCCGGTTCGACAAAGGCCGCCACGCTCGGATCAGCCTGCGCTTTTAGGAGGCCGGCAGGCGGTCAGGCATGCCATCTGCTCCCCGGCACGATTGGATGGTGCGATCTAATTGATAACAATAAAAAAATCCGGTTCGCCCGCCGGAACGGCCCTATCGAAATTCAAACTGGAATTCGTCGTCCGCATTGACATTCCGGCCCCGGATGGCCTAGAAACCGCCTGTTCCGAAGGCCTTGCGCCCGGAATACTGCCCTTTTGATCCACTCGTCGATAACGGCCTGAAACGCGGCCTCCAGAGAGCATTGTCCCATGAAGGTCCGTAATTCGCTGAAATCCCTGCGCGGCCGTCACCGCAACAACCGTCTGGTCCGCCGCAAGGGCCGGGTTTACGTCATCAACAAGGTGCAGCGCCGTTTCAAGGCACGCCAAGGCTAAGTCCAGACGAGTCTGAGTCCGGACGAGACGTCTGCCTGCCGTTTAGGCGCCTGTGCCCACCCGCTAATATATGAATGTCATCACGACGGATTGACGTCGCCTGCGCTTTGCAGATGGCGCAATCCGCGTTTAGATTTGGTTCCATGGCATTGCGAACCTTTTCCGGATTCAAGGTTCTGGCGGGTGGTCTCGTCCTCGCGGCGCTGAACGTTGCGCCTGTGTCCGCGCAATCGCCGGATTCCGATCAACTCTACGCGCAGAAGACCCTGCCGCAGGCGCCGGCCAAGCTGCCGCGAACCAATGCCGCCCGCGCCAAGAATCTCGACTTCCTGCTCGGCGCGCTCAAGGTTGCGCCTGACGAGGAAAGCGCCAAGGCGGTGGAAGCGCGAATCTGGTCGATCTGGATGACGACGCCAAGCGACACCGCCGCTCTGCTGATGACCCGGGTCCGTGCCGCCATGGACTCCAAGGATTACGATGTCGCGCTCAAGCTGCTCGATGCCGTCATCAAGCTGCGGCCCGATTACATCGAGGGCTGGAACCGGCGCGCGACGGTCTACTATATGCAGAACGACTACACCCGCTCGATGGAAGACATTCAGGAAGTGCTCCGGCGTGAACCGCGCCATTTCGGCGCGCTGGCTGGCATGGGCATGATCCTGCAGGAAACCGGCGACGACAAGCATGCGCTCGAAGCCTTCCGCCGTGCTCTCGCGATCAACCCGTATCTCGAGAAGGTGCCGGATCTGGTCAAGAGCCTGACCGAAAAGGTCGAAGGCCGCGATATTTAAATATAAGCGGCATTACAGTCATTTCGTCTTGAAACCTGTCACCATCTCGCGCGTAGTTTCGCTGTGCCGAAAGTCCCGCGGATATTTTTTATGATTTTTGTGATTGTCATGATCGCGCCCGCCATCCTGGCGATGCTGGCGCTGTTCACGCAAGTGGGCGTTTTCGCAATTCAATTGAGGTATCAGCCGCGAGGCAAGTTCGTCGATGTCCCGGGTGCGCGGCTGCATGTCGTGGACATTGGCCCGAGTTCACCGGGGGAAATGCCGATCGTGATGATCGCCGGCGCGAATTCCACGCTTGAGACGATTCGCAGACCGCTCGGCGATCTGCTGGCGAAGAACCATCGCGTCATTCTTATCGACCGTCCGGGGCAGGGCTGGAGCACGCGCGAGCGGCTGGAGGATTCGACGCCCGCCATCCAGGCCCGCATGATCGATCAGGCGCTCGGCAAACTGGGAATCGCGCGCGCGATTTTTATCGGCCATTCCTGGGGGGGCGCGGTATTGCCGGCGCTGGCGCTGGAAAATCCGCAGCGCGTCGCGGGCCTCGTGATGATTTCGCCGGTGCTGTATGGATGGCGTGGCGAGATCGGCACCCTGACCGATGTTGCGACAGCACCGGTGATCGGTTCGTTGATGGCCCATACGGTGATCTTGCCGACAGGCTGGTTCTATCTCGAAGGCGGCATGCAGTTCGTATTTTATCCGCAGACGCCGCCGGCCAATTTTACCACTGACACGCAGGCGCCGATGATCCTGCGGCCCGATACCTTTTTGAACAATGCATGGGATCTGAAAACGCTGAAGGCGGCCATGGTCAAGCAGTCGCCCAGTTATCCGAAAATCACCGCACCCATCGTGATTGTCGCTGGCGACAGCGATCTTGTGGTATCCACTGAAGTGCACGCCCGCGCATTTGCAAAGGCGATGCCGCGAACGAAGCTGATCGTGCTGCCGGGCGTCGGCCACATGCCGCATGTCGTCAACCCCAAGCTCGTCATTGACGAGATCGAGGCGATGATCTCACGCTCCCGCGCCGCCACGGCGGCGGCTGCGAATTAAACGGGCATTACGCGCACGACATTGTGAGTGATCCGGGCCTGTTTTGGCGCGCCGCACATGCCGTAAGTTCGCAGCGAACAAGCTGGCAACCGCACCATAAAAACCTCAAGAGACGCCATAACCAAACCTGATCGCAGAACCCTTTTGCGCGCCGCCGCCGCGCTTCCGCTGGCAGCTTCATTCAGCGAGCGCGCAGGCCGCTGCGCCGGCGGTGAAAAGCAGTTCAGCGATCGCGCCGTCACCGATCCGCAGGTGGTGGCGCTGCGCGGCAAGGTCAATCCGGTCGTTACGCCGGGCATCGATCCGGCGCAGGTGGACATGACTGTCGTGACCGAGGACGGGCGCAGCTTCAACCGCTATATCGCCCATGCGGTCGGCAGCGTCGAGGTGCCGATGACCGACGAGCAGCTGGAAGCGAAATTCAGCGATCTTGCCGATGGTATCCTGCCCGCACCGACGATTCGTCAGGTGATGGATCTGTGCTGGAATGTCGAGAAGCTCGATAATGCGGCGGACATCGCGAAAATGTCGGTCTCGAGCTGAGGCCGTTTATTTGGCTGTATCGGGCGCGCGCGCGGGCGGCACCGGCAATGTGGTGCCGGGCTGCCCGGCGTCCGGCGCGTTCGGAAGTCCCGGCAGGCCGGGCGCACGCGGCACATTCTGCTCGGCGGATTCGGTGAGCTGTACCGTCCATGCCCGCTGCTCGCCGGTATCGACCTCGAAATAGCCGGTGCGGTCGAATCCCCGCGCCAGGCAGTTGTCGGTGCCGCGGATCGTGAATTCCTTGTCGCGCGAGCACATGAAAGCCTGACCCGACCATTCGCCGCCACGATCATAATCGAGCGCGTAGATGTAATAATAACGCGCTACCAGCGTGCCCTTGAGCAGGGTTTCGCAGCTGCGCGAGGACACGTTCCACCAGCCCTCGGTAACCCAGCCCTCGGTATCCTTGTAACCGAGCGCGATGCCGACCCGGCTTGAGGTGTTGTTGCACAGGCGGAAATCCGCCGCCGCCGGGGCGCTGAAACCGCACAGCACGGCAAGCGCGATTGTGCCGGCGAGAAGGGCCGGGACGAGGCGACGTACAGATCGGTGGGGAATAGAGCGGGGCGTGGTCATTGAATCAAAGGTATATCAATCAAATGCTGTTTTCCAACTCGCGTGGCTGCGGGCTGGGCATGGTATCAAGCGTCTTGTTCTTAAATGCTACTTGTGACGTGTTTTTGGCTCTGGATATGGCAAAATGCCGGACCAAATAAGAAAATGACATGGACCCGACGAGGAAACGATATGGCCATCGACGAGAAGACGCAAATTGAACTGGATGCCGCTGTATTCCGCCGCCTAGTCGCGCATCTGCAAAAACGCACCGACGTGCAGAACATCGACATGATGAACCTTGCCGGCTTTTGCCGCAATTGCCTGTCGAACTGGATGAAAGACGCTGCCGACGCTCATGGCGTTGCGATGACGAAGGATGAAGGCCGCGAGTCCGTCTACGGCATGCCCTATGAGACGTGGAAGTCGAAGTATCGGAGCGAAGCCACCCCCGAACAGATCAGCGCGATGAAAAAGAACGCGGCGGAGCACTAAGCCGCGAGGTTCGGGCGCGCGACTCGTCCCCGCAACAAGCCCGGCAGGCAAGATAAATCGGCGCTTTCGCGCCGATTTTTGCAATCGTGCTGTTATCTGTGGGTCGCTGTGGATGACAATCGCGGTTGTCTTGACGGAACACCCCGCACTCTTGAGTGTGATGTGTGAAGACGCGCCGTATCGCGGCACGCGCCGGGCCATAAGCGCCAGCATCATAAAGTTCAGGAGTATCCCGATGGCCAACGCAGCCGCCGTTAAAGAAGAAGCCGCGCACAGTTTTGCAAAGAGTCAGCTCAAGGCGATCGTTGAGCGTATCGAGAAGCTCGAGGAAGAAAAGAAGGCCATCAGCGACGACATCAAGGAAGTTTACGGTGAAGCCAAGGGCAATGGTTTCGATGTCAAGGCGCTGCGCACCATCGTGCGGATGCGCAAGCAGGACGCCGATGAGCGTCAGGAACAGGAAACCATCCTGGAGACCTACATGCAGGCGCTGGGGATGCTGAACTGAGAGGTATGTATCAGCGCAGCGATGCGGTGCGCTGAACGAACGATGTCGTTTCCAGGGTCGCAATGGCCGACCCGGTGAAACGATCGCACACCACACCCAATTGCGGATCTTCGGAGAACGTCATCGCCACTGCTCGCTCCGGCTTGGTGAAATGCGCGCTCATGGCGGTCATGTCCTGATCGCCGAGGATCGATACCGACAATGCGCTGCTGACGTCGGGCGTGAGGATCATCGCGCGCAGCCAGACATCGCTCATCTGCGCCGGCGAGGTCAGCCGCGCCATGGTGGCGAGCGGACTTTGCTGACCCGGCAGGGCCTTGGCGGCAATCGTCGCGACGTTGACCGACATCGGGCCGGATGTGAGCGAGCTGAGCCGTGAACTGATCGGCAGTGGCGCGCTTGCAGCCACGATTTTGGTGCGGTCGAGCAGCGCCGGCGGAGCGTAGGCCATCGCTTCGGATACTTTCTTCGATAGGCCTGCGGTGGACTGAGGATCGCCGAGATGCACGCCGCGTGCGTTAAGCGCGGCGATCTGTTGAGGAGACGCGGGCGTGGGTGTCGCGGCGGCGGCATCCCAAGCGATGCGGTCATTGATGATGTTGGGCGCCGTCGGCGGTGGGGTATCTGCCTGTGCT
>JAIERI010000124.1 GCA_019747015.1 Xanthobacteraceae bacterium
GGGCGACGAACAAGCCGCGCTGCAATTTATTCATGATCTCGCGCACCGCAAGACGGCGCTGACCAGTATTGCCGGTATGATCAACCACCCATCTGCATGGCGGCTTCCAGTTCGCGTCCGTTATTGGCCCAAAGCTGCTCGACCTGAAGCGCCATCGGATCGGGAAAGATATACGGTTCACCCTTCTCGAGGCCGCGCACGATATTGGCTGCGGCGTGCTCCGGGGTCGCCTTTTCCATCGGAATGTTTTTGGCAAGATCCGTATCGATCGGTCCGGGGTAGATGCCGATGACGGCGACGCCGGATTTCTTCAGCGTGCCGCGAAGCGCCTGGGTGAGAGATTGCAGTGCAGCCTTCGATGCGGAATAGCCGGACAGCGCCGGGACCGGTGCAAGGCCGACTACGCTGATCACATTCGCGATGATGCCCGACCCGCGGTTGACAAGGTGAGGCGCAAAAGCGCGGATGACGCGAAGCGTGCCGAAGAAATTTGTGTTCATGTCCGCATCGATGACATCGCGCGTGGCGGTCATCCAATCGTTGAAAGCCGCAGTGCCGGCATTGTTGACGAGTACATCGATGTCTTTCGCAGTATCTGCGGCGGCTTTTACGGATGCATCATTCGTCACATCGAGCTGCAGGGGCACGACGCGCTTGTCGCCGAAGTCGGGCAACGAATTCGGATGGCGCGCGCCGGCGTAAACCTTTCTGACGCCGGCTTTCAGCAATTCGCGCACCACCGCTGCACCGATGCCGCGGTTGGCACCTGAAACCAAAACGACTTTGTTTGACAGGGACATGTCTTCCTCGGGGGTTGGATACGGCTCACAGAAGAGGGCCCAAGTATAGCCGCCATGTATACCGATCTGTTTACATCACATGCGACGTGTAAACCGATCTGTTTACTTCGTCAAGCAAGTTTGCTAGGAAGGGCAAGAATTATTTTACGGGGTCACCAATGACCGAGGATATGGAACTGGAGAGCAAGAAACAGGCGATCGTGAAGCAGGCCTTCGAGCGTTTTTACGAGGGCGGTTTTCATGCCACCGGAATCGACTCGGTGATGGCCGACAGCGGCATCTCCAAGCGCACACTCTATAAATATTTTCCGTCGAAGGAAGATCTCATCGAGGCCGTTCTCGATTATTACGGCACGGTCGTCACCCGCGAATTGTTCGATCCCGTGATGAAGGGCAGCGGGAGCGCGTGCGAGCGCATCGTGGCGTTCTTCGATCTCCGCAAAGCGATGATCGATAAGGATCCCGTTCGCGGATGCCTTGGGATGAAAGCGGCGCAGGAATATGTCGGCAAACACAAAGGTATTGCGGGGCACGGCAGGAATGCCGCGCGTATCGTAGAGCAGAACTTTGTGAAATTGTGCGAAGAGACAGGATTTTCAAAGCCGAACGAACTCGGCAGGCAGCTAAGCATTTTGTTTCAAGGCGCGGTGCTGGTGTCTCAGGTTCTCGGCGAAAGTTCGTCGTTCGATTTAGCCAAGGAGGCGGCCAAGGTGCTGCTCGATCAAGCCGGCCGGCATCGCGGCAGCGCTGATCGGATTCAATCCGGTGACCCCAACCCCTGAAAGAATGCGGCGCGCGTTCGGGGCGGCCGCCTCGGGCGATCAAGCGCGCGGCGCGGCGCGGCTGGCCGCCGCCGCATAGCGGCGTTCATGCCTCGACGACGTCGGCGATGTAGAGCGTCAGCATCCGCTTGATGCTGGCGATCAGCGGTTTGCGGTTCTCCTCCTCGGCTTGCGCGACCGCCCGCACCGTCTTCAGGGTATGCGCGATCAGGATGGCGGCGATTTCCGCCCGCCGCCGGGTTAGGCGCGGATTCGCCGAACGCAGCAGTGCGGCGATCTCGCGGCGCACGGCTTCGCGCAGCGGCTTGCGGCGCTCGGCAATGTTGCTGATCGCATCGGAGAGCGCCAGAACGGCCTCCCGATCGGGATCGGATTTCCGGTCAAGCATCAGGCCGACCAGCATGTCGGCGATCTGCGCCGGCGCGCGGCCCGGAGCGCGGCGCATCAGATCCTTGACTGCCAGCGCGGTCCGTTCGGCGTAGCGGGCGAACAGCGCCTCGGCCATCACTTCCTTGGAGGGAAAAAATTGATACAGCGAGCCGATCGACGCGCCGGCGCGCGCGGCGATGGCGGCCGTGGTCGTCGCCTCATAGCCCCTTTCTATGAACAGCGCTGCTGCGGCGTCGAGCAGCGCCGCGACCCGCAATTTGCCGCGTTCGCGCTTGGGCTGCTTGGCAGCGGCGTCGTCGATTGACATTTGTGAGCGTTCCTCATAAAAGAAGTTATATGAGTATTCCTCATATAGTGCGGCGACGCAAGCGCGCCGACATCAATCTATAATCCGCCGTCCGGAGTATCCCCATGATCCAGCTCGACCCCAAATCCACCGCCCTGGTCCTGATCGATCTGCAAAAAGGCATTCTCGGCTATCCGCTGGTGCCGCGCACCGGGGCGCAGATTCTGGACATCGGCAAGGCGCTGGCGGCGCGCTTTCGCGAAGCCGGTGCGCCGGTGGTGCTGGTCAATGTGCGCTGGTCGGACGACGGCGGCGATGTGCCGGGCCAGAATGTCGATGCGCCGCACCAGCGGCCCGAAGGCGGCTATCCGGCCGGCTGGGCCGATCTCGTGGAGGGTCTGCCCAGGCCAGGCGACATTCTCATCACCAAGAAGCAATGGGGTGCGTTTTACGGCACCGAACTCGACCTGCAGCTTCGCCGGCGCGGCATCAAGACCATTGTTCTCGGCGGCGTCGCGACGAATTTCGGTGTCGAGTCGACCGCGCGGCAGGCGTGGGAATACGGCTATGATCTGGTGATCGTGGAGGATGCGACGGCGAGCGCGTCGGTCGAACTGCACGAGATGTCCCTCAAGCACATCATGACGCGAATCGCGCGGGTTGCACCGGGCGCCGGCATTACTTTTATGAAAGTCTGACGCCACGATGACCGACCGCGCACCGGATCGCTTCACGCTGCAGGGCAGGGCGCCGCTCCTGCACTGGACCATCCTGATCGCGGCGACGATCCTGTTCGTGGGGCTGCTGGAATTGATTCACCTGCGCGCGGCCTTGCTGCTCGGCGCGATGGCGGCGGCGATTCTGGTCGGCGCCTATGAGGGCGACGTGGCGTTGCCGCGCATGCCCTATGCGTTCGCGCAGGCCATCATCGGCTGTCTGGTCGCCCGCAGCATCGACCCTGGAATTTTTTCGGAAATACTCAACCAGTGGCCGGTCTTCCTGTTCAGCATCGCGTCGGTGATTGTAGCCAGCACCGCGCTCGGCGCGCTGCTCGCGCGCTGGAAAGTGCTGCCCGGCTCCACGGCGATCTGGGGCTCGGCGCCCGGCGCGGCGAGCGTGATGGCGCTGATGTCGGGAGCTTACGGCGGCGACATACGGCTCGTCGCGTTCATGCAATTCCTGCGCGTGGTGTTTGTGGCAATAGCGGCCTCGGCCGTCGCGCGATATTGGGTGCCTGCGGTCGCCGGTGCGGCCGACACCATTGTCTGGTTTCCCAAAGTCGCGCTCGCGCCGCTTGCGGCGACGATTGCAATTGCGCTCGCCGGTGTCGTGGCTGGATCCGTTTTCAAGATCCGTGCCGGCTCGCTGCTTATTCCGCTGTTCCTGGGAGTTGTTCTGAACACAAGCCATCTGGTGTCGATCGCGCTGCCGCCATGGCTGCTCGCGATCTGCTACATCATCATCGGCTGGGGTATCGGCCTGCGTTTCACGATGGACATCGTGATGCACGCCGCGCGCTCGTTCCTGAAAGTCTCGGCGTCGATCCTTGTGCTGATCGCGATCTGCGGCGGCCTCGCCTGCATCGTCCATCTGATGACCGGGCTCGATCCGCTGACCTCCTATCTCGCCACCAGTCCCGGCGGTATCGATTCGATCGCCATCATCGCGGCATCCACCCATGTCGACCTGCCGTTCATCATGGCGATGCAGACCGGACGATTTATGGTGGTACTGCTGATCGGGCCGGCTCTGGCGCGCACGGTTTCACGCTGGACCGGGGATAGTGGCGCAGAGTGCAACGACGTGTAAGATTCGCAGCCCGATCTCGAATCTGGTGTCCCGGTAGAGATAATCGAGTCAAAGTCAGGTCCATTCCTGTTCGCCAGAGAAAATTTCCTGTTAAGTTGCTTGAGGAATTTCCCAAAAAGGCCCAAGAACGCGGACCTCATATTCACCGCTCTTGGCGAAGGAGATGATGCAAAAGCCTCTGCCGTATTGGGTTCGTATTCTGTTGGTAGGTGCCGTTGTCTCTATAGCGACCGGCTTGGGCCTCCTTGCCTATAAATATTATACCCGGCCAACGACACTCTCGATCGCAGTCGGCTCGCTTGATGGCGAGACTGGTAAGGCGGCGACGCTTTTAGCGAGTCGTCTGGCGTCGACGAATGCGCCCGTCCGGCTAGCTGTAATTGATACCGGAAATGTTAAGGCCGCATCTGAAGCCTTTGCGCTGAATAAAGTCGACATGGCGGTCGTCCGCGAAGATATCGGAGATTTATCGAACGCAAGAACGGTCGCTCTGCTCACATCCGTTGTCGTTCTTGTCGTCGCCCCACCCGGTACTGCTTTCGAAAAGTTTGCCGATTTAGGCGGGCATTCCGTTGGCGTGGTGGGCGGGCAGATTAACAGCAGCATCGTTAGCGTTTTGAGCAAACAATACGATCTGACCGCCCTGGACATCACATTTAAGGATGTTGCAGTGGCGGATGCACATCAGGCCATTCAGTCCGGGAGCGTCAGTGCGCTGTTGATGGTTTTGCCGTTGGCGCGTCGCTACATCTCGTATCTGGATAATATCTTCCAGGATCAGTCGCATGCTCCGCCAAATATTCTCGCCATTGAGCCCGCGGGTGCGATCGCAGACATCGAGCGGGCATACAAAACATTCACAATACCCAAGGGGACCTTGCAAGGCGCGCCGCCGGTGCCGCCTAACGACCGCATAACGTTGCGCACCGGCCTGTACCTGGTCGCAAGAAGCGATGCGAATGCCGACCTGATCGCGAACCTGACGCGCGAGGTCGTCAAAGCGAGCAGGGATCTGAGTATCGAAGACCCCTCAATGTCCAGCCTGAGCGCGCCTGAGTTGAATTCTACCGCTTACATTCCGGTCCATCCCGGCGCCGCCGAATTTTACACCGGCACCCAGAAGGAATGGCTGGACAAGTATGCCAACTGGATTTTTCTTTTGCCGATCGTCTTTGGCGCCGCTGCTTCGATATTTGCGGCAATACGACAATTTCTGCAAACCGGGGAAGATGCAGCTCGGCAATCCCTGTTCGATTCGATCTATCAGTTGCCTCACCGCATTCGTGACGCGACTTCCGAAGCAGAGCTGACGGAAATTGAAGACGAAATAGATCGGCTGTTAAAAATACAGTTGACGCAGGCCCGTTCAGGAGCCGAGGCAGCGACCAACGCCTTGCTTCTTCATTCAGCCGCTCACCGCCTTGATAACCTGATTTACTATCGTCGCTCAGCGCTGCAGCACGACAATAGCGGTTAAATCAAATGTCTCGCATATGTCGTCTGTGGGAAAATTGTGCCGATAGTCCCCACGAGCGAATTGGCGGCGTGGATGGTATTGGTTATTATAGTGAAATCGAATCCTGACACTGATCGACTCAGGTGCGGACGCGCATTCAACCGGAGCATGGCATGATAAATCGGCTTATGACGGCGCAATCCACCCTGCCGATGCGGCGCTGGAGGCATCCCGCCATTGCGGGGCTCGCGGCGATGGCTGCGCTGATGGCGCTGACCACTGAAGCCACCGCAAGAGAGCCACGGCCCGAGCGCCCCCCCGAGGCCACGGCGCCGCGCGATGCTGGCGAGCCGATCATGGCGATCGTGTCGATCAAGAGCCAGAAGGTCACTTTCTACGACGCTGACGGCTGGATCACGCGCGCGCCGGTGTCGACTGGTACCACGGGACGCGAGACGCCGGCCGGCGTCTTCGCCCTTCTCGAGAAGGACAAGGATCATCACTCGACCATGTATGATGATGCCTCGATGCCGAACATGCAGCGCATCACCTGGAATGGTCTCGCGTTACACGGCGGGCCGCTGCCCGGATATGCGGCCTCGCATGGCTGCGTGCGCATGCCCTTCGGTTTTGCCGAGAAGCTGTTCGACAAGACGCGAATCGGGATGCGGGTGATTGTCTCGCCGAACGATGCAGAGCCTGTCGAGTTCTCGCACCCGTCGCTGTTCATGCCGAACCAGGAGGCCATCACGGCAGCGCCGTCCAGGGCCGAGGCGCTCGCCCGCGATGCGGAAGAGGCCGTGAAAGCGGCTGGCGAGGCGAAGAAAGCCGCTGCCAAAGCGCCGCGCGAGATCGCTTCGATAATGTCATCGCTGCGTAAACTCGAGGCGCTTAAGACTCGTGCCGACGCCGATCTCGTATCCGCTGACAAGGCGCTTGCCGCCGCGGATCAGGCAAAGGCGCAAGTTCGCGGCGCGAAGCAGACCGCCGCCGCAAAGGCCACCGACCTGGCGACGCAGCTCGACACCGCGAAGACTGACGCAAAGCCGAAGCTCGATGCACTTGCTGCCACACAGGCCGCCGCCAGCACGGACGAGGAAAAGAAAGCCGCCGCGACGGCGGCACGTGAAGCAGGCTTGCTCTCCGCGTCGTTGCAGAAGCTGGAAATGCTCCAGAAGAACGCCGACGCCGAACTCGCAGCCCAGGACAAGATGCTCGCCGCTGCGGACGAAGCCATGGTGCGGGCCCAGGACCTCAAGCAGAAGGCCGCTGCCAAGGCCGCGGACCTGGCGACGCAGCTCGATGCGGCAAACACCGATGCAAGACCGAGGCTCGACGCACTTGCTGCCACAAAAGACGCCGCCAAAGCGGCCGATAAAAATAAAGCAGACACAGCCAGGGCAGCGAATGACGCCAAGCTCGCGCTTGAGCCGGTCTCGATTTACATTAGCCGCGCGACGCAGAAGCTTTACGTGAGGCGCAACACGCACAAGCCGGCACCGGACGGAGGCGGCGAGGTGTTCGACTCGAGTCTTGAAGTCCCGGTGACGATCCGCGATCCCGACAAGCGAATCGGCACGCACGTGTTCACCGCGATGGCGCGCAATGATTCAGGCCTGCGCTGGAGCGCGGTCACGATCGACAACAGCGATGACGCCAAGGACGCGCTTGACCGCATCACCATTCCGCAGGAAGTGCTCGATCGCATCGCGCCGACCGCATTGCCGCGATCCTCGATCGTCATCTCGGATGAGCCATTGAGCAAGGAGACCAATTATCGCACCGAGTTCGTCGCGGTGCTGAACAACCAGCCCCAGGGCGGCTTCATTACCCGCAAGCCGACGCCCGTCCTCGTTGCGAACCGTGACGTCCAGGGCGACGACTTCTTCGGCCTCTTTTTTCAACGGAATCCGAATCCTCAACCCGTCGATCCACGCCGCCGCGGTGGCCGCCAATATCAACAGGTGCAACAACCGAGTTGGTGGTAAGACGCGGCACGCCGCGGGGCCCTGATCAGCCGCAATTCCAGATCGGCCCGATAGGTGTGCGCGTCCAGCAAGGACCGAAGCTGCCGCCATTGTATTGGCCTCGGTAAAAGCCGGGTCGGCCGAAATAGTGCCAGTCGCCGTCCCATCCGTAATAACTGGGCACTGGATCAATGTACCAGGGGCGACGGTGTCCGCGGGCCAGACGCTGCATCGCATTTTTCTGCATATAGAGCGGCATGCTGTTGCTCAGCGGCGGACGATAGCCAGGCAGAAAGCCGTAGCCATGCCAGCGCGGCGCCGGGCGCTTATGAGCTGGAGCAGCCAATGCGACGACAGACGTCAGTGAAAGAATGACCGCAATAAACAGGGATATGAAGCGTGACATGCGTTCACGATAGACAGTCGGCTGTGAGATGGCCATTCAAATCCGAGTGCAAAGCAGCTTGATGCAGCACGGCAGACGGTGGCCTCCGTTACGGGTTGAAAGCGACGGACGACTTCGCGATTGACATGATTTGCAAGGACATGGTCCTTTTGCTGCGACCGGTCGGAGGTGGGTGCGATGCAGCTATTTCACGTTCGATATTTTTTCTTCTGCGCGATCTGTTTTGTCGCCGTTGCATTCGCAACGGCTTTGTTTGACCCGGTCGACGCGCAAACACCGGCATCAACGATCTGGACCGTGCCGGAAGTTGGTGCGTTGCCGTCCGATCCCTACGGTCTTCAAGTGCGCCGTGGACGCGATCTCATTACAGCGACATACGCGCATATCGGACCGGAAATCCCGGACACCGCCAAGCGGTTTGCCGGCAATAATCTTGCCTGCGGCAACTGCCATCTCCAGGCCGGCACCAAGAAATTTGGATTGCCGATTTTCGGCCTATTCGATTTGTTTCCGCAATACAGCGCGCGTCGCGGCGCGGAAATCACCATCGAGGACCGTGTCAATTCCTGCATGGTTCGCAGCCTCAACGGCCGCCAATTGCCGGATGACAGCCCGGACATGCAGGCCATCGTCGCCTACATCAAATTTCTGTCGTCGGGGGTTGCTCCCGGCCAGAAATTGCAGGGATTCGGTGCTGGCGCGATGCCGGAGCTCAAGCGCGCCGCGGATCCTGTGCGCGGCAAGCTGATTTATGCGAACTCTTGCCTTGCCTGTCATAACACCGATGGCTCCGGTATCCGGCGTAGCCTGCCGACGACGGATCTTGGTTATATGGTGCCGCCGTTATGGGGCCCTGACAGCTTCAACGATGGCGCGGGCATGGCGCGGCTGATCACCGCCGCGAACTTTGTGCATTTCAACATGCCGCATGGCGTGGACTATCTGAACCCGGAGCTATCGGTCGAACAGGCATGGGATGTGGCGGCCTATGTGATTTCACAGCCGCGCCCGCAGAAGACGGGACTGGACAAGGATTTTCCTGACTTAGTGAAAAAGCCGATCGATACGCCGTATGGGCCCTATGCGGACGGGTTCGGCGAACGGCAGCACAAATACGGACCCTTCGCGCCGATCCGGGCCGCGCTCGCACGAGGCAAGCGAACGGAGCCTTGAAAACGTGACGTCTTTTTTCAGCCGGAACCGCCGGCGGCGTACTACGACGCGCGCCGCAAGACTATTCGAATCCTTGCGCCGCCGCCGGGCCGGTCCTCGATCGTGACCGTGCCGTTGTAGCTCTCCACAATCTGCCGAACGATGGTCAGTCCCAATCCCGCGCCGCCATGATCCCGGTTGCGGGAGGCTTCGACACGAAAAAACGGTTCAAACACCTGCGTGCGATCACCGGCGGCGATTCCCGGACCTCTGTCTTCGACATTCAGCGCGACCGATTGTTCGTCCCGCTCCAGCGAAAGATCGGCAACGTTGCCGTATGCGATGGCATTGCTGACGAGGTTGGAGACGACGCGCGCCAGGGCCGTGGATGATCCGTGCACAACAAGAGGCGCATCCGCCCCGGAGAGCGTTACAGGTTCGCCCAGAAGTTTTCGCGCATCGAATTCATGGCACGCAACCGCGGCGAGATCGGCAGTCTCATCCGCGCGGTTTGCAAAGGACGCGCGCACAAAGGCCAGAGTGTCGTCGACCAGCGCCTGCATGCCATCGAGATCGGCGGAGGCCCTGTTGCGTTGCTCGCTTTCGGGCAGAAGCTCCAGCCGCAGCCGGAGGCGCGTGAGATAAGTTCGCAGGTCATGACTGATCGCGCCGAGGACGATGGTGCGGCTACGCATCAATTGAACGATGCGCTGTTGCATGGCGTTCACCGCACCGATCAAGGATCGCACATCCGGCGCGCCGCGCTCGGCAACGGTTTGTACTTCGAGGGATGAGCCGAACCGTTCGATCGCGCCGCCGAGATCGGACAGAGGTTTGGTTTCACGTCGAACCGCGAGCAGCGCAACTACGGCGACGATGAAACCGAGGATGCCCGCCAAAAAGCCCGCTGGAATGCCGAGCAGCCGCATCGCCAGATCGCCCGTCGTCTGTATTTCCAGATAGCCCCCCGATTTCAGCGCAATCAATGCATGAAACTTCGATCCGACATAATCGCGCAGCCTCGTGATACGGCTGTCGCTCTGTTGCTTGACAAGCGAAAGCGAGATGAATCTGTCACCATCATCGCCAAGCAGGCGGCGCAACCGCCAGTTCGCCAGCCGAAGATCGGACGCCGGCGCAATGTCGGCAGGAATGTCGTCCCGGATGCTGGGAAGGAAATTCATT
>JAIERI010000222.1 GCA_019747015.1 Xanthobacteraceae bacterium
CTTCCACGGCCAACACCGCCAGTGCCGAATGCAGCGCCCCACCTCACGCCCAACGCCATCACCACGCCTCCCGGTGGACATGCGCTGCCGAACGCGGCGCCAGCAACACCAAATGCAGTGCCGCCTGCGGCATCCCCTTCGATCCCGGCTGCACCGGCGCCCGGTGCGCCAAACACAACACGCTCCGAACGGCGTGGGCCTCCGCCGGGCATGCCCGCCGGAACGCCCGTCGCTCCTGCCGCAGCTCCTGTTGCTGCGCCCTTGCCGCCGGCGCCTGCCGTCGCGGCACCGACTCCGCTTCCGGCAACCACCGGCGCGCAACGTGGCAACTTCGAATCCTTCCGCAGTCAGCGCCAACAAACGACTGAAGGTGGCCGTACAATCATTCGCGAGCCGGATCGCGTGATTATCAAGGATCCGAACGGGCAGTCCTTCGTGCGCCACAACGAAATCGATCGCTTCCGTTACGGCGCGCGTGATGTGCAGGTGCAGCGGCAGGGCAACGACACGCGAACCGTGATCGTGCGGCCCGACGGCACGCAGATCATCACCGAAAGCGGATCTGACGGCAGACTGTTACGCCGTTTGCGCCGCGGTTCCGACGGACGGGAAGTTGTCATCATCGACAACAACCGCGTGCCTGGCTTCGGCGCCGGATTGGCGGCAGGTGTCGTGGCAGGTGCCATCGGCGGCTATTTCGTTTCGCTGCCGCCGCCCGTCCTGCGCATCCCGCAAGACCGCTACATCGTCGATGCCGATGGCGCCTCGCCGGATCTGATCTACGACACGCTGATCGCGCCGCCGGTCGATCGGATCGAGCGGGCTTATTCGCTCGATGAAATCCGCTACAGCCCTTCGGTGCGCCAGCGCATGCCGAGCATCGATCTCGACACTATTAATTTCGAAACCGGCTCATGGGAGATTCCGGAAGATCAGGCAGTAAAACTGCAGGTGATTGCGGACGGCCTCAACCGCGCGATCCAGCGCAATCCGAGTTCGGTGTTTCTGATCGAGGGGCACACGGACGCGGTCGGATCGGACGTCGACAATCTGTCGCTGTCGGATCGCCGCGCCGAATCTGCGGCAGAACTTCTGACGCAGCAGTTCGGCGTGCCACCGGAGAACCTCGCCACCCAGGGCTATGGCGAGCAGTATCTGAAAATCCCGACCGATGGACCGGAGCGGCAAAACCGCCGCGTCACCGTGCGCAACATCACGCCATTGCTCAACGGCGGCGAGGCGAATGCCGCGCCTCCGCCGCGCTAATTATAAAAACAGTGACGAAATAAAATGGCCGGGACGTAGTCCCGGCCATTTTCCTAGCGCCGCTTTTGCGATTATTCCCCGAGCACGTCGTAAATAAGTTTTTTGGCTACGGGCTGAATTCGCCCGCGCTGGGACCAGCTCTGCATAAATAAAAGGTAGATCGACTGCGCTTTCGGATCGATTCCGAAATACACACCGCTGCCGCCATCCCATTTCAATTCGCCAATCGGACCGGGAGGCGGCGGCACCGCATTTCCGGGCGCGACGCGAATGCCGAAACCAAGCCCGTAGTCGAATCCGTCGCCGGGGAAATAAAAATAATCGCGCCCGACGCCCGAGCTGGGTCCGATCTGGTCAGTGGTCATCTCGGCAAATGACTTTTCACTGAGATAGCGCTTACCATCAAGAACACCGCGGCCCAGAATCATCCGCACAAATTTCGCAAAATCAGGAACGGTGGAAAAAAGACCGCCCCCACCGGACTGCCATTCAGGATGCGCACGGCGTTCCGCTTCCCACTTAAGGAGCTCGGCGTCGCTTGGCAAAGGTGCAGCTTCACGCGCCCGTTCGGCATCGGTCAGAATATATTTTGTGTCGTGCATTCCGAGCGGATCGAAAAGATTCTCCTTCTCGAACTTATACAGCGATTGCCCGGAAACTACTTCGATCACATGCGCCAGCACATCGGTCGAATGGCCATAACGCCACCTTGAGCCGGGCTGAAGCGATAGAGGCAGCTTGGCAATGCGATTGGCGAATTCGGCATTATCGAATTTGCCTTCGAAAAGATTCGCTTCCTTGTAGACCTTCCGGATCAAATCGCCGCCGATGTAGTCGTAGGTGATCCCCGATGTTTGACGCATCAGATCGCGGATGGTCGGCGGGCGCACCGGAGGGACAATGTCGAGATGGTCCGGCTTGTCGTTGACCTTGATCTCTTCGGCCACCATGACATTGGCAAAAGCCGGAATGTATTTCGCGATCGGATCGTCTAGACCGATCTTGCCGCGGTCGATCAGCATCATCGCGGCAAAATTGGTAACCGGCTTGGTCAGGGACGTTAGCGCGAAAATCGTATCCGCCGTCATCGGCGCCCTGGTGGCGATATCGCGCACACCGAAGCATTTGAAATAAACCTGCTTGCCGCGCTGCTCAAGAAATACGATAGCGCCGGGAATCTTGCCGGTACTCACCTCATTGTCGAAGAAATCGGTGATGCGTTCGAGCTTTTCCGGCGAAAATGTAGGCTCTCCCGCCGCCACCCCGCCCCCGCCGGGTTTCGCAATCAAAAATGCAAATGAGAGAGCGAAGAGAGCCGAATATCTTTTCATCCTCATTCGCTCCAGCCTCATAGTTTGAGTTTCCGTTTGCGCTGGCCCAGTGTGCGAAGGCGCAGCGCGTTGAGCTTGATGAAACCCGCCGCGTCGCGGTGATCGTAAGCCACCGCGCCTTCCTCGAAGGTGACGAGATCCTGATCGTAGAGCGAGTATTTGCTTTCACGCCCGATCACGGTGACGTTGCCCTTGTAGAGCTTCACGCGCACGCGGCCGCTGACATATTGCTGGCTGAGATCGATCGCCGCCTGCAGCATCTCGCGCTCCGGTGCGAACCAGAAACCGTTATAGACCAGCTCGGCATATTTCGGCATCAACTCGTCTTTCAGATGCGCTGCGCCGCGATCCAGGGTAATCGACTCAATGCCGCGATGGGCGGCGATCAGGATCGTGCCGCCCGGCGTCTCGTACATACCGCGCGACTTCATGCCGACGAAACGGTTTTCGACAAGATCGAGGCGGCCGATGCCGTTGGCGCGGCCAAGCTCGTTGAGTTTGGTCAGCAGCGTCGCGGGCGACAGTTTCTTGCCGTCGATGGCGACGGCGTCGCCTTTTTCAAAATCGATCGTGATGATTGTGGGCGTGTCGGGCGCCTTTTCCGGATCGATGGTGCGCGAGTAAACATAATCCGGCACATCCTGCGCGGGGTCTTCCAGCACCTTGCCTTCGCTTGACGCGTGCAGAAGATTGGCGTCGACCGAGAACGGCGCTTCGCCGCGCTTGTCCTTGGCGATCGGAATCTGGTTCTTCTCGGCGAATGCGATCAATTGTTCGCGCGAGCGCAAATCCCATTCGCGCCATGGCGCGATGATGGTGATGTCGGGTTTGAGCGCATAATAGCCAAGCTCGAAGCGAACCTGGTCGTTGCCCTTGCCGGTCGCGCCGTGCGAGACGGCGTCGGCTCCCACTTTCTCGGCAATCTCGATTTGCTTCTTTGCGATCAGCGGCCGCGCAATCGAGGTGCCGAGCAGATATTGGCCCTCATAGACCGCGTTGACGCGAAACATCGGAAAAACGTAATCGCGCACGAATTCTTCGCGCAAATCTTCGATGAAAATGTTTTCCGGCTTGATGCCGAGCAGAAGCGCCTTCTGCCGCGCCGGCTCCAGCTCCTCGCCCTGACCGAGATCGGCGGTGAAAGTGACGACCTCGCAGCCATAGGTGGTCTGCAGCCACTTCAAAATGATCGAGGTGTCCAGCCCGCCCGAATAGGCAAGCACCACCTTCTTGACGTCTTTACTCATGAAAACCCGCGAAATCTGAGGCTAAAAGCCAAGTCTTTTTGGCGTCAATTCGGCGCGACTATAGGCAGAAAGCCCTGCGGCGCAAGCGTCAGGACAACAGACTCCGGCTTTCCAAAAAGACGGCTTTCAAACAAATGCTAAAGCGCGCTTCTGGCAGAGCCCCGGTCAGGCTCATGGCGACGGGCTGAATGCGGCACATACCGCATGGTCGGAACCGGGCCGACATCGCGGCCGAACAATTTCTGCCGCCAGCGATAGCCCGGCCACGCCAAGCGCGTCAGCCATGCGTCGATGCTCCAATCGGTCATCCGCGTCGACGGCCAGCGGAAGATAAAGGCGTAAGCCAGCCAAGCCACGATGAAGGAGACGACACCCGACGCGATTACGTCGGTCGCGAAATGGCCGCCGAATGTGATGCGCAATCCGCCGGTCGCGAGGCCGAACGCGGTCGCGGCAATATAGGCAGCGGGTCGCCACTGCGGCGGCGCGAGCGCGGCAGGAGCATAGGTCCAGAACGCCGTGCCGCCTTCTCCGGAGAAGAACGAACAGTTCTTCGGGCATTTGCCGCTCGGATCCCACCACGCCTTGAATTCGAGCGGGCCGTTGAACTGCGTCACCGCGACCGGACGCGGCCGTCCCCAATAACCCTTGAACACGATATTGGTCAGCACGATCGCGGACAGGAAAATCGTGACCAGCAGAAACGCCATCGTGCGCCCCGACATCAGCAGCGGCTTCACCGGCCGCACCAGCTTGATGACAAGCGCGCCGAGCGCCGGCAGCACGAATGCCCACGTCACCCACATCGCGGCTTCGCGCGCGACCTTCGCCCAGGTGATCGACGAGATGGGAAAATTCTTCGTCTGCGCGTCGTAGAAGAAAGTCGTGACCTTCACATCGAGTTGCGGATAGAGGCCGAACACCACTCCCGTAACGAGCCCGATGGCGAGCGCGATATAAAGTCCGGTTCTGTTCATATTGGAGGTCTAGCGCAGGTGAGAAGGGCTGAAAAGATGTTACGGCGTCTCGCCGTGGCGGGCATTGGTTAATGGCTGACCGCGCCAGAAGCCGGCATTGCGGCCTGCGATCATCCAGTACACCACGCCACCGAGAATGCCGGCGCCGACCATGATTTCCAGATGCCGCCGCACGATGCCCTCGAAGGTCATCGACACAGTATCGAACGGAATGAAGGCAAGATAACTGCAAAGACCAGCGAGGCCGCCAAGAATCGCGTAAGTCAGAATACCGCGAATGTTGAATGCCTCGGTAATGAGCACCACAAACAGCGCAGGAACCAGCGCGAAGCCGCTCACCAGAATAAAGCCGAAACCGATAATGGCATTCATCGTGCCGCCGTCGATATCGAGCGTCTGAAGTTCCATTTCGGGAAACAACAGCGCGAACAGCACCACCATTCCCGCAACGAAACAGGCGGCGAGAAAGCCGAAGGCGATCATGAAAAGGCGTCCGATCAGAGCCATCTGCAATAGATCCGCTGTGTCAGTCAGTCATCGCCATCGCGCGCAACGCATCGCGCTCGCGCACCGACAGTTTTTCAGTCTCTGATTTGAGCTGTCCGCAAGCGGCGAGAATGTCGCGGCCGCGCGGTGTGCGCACCGGCGAGGAATAGCCGGCGTTGAAAATGTATTCGGAGAATTTCTCGATCTGTTCCCAGTCCGAGCATTCGTAAACCGTGCCCGGCCACGGATTGAACGGAATGAGATTGATCTTTGCCGGAATTCCTTTGAGCATTTTCACCAGCAACCTGGCATCATCAAGGGAGTCGTTGACCCCCTTCAGCATCACATATTCAAACGTGATGCGGCGCGCGTTCGACGATCCTGGATAATTGCGGCAGGCGTCGAGCAACTCCCCGATCGGATATTTGCGATTCAGCGGCACAAGTTTGTCGCGCAGTTCATCGCGCACAGCATGTAGAGAAATCGCCAGCATCACGCCGGTCTCTTCGCCCATCCGCGCGATATTCGGCACCACGCCCGAGGTCGAAAGCGTGATCCGGCGGCGTGACAATCCAATGCCTTCGCCATCCGAGACGATCAGCAGCGCATCGCGTACCGCGTCGAAATTGTACAGCGGCTCGCCCATGCCCATCAGCACGACGTTGGTGACGAGGCGGTTGCCGTTCGGGGTCTCGCGATCAACCCAGTCATTGAGGCGATCGCGCGCCACCATCACCTGCCCGACGATTTCGCCGGCGGTCAGGTTGCGCACCAGACGCTGGGTGCCGGTATGGCAGAACGTGCAGGACAGCGTGCAGCCGACCTGCGACGAGATGCACAGCGTGCCGCGATCGGTCTCGGGAATGTAGACACACTCGACTTCGTGCGGGCGCTCAGTGGCATGACCGCTCGGCAGCCGCAGCAGCCATTTGCGCGTACCGTCGCTGGAAACCTGTTCGGCCACGACCTCGGGACGCGCGAGGGTGAAATGCTCCGCAAGCTGCACACGCATGTCTTTCGAGACGTTGGTCATCTCGTCGAAATCCTGCGCGCCGCGCACATACATCCAGTGCCAGAGCTGCTGGATGCGCATCTTGCGCTGGCCCGCCGCGATACCGATGCCGCCGAGTTTGCCGGCCAGTTCGTCGCGCGACAGGCCGATCAGCGAGGGCTTGGACGGCGCGACATAGGTTTCCAGCGCGACCTTTTCCAAGGCTGCGTCATCCAAGGCTGCGTCCAAAGGCGCGTCAACATGCGGTGAAGCGTTCGTCACGATCTCGCTCATGCAGCATCAAATAGGCTTTTCACGGCGTCATGGAAAGCCGTGGGAGCTTGAATCTTCGCCCGTCTTTACAAAAGGATCTAGCGCCTGCAGTCCTGCGCCAGCCGGTCGAGCGCCTGGGAGAGACCCTTCAACGCGAAGGTATCGGAGCTTTCGGTGCCTTTGGCCGAAACACCTTTCACGGTCACGTCCGCGCCCTTGCGCAGCGCAGCCACCATGCCGTCCTCTTCGGCGGCGTTCTTGATCCACAGTCCGTCGCCTTGCGAATACATCGCGTAGCGCGCACTGCCGACCTCGAGGGTCGATTCAGAACCGGGCTTGAGCTGATAGCCGATCATGATCGAAACTTCGTTCGTCACTTTTTCCGCAGGCCGCGTCGAGATGAAGGCATAGGCGGGATCGCGTGGACGGTTAGGCGGATTGGTCTTTGACGAGGACGGCTTGGCCAGCGCAAAGCACACCTTCTTGCCATTCGGGTTGGCGACATAGGCGCCCCAGGTGCCATATTGCCCGATCAGCGCCGGCTCCGCGCCGCCGGCTGCTGCCGTCGCGGCTGACTTGGCATCCGACGGTTTGGCCGAGGATTTCGCGGAGGACTTCGCCGATGGCTTTGCGGACTCTTTCGAAGCGCTTTTGGATGCCGGCGTCTGCGCCATCGATGCATGCGCGAAACTGGCACACAGAATGACCGCCGTCAAAATGGTCCACCGCCGCCATTGCAAAGACATCAGAACCTCGCCGTATCATCGAGCCGGTCGCACGCCGCAACCGCTTCATGGAATAGCCAAGAACCGCAAGATTGGAAAGACGTTCAAAGACTTGCCAACCGCGGCAGGCGCGGAAGGAGCGTGACGCGAGCAATGCGACGGTTTTTGGGCCGGATCAGGCGCTTGCGATCAGACCGTCTGGGGATCGAGCCCGCGCTGTAACGCAGCCCGCGCCGCCTCACGATGATCCGGCCGGATGTGGCTCGCCACCGAACGGATCGCAGCAGCTAGCACAGCCGCATCGTCGGTGAAACCGAGGACCGGCAGCATGTCGGGAATGAAATCGAACGGCAGAACGAAATAAGCGAGCGCGCCAATGAGGGTAAGCTGGACATGACGCGGGGTCTCGCGGTCGAACGCGCAATAATAAGCGGCGAGCAAATCCTCGGCGAAAGGCAGCCTCGCCACCACGCGCTTGAGCTTGAGCCAGAAACTCTTGCGCACACGCTCAGGATCCTTCGCCAGATCGTCGGCAGGGCCGAAATGAAACGCGCGTTCGGATGTCATCGATGTCCCAACAAGAGGCCGCGCTGTTCGCGGCCCCCTCTATATTTAGGGTGCCCGAGCAAAGCCGCAAGGAAGCTTTTCAAATCGCTTCTTCAAATCCCTTGGGCGATCTTGTTCATCGCCTTCGCCAGCGCGATATCGCGCCCCGTCACGCCGCCGGCGTCATGGGTGGTGAGAACGACCTCCACGGTCTTGTAGACATTGCGCCATTCGGGATGATGGTCGTTCTTTTCGGCGACCAGCGCGGCGCGAGTCATGAAGCCGAAGGCCTCGTTGAAATTACGGAAAACGAAAGTCCGCGCGATGGCATCGCGACCTTCGAGTTCCGACCAGCCTTCAAGGCCCGCGAGTGCGGCTTTTCGTTCATCTACATTAAGACGCTCGGTCATCGCTCACCTCCGTTTCACCTGAACTTTATCGCCTTCATCAGGTTCTGTCCGGTATGGTCTGGCCAGGCCGGCTATGCGGCGTTTCGGCGCGCATTGACCCCGAAAATCTGGTAGAGCGGACAAGAACAGCACGCGCGATCGAACTCCAGCCGCCCTAGGGACGAATGGCGCTTAAAGACAAATTTTCCCGATCCTTCGGAGCACCTCTCCCGCCGCGCAGCGTCGCCGCGGCGCGGGCCGCACGCGCCCGCATGCGGATGACGGTGGTCATTGTGGGTTTGCTGGTCGGCATCGGCGCGATCACAGGCGGTATCACCTATTATGTGATGCGTCCCATTACATTGCGCATCGCGGTCGGCCCTTCCAACAGCGACGATGTCAGGGTCGTCCAGTCGCTGACGCAAGCCTTCGCACGCGACCATTCCCATATCAGGCTGCGCCCGATCGTCACCGAGGGCACGGTGGAAAGCGCCGAGATGCTGGCATCGGGAAAGGCCGATCTTGCCGTGGTTCGCGGCGACCTCGATCTGCCGAAAGAAGCCGAGGCCGTGGCCTATCTGCGCAAGAATTTCGCGGTGTTGTGGGTGCCCGGGGGCGGACCCCGCAAGGGCAAGATCACGACCGTCAAGCAACTGGCCGGCAAGCGTATTGGCGTGATCGGGCGCACCAAAGCTAACGTCAATCTTCTGAACATCTTGCTGGACCAGTCGGGTGTCGCGCCGGACAAGGTCCAGGTTGTTCAATTCCCTACCACCGGAATTTCCGAGGCCTTGAAGAGTCAGAAGCTCGACGCCTATCTGGCCGTCGGCCCGCTCAACAGCCGGATCACCGCAGACGCCATTACCGCGACCGCGCGCGACGGCGCGGAGCCGACCTTCCTGTCGCTGGATACAGCCGACGCGATCGCACAGAAATTTCCCGCTTACGAATCGGCGGAGATCCCGGCAGGTACGTTCAACGTCGCGCCGCCGCGCCCTGACGATACCGTGACCACGATCAATTTTGGCCATCATTTCGTCGCGCGTAAATCGCTGTCGGAAACCACTGTCGCCGCCTTCACCCGGCAATTGTTCGCGGCGCGGCAGACTATTCTGAGCGAGTTTCCAACGGCCGCGAAGATCGAGACTCCGGACACTGATAAGGACGCGGCGATTCCGGTGCATCCTGGCGCTGCCGCCTATATCGACGGCGAGGAAAAGACATTTCTGGACAAATACAGCGACTACATCTGGGGCGGGATCATGATCCTGTCGGTCATGGGCTCTGTCGGCGCCTGGTTCGGCGGCTATTTGCGCAAGGATGAGCGCTCCACCAATACCTCGCTGCGCGAGCGGCTGCTGGAAATGCTGCCCCAAGCCCGCAAGGCCAATACGCTTGAAGAACTCGACGCGATGCAGGCCGAGGCCGACATTATCATGCGCGATACGCTGCATTGTTTTGAAGACGGTGCGATTGAAGAGGGCTCGCTGACGGCCTTCAGCATTGCGCTGGAGCAGTTCCACAACGCGGTCGCGGACCGCAAGCTGTTGCTCGTCAATCTGCCAGAACAGCCGCGCTCGCAGCGGCCCCACGTTGCCTAGTGGTCCAATTCTAACATTCGCATCCCGTTTCGGCGGCGCCTTTGCGAATGTTAGAATTGAAGGACCACTAGCAAATATGGGTTTCTAGTGGAGTGAATTTGACATTCGCGTTGCGAGCCCGCAGCGGGAAGGGTCGCGAATGTCAAATCCACTCCACTAGTTAGACGGCCATCCAATAGAACTGAACTGACGACGCTCTTTCGGGCCAGATCACTTTTGTGCGCGCGTCACACAGAATTCAGGGACAGGTAGCAAGGTATACCGATCCTGGATCCGGAAAACCCTGGAAGGCCGTCGTGTCCCTTCGCATTTCCCGCCGCCGCTTTCTCACCACCGCGACAGCAACGGGTATTACCGCTGCGAGCGGGATCGCGCTCCCTTATCTCAGCCGCGCCGCCGATCGCCCCGCCGTGACCCACGGCGTGCAATCGGGCGACGTGTCGGTCGATAGTGGTGT
>JAIERI010000165.1 GCA_019747015.1 Xanthobacteraceae bacterium
CGAAGGTCGGCGACCCGACACCCATGGAAGAGGATATGCTGGATTTCGGCTTCGACGTGCGCCCCAATTCGCGGCTGTCGTGCCAGATCAAGGTCACCGAGGAGCTTGAGGGTTTGTCGCTGCACACCCCTGAGCGGCAGGCCTGAGGCGTCCTCTTCCGATGAGGATGCCGGGCTTTTTGTTTTTAACCGCTCTAACCAGAAAATACATATATTTACCAAAGGCTTGTGGCGCGTCGTCGCGGCTTAATTTATCCCTTTCCCGTAAGCCCGTCCTTGGCTAGACAGACGGCGAAATTCGGCGTTTTACCGTCCGGCTGACATTCCCGTTCAACCCGACACATACCCAACAGATAAAGAACGACCATGAGCGAAGCGATCAAGACCGATGTGCTGATCATCGGCGCAGGCCCCTGCGGACTGTTTGCGGTTTTCGAACTGGGGCTGCTCGATATGCGTGTGCATCTCGTCGACATCCTCGACAAGCTGGGCGGCCAGTGCGCGGAGCTTTATCCGGAAAAGCCGATCTACGACATCCCGGGCATTCCGCTCGTCACCGGGCAGGGCCTCACCGACGCGCTGATGGAGCAGATCAAGCCGTTCAATCCGACCTTCCATCTCAATGAAATGGTGGAGAAAATCGAGAAGATCGGCGACCCGTTGTTCCGCGTCACCACCGACGCCGGGCAGGTGTTCGAAGCCAAGGTTGTGGTGATCTCGGCGGGTGGCGGCTCGTTCCAGCCCAAGCGTCCTCCGGTGCCAGGCATCGAGGCGTATGAAGGCACCTCGGTGTTCTATGCCGTGCGCAAGATGGAGCAGTTTCGCGGCAAGGACATCCTGATCGTCGGCGGCGGCGATTCCGCGCTCGACTGGACGCTCAATCTGCATCCGATCGCCAAGCGCGTGACGCTGCTGCACCGGCGCGACGATTTCCGCGCCGCGCCGCATAGCGTCGAGCAGATGCGCGCACTCGTCGCATCGGGAAAAATGGATTTGAAGATCGGTCAGGTCACCGGACTTGAAGGTGCGAATGGCATTCTGTCCGGCGCGCAGATCAAGGGCGGCGACAACGCCGCCTTCAAGATCGATTGCAACACCATGCTGCCGTTCTTCGGCCTCACCATGAAGCTCGGTCCGATTGCGGACTGGGGTGTCAAGCTCGACAACAATCTGGTGCCGGTCGATACCGAGGCGTTCGAAACCAACGTGCCGGGCATGTTCGCCATCGGTGACATCAACACCTATCCCGGCAAGCTGAAACTGATCCTGTCCGGCTTCCATGAAGGCGCACTGATGGCGCAGAAGGCGCACCGCTACGTCTATCCGGACAAGCGTCTGGTGTTCCAGTACACCACTTCGTCCTCGAGCCTGCAGAAGAAGCTCGGCGTCAATTAACGCCGGCCGGCTTGTCTTGCGGCTGAACCGGCGAGATCGGTTCGCGGACGATCGTCGCATCCGGCGCGCCGAGGCCGAGCACGGCCGCTGCCGCCGGCAACGCGGCGTCGGCCATGGCCGCATGGCCTTCAGCGGTGGGATGGATCGCGCCGCCATACACCGCCGAATACACGCCCCAAGTCGCGTCATGAATATCCGAAGGCTGCGCGGCGGATTTCGCCGCCAGCGGATAGGTCATGGCGGTGAAATAACTGTCATTGGCGTCGCGGATCCAGCGCGCGCGCGGCAGATAGGCGCGAAACTCGCTCGCCGCGCGCCCGCATGTCATGGGGTTGTTCGCACCCTCCACGATGTCGGGCGTGAAGCTGCCGCCTGTCGCGGAAAAACACTCCTGATCGAATTGCGGATCGCTTGCCGCGCGGGCACAGAAACCATGGTCCTCGAACGGGGCCTGATGACGGTCGACGAAGGTCATGATGTCGGAATTGCCGGCACACAGCACGCCACCTGAACACAGAGCGAGGTTTTTGATCTGCGGTAAAAATTCGTTCTGCACAAAACCCGCTGTTGCCGCCAGGCGCCGCGGATCGGCATTGAAGGAGGGATGAATGTCAAAACCGGCGAGGCCACCGGGGCAGGGTGCGCCGTTCAGGAGGGTCGGATTGCCGTAGGACACGAACACCACGCGCGACAGATCGCCGCCGACCAGCGGCCTCAAGCCGTCGCGCAATTGCCGGAAACGCTGCGGCAGATCGCGCGCCATTCTCGCGCGTGAATCGTCGACCGAGCCGACGATTCCGGCACGCTGGAACAGCGCGCGCTCGGTCCCCTTGTCGACGATGACGTCGGCGACAAGGCCGGAGAAGTTGATGTCGTTGGCGCCGACCGACAGCAGAACGAGATCGATCTGGCGCTCGGGTTGCCGGCGTTTCGCCGCGGAGATCGCGTTGCGCAATTCGGCGATTTGCGGACTGATGACGGTCTCGCAATTCATCGCCGTCTTGGTGACGAGGCACTCGCGGGCACGCAGCGGGCCGAGCAGGCCTTCGGTGATGGTCGCGCCCGAGCAGGCCAGCGGTAAATATGTTACCGCGATGTGCTGATATTGCGTCGCCAGCGCGAGCGCGGTGCGGGTCTGGTAGCTGTAAAGAGAGCGATGGCAGGCGGCGTTGAACCATTGCGCGCCCAGTTGCAGCCAGCTTTGCATGGTGGTGCCGAAGGCATCCGGCGTATCGCACGCGCGCGAGCCTTTGTAACCGGCGCGGCTGGGCCTGAAATATTGTCCGGCTGAGCCGCCCAAATACGAGCGGAAACAAAATCCGTCATCCGCCAGCGGAACGGGGCGGTCGGGGTTGCCTTCGCCCGAAGCGATGGAATCGCCAAGCCCCGCGATGAAGATGTCGCGCACAGCGATCTGGTCGGTGACGCGCTGAGGCGCGTCGGTGCCGCTCGATACGTCAACGCTGACCGCGGTAGGCCGCCCGTAAGGAGCGCGAAAATTGATGGGCTCTCCACAATCGCCAGTAAATTGGCGCGGCGCGCCTGCGCCATCATCGATCGTCCAAGCGCAAATCGCGCCGACCGGCACGATGCCGGTCAGGCGCATGGTGATCGCGTGATCGGCCGGGGTAAGATAACTTTCCTTGACGCCATCGCGGGTGCACGGCTCGCTCACTCGCCCGGCAAGGTCGATGCAAAGGCGGCTCAGCGTATTGCGCGCCCAGCCTCGCCCTTCGCTCTGAACTTCCAGCGCGTCTTCCGAGGCAAGAACACTGCGTCCCGCCAGCGTTTCGCTATGGATCAGAAAATCGCGCTCTTCGCGAAACAGACGGAAGCGGTTGCGGACTTCCCAGGAAATCTGCATGCCGTTGTCTGTGGCGGGAGGTGCGGCGGCCGGTACCGCCGTGGGAGGCACGACGGCGGTTTGCGCCTGTGCGCTCGGCGCCAGGAGTGCAAGAAACAAAAAAACGATCTTGAGGCGGTACATGCCCGCATCAAACACAGTGTTGCGGCGAAAGCGAGGGGCGCGGCTGGACAACTCAAACCCGGCACGCCTCACGATGTCACCCGTGAGGCTGTTGAGATTTGGCGGTTTGCGCGACCGCAGGAGCGGGGCTTAATTCCGCTTTTCGCCGGTGCCAGGGTAGCACCACGCTGAGCCACAATTCCCTCATTCCCATCATTCCGATCGCGAGCGCGAATGGAATCAGGAAATACAGGATGCGGAACATCAGCAGCGAGGCCAATAGCTCCTCGCGTCCATATTGCTGCAACCCCACCAGCATGGCCGCGTCGAACACGCCAATGCTGCCTGGGGCGTGGCTGGCGAAGCCGAGCAAGGTGGCGAGAATGAACACCACCGCCATCGACACGAAGTAAGTGTGCGGCTCGTCGGGAATCAGAATATACATCGCCAGCGCACAGAATCCGAGATCGACGACGCCGATCATGATCTGCAGCAGCGTGAACGGCGCGGACGGCAGCACCACCTTCCAGCCGTCACGGCCAAGTTCGCGACGATTGCGGCCGAGTGCCAGCCACAGCAGGTAGCTGCCGATGCCGAACAGAAAACCGAAACCGATCAACTGATTGATGCCCTCGGGCAGAAGATCGATGGCCGAAGCGGCGCTCGGATGCCACACCATGCCGATGCCGAGCACGAAGGTATTGCCAAGCCAGAACGTCAGTCCAGAGATGAAGCAGATTTTCGCGACGTCGATGGCGTTGAGGCCCCAGTCCGAATAGATGCGGAAGCGGATCGCGCCGCCGGTGAAAACCGTGGCGCCGATATTGTGGCCGATCGAATAACTGGCGAAACTCGACAGCGCGGCGATGCGATAAGGCACATGCGTCTTGCCGATGGTGCGTAGGGCGAAGAAGTCATAGAAGGTGAGCGTACAGAAGGCGCAAAACACGCACAACGCGGCGAGCATGATCTGGGTGTGGGATTTATTTTCCAGCGCCGAGAGAACAACATCGGTATTCACGCCCTTGAGGGCATGCACCAGATGGTTGATGGCGAGGCCGACGATCAGCAAGCTGGCAAGGAGGCCGACCCGCTTCCATCCGATCCGTTCGCGAAAGACACGCCCGAGCGTGTTTAGAAAGTCTTGCATTCATCCTCCCGGCAGGGCGGTACGCGTAAGCCGATTGAAATGATGAAACGCAAGCGGCCGCACACTCATATGGCAAATCATGTCATGGAAAAACAGGCTATATTTTGGATCGTCGATGGTTATCAAGGCATGGCCTGATGATCTTGCATACGTCACCCATTCGTCATATGGGGCTAAAAAATGACCCCGAGGGCTTGACGCCACCATCAGGAACCCGGTGGGACCCCGAGAGCGCCGGTGGGCTTATTTACGTGCGTTCCAGCGCGAAATACGCACCGGCAAATGCCATGATCGCACCCAGAAGCAGCGTGCCGATTGCGGCCAGAAGTCCCGCAAGGGTTGGCATCGGATTGGGACCGGACGCGGCCTGACCGGCGGCGGCAAGCAGCAGCACGCCCACCACGATCAAGGCCTGACGCATGCGATGGGGAATCTGTCCGGACGCCGCACTGCGCAGCAAGTTTGCGGTGATGTGACCGCCGACGAAAGCCGCAGCCGAGACCAGCCACCATGCGAGCGCGGCCACCACCGGCATCAGATCGCCGGCTTTCCACAAATCGCCGAGATCGAGCCCGAAGCGCTGACCGAGAATATGCACGCCGAGCGCCAGCAGCATGCCGAATACGGCGGCCCCGGCGAGAATGAGAGGGCGCGGAAAATAAACGGGCGCGGGCATACTTCTACCCTTAAACTTGAACGTCTTGAACTTCTTGTTGGCCGTTGCGGCATGAGGCGGTTCATGGCTTGTTAAAGCCGGCCGGGCGCAGGTGCAAGCGCGTAGGTGAGGGCGACGGGTTTGGCATTGGCATTATCAAATTGGCCGCGATGGATTTCGGCGAAATTTGCGCGTGCGAAAGCCGAGGCTGCGGGCGACGGTCTGCATTATGCCTACAAGGCTTCGCTGGCCGGCACGGCCCATCGGTTTGAATTGCGGGACAATGGGTTGTGGTGGTCGGTGTTCGGCAAGTCGGAGACATGGCCTTACGAGACGATCGCGAAAATCAATCTGTCATATCGGCCGAACGCGATGCATCCGCAGCGCTTTCGCGCCGATATCGAAGCGGCCGGTGGCAAGCGGATGAAAATCTATTCGACAACCTGGCAGACGGCGGCGTTGATGTTGCCGCAAGACCACGCCTATCGCGTCTTCGTCGCCGAACTGCACCAGCGCGTCGCTCCGCAGACGATTTTCACGGCGGGTATCGCGCGCCCGCTTTATGTCACGGGTCTTTGTTTTATCGCAGCCGTTCTTGCAGCAATTGCTGCTCTGGCGGTCAGGGGTCTTCTCGTCAGTCAATTCGCCGGTGTGCTGTTCCTGATCGGCTTCGGCGTCTTGTTCGTCTGGCAGGTCGGCGGATTTTTCCGCCGCAATCGGCCGGGGACATATACCGCGGACAATTTGCCGCAACAGCTTTTGCCTTGAGCCCGTTTGCCCGGCGTCAGTCGGCTTCCCATTCCTCGTGCAACCGTTTCGGACTCATAAAGACCTTCAGCGTGCCGCCCCGGAACGCGATATCCTGCCATGGGGTTTGAAAGTCGATGATGGCGGCGGCGGCAGTGGGCAGGTTTTCGCCGAGCGCGCGGCGGTCAGCCGCATTGCTTTTTCCGGTCAGGTTCCAGGCGAGTTCATGAAGGCCGGGATTATGCCCGATCACCATGAGAGCGCCAGGATCGTCACGCTGCGCGCCGTGAATGATTTGAAGCAGTTGCTCGGCGGTGGCGAGATAAAGATCGTCCAGATATTTGACCCGGCAATGCGGCATATAAAGTGCAATATGATCCCACGTTTGCTGCGTGCGCGCGGCGGTCGAAACCAGGGCGATATCCGCCAGGTAGCCATTGGCGGCGAGCCACGCGCCGATCTGGGGCGCATCCGCCTCGCCGCGTTCATCGAGGCGCCTGTCGCGGTCCTTGCCACTGGGAGAATCTTTTTCCGTTTTGGCGTGGCGTAGAAGTATCAGACGACGCATGAGGCGGCCTCGATTTGCCCGAAGCTGGATGATAGAACTAGTGTCCTGAACCCGAAGTTCGCATCACTTTGCAGCCCCACCGTAGCGACGTTCGGATTCGAAAGGGCACTAGAAAATATAATTCCAGTGTGGTTTTGGTTCGCAAGTCCGCCACAGAGGGCGCTGCAAAATGGCGCGGACTTGCAAACCATCACACTATCATGACCGGCGTGACAAACATTGCGTGGATGATTTGAGAAAAATCAATGGCAATCGCTGCGACACAAACCGCTGACGGCGCCGCGGCCTCCGAACGTCGGGGGCGCCAGCCGCTGTCATTTAACATCGATGTGGACATGTGCGTGATCGGCGGCGGCCTTGCCGGCCTGACGCTGGCGCTTGAATCCGCGAAAAAGGGCGCCAGCGTCGTCCTGCTCGAAAGCCGCCATATCGGCTGGAATGCCTCCGGTCACAATATGGGCAGCGTGATGCCGGGCTACGGCGTTTCCGTACACGATCTGATCGACCGCGTCGGTTTCGACAACACCCGTGAATTGTGGGCGCTGGCGCAGGAAGGTGCCGATTATATCCGCCGGACCGCCGATGCCATCGGCAATGTTGGCTTGAGTGAAGGTGCGCTGGAAGTCTCCACGGTGGACGCCGGAGACAAATTGATCGGCCGTCTGCAGATGCTGGGCGACGATTTTGGCACCGAGGTTGAGGGTTGGCAGACCGATCGCGTTCGCGAGGCACTGAAGACCTCGCGCTATTTCCACGCCATCCATTATCCGAAGGCGTTTCAGATCGATGCCGCGCAATATCTGCAGGGCCTGGCGCGGCTGGCCGAAGAGGCGGGCGTGCGCATTTTCGAGAACACGCCGGCCGTCAGCATCGATCCGAACGGCATCCGCAAGCGCGTCGTCACGCCCTCGGCGCGGCTGCGTGCCTCTCATATCGTCTTGGCCGGCAACATTCATATCGGCGCGCCGGCGATGCGGCTGGCCGGAACACTGATGCCGGTGTGGCGCTATGCCGCCGTGACGGAGCCGCTCGGCGAGGCGCTGTCGGATGTGATCGCATATAAAGGCTCGGTCACGGACGCTGGCGGCGTCGATCATTTCCGCATTGTTGAAGGCGACAGATTGATGTGGGCAAGCCCCGAAACCACATGGAACGCCAGGCCGCAGGGGTTCGCGTGGGCGATCCAGCGCCGGATCAAGACGGTTTTTCCCCCATTGGGCGATGTGAAAATCGACAGGGTGTTCGGCGGCACCTTCGGCCAGACGGTACACGGCATGCCGCAGATCGGCCGGCTGCGTCCGGGTCTGTGGGTGGTCAGTGGTTTCGGCCGGCAGGGACTGAACACAAGTTCCATGGGCGGCGACCTGATCTCCCGCAGTATTCTGTGGGGCGACGACCGCTGGAAGTTGTTCTCGCCCTTCGAACTGGTGTGGGCTGGAGGTGTAGGGGGCCGGGTGGTCGGGCAAGTGACGGGGTCGTTGTCACGCGGGGTGGCTGCGGCGGCGGGCACGCTGGCGCGCTGGCGCGAGCAGGCACGTCAACGCGAGCAGGCGCGGGAGCGGATGCGCGAAACCCGCATCATCGCGGCCAGGGTACGCTCGGAGCAGGCCGCGCAACGCGCAGCGCAATTGCGGCAGGCGCAGGAACGTATTGAACTAAACCGCATTGAAGGCGAGCGGATGAGCCAGGACGAAGACGCGGCGTGAGGGGTTTCGAGAATGTGTGCCGCTTTCGCGCGCGACCTGTAACTTTTGTCCGGCACGCGCGTATCTCTCCATGAAGCCCAAGTCTCATTGCACGGAGTGCACCATGATCGACCGCCGATTTGTCCTCGCAACGCTGGCCGGATTGACCTCATTCGGTGTCCTGAAATGGCTGGGCCTGTCACGGGCCGAGGCAGCTACCGACAAATTCGAAGTCGAGAAAACACCTGAGGAGTGGAAGCGTCAGCTTTCGCCTGAGCAATATTACATCCTGCGCGAGGCCGGCACCGAACGGCCGTTTTCGAGTCCTTTGAACCATGAGAAGCGCAAGGGCACGTTCGCCTGTGCAGGTTGTGACCTGCCGCTTTATTCTTCCGACACCAAATTCGACAGCGGCACCGGCTGGCCGAGCTTCTATCAGGCGTTGCCCAATGCGCTGGTTGAGAAGAGCGATGGCTCGTTCATGATGGTGAGGACGGAAACGTTGTGCCACCGCTGCGGCGGACACCTCGGCCATGTCTTCAATGATGGTCCCAAGCCCACGGGCCTTCGCTATTGCATGAACGGATTGGCCTTGAGCTTCAAGCCCGCTGAAAACGCCCCGTCCTGATTTTGCTTTCTTGTTTCACGCGGCAAATCTTGCCGCGCTAGGCAATTGCGCCCCGGTCAAACCGCCGGGGCGTTTTCGTTACGACGTTGATCCATCTCCTATTTTGCCGTTGGCACGGCGCCTGCACCTTCACCTTCGAACGCGGCCATTGTTTTAGCGAACACCGGCGGGCCGTCCGGATCGAAGTTGGAGACGATGTAATGGGTATTTTTGGCGCTCTCACCACGTCCGTTGCGGGCCTTCGCGCCCAATCCTACGCACTGGAGAACATCTCCGGCAACATCGCGAACTCGCAGACGACTGCGTTCAAGCGCATCGACACGAGCTTCGAGGATCTCATTCCCGATACCGGCAACACCACCCAGCTTGCCGGCAGCGTCACCGCCAACTCGCGCGAGACCAACTCGGTGCAGGGCGACGTTCAGGCCGCTTCGGTCGCCACCTATATGGCTATCAACGGCGACGGCTTCTTTGCCGTGCAAAAGCCCGGCAGCTTCACCGACAACCAGCCGGTGTTCGACGGCGTGGATCGTTACACCCGCCGCGGCGATTTTACGCTCGACAAGAGCGGCTACCTCGTCAACGGCGCGGGCTATTATCTCGAAGGTCTGCCGATCGATCCGACCACCGGCAACGTCACCGGCAGCGTCCCGCAGGTCTTGAAATTCGGCAACGACTTCCTGCCCTCGCAACCGACCACTGCGGTGACCTATCGCGCCAACCTTGCGAGTTATCCGCTGACCACCAAGCACGACACTTCGGTGCCGGGCTCCGAACTGCTCAACGTGGCCGATTTCACTTCTAACCCGAGCATCCTCGGAACGCCGGCTACGCCATTCGTGGACGCGACCAAGCTTGGCGTCGCGCAAAACAGCAAGCTGACTGCAGTCACTTCGATCGATAACAACACGACACTGTCAGGTCTCGCGAATACCAATTCGCTGTCGACGAATTTCAATGCCGGCGACATCATTACCGTCAACGGCACTCAAATCAATTTCACCATCGCCGGCGGCACGGACGATGCGACGCATATTCCGATCGACGGCACCATCAGCTCTCTTCTCGCGAAGATTGACGCCGCAGCTGGCAACACGACCAACCCCTCGAGCGTCATTGGCGGCGCCGTCAACCTTCATACCGGCGTCGGATCCAACCTGACCATCACAAGCTCCAATGCTTCGGCGTGGGGCGCACTTGGCTTCGCTGGAACGGTTCAGGTCAACCGCACCGGTGGCGGCACCACCGGTTCAGGCAAAGTAGTCGGCTCGGATTTGCAGTCCTTCATCGACGAATCGGTAAGTGGCGGCGCTGTCACTGCCTACGACGTGTCTGGCTCGCCGGTCAGTCTGCAATTCCGCTGGGCCAAGATGGACAGCAGCACGCTCGGTTCCGGTCACACCGACAAATGGAATTTGTTCTATCAGACCGATGCCAATGCCACCGGCGGCGCGACCGCCTGGGCCAATCCGGCAGTGTCCTTCCTGGTGCGCGGGCAGGGCGACGCCGGCTGGTA
>JAIERI010000011.1 GCA_019747015.1 Xanthobacteraceae bacterium
CGTTCGAGCGCGTGCAGCTCCGCGAACTCACCGTCATCAAACGCAACGGCCGCCGCGTGCCTTTCGATCGCGATAAACTGGTGCGCTCGCTGCAGATCAGCTTGCGCAAGCGCCCCGTCGATCCGGAGCGGGTGGAGAAAATGGTCTCCACCATCGTGCGCGAGCTTGAAAGCGGCGGCGAGGCGGAAATCTCCTCGGAAGCGATCGGCGAGATCGTGATGGAGCATCTGCGCCAGCTCGATGATGTCGCCTATGTGCGCTTCGCCTCGGTCTATCGCAATTTTCGCGAGGCCAAGGATTTCGAAGCGGTACTCGGCGAGTTGTCAGGCGAGGACGATCCGCGCGCGGTCGTGCGGAAATGACCGCTCGCGGTCACGCGCACTCTGATGTCTGATTCCACACTACAAGACCTGCGCTTCATGCAGCTTGCGCTCGCGCTCGGACGGCGCGGGCAGGGACATACCTGGCCCAACCCCGCCGTTGGAACGGTGATCGTCAAGGATGGCATGATTGCCGGGCGCGGCTGGACTCAACCAGGCGGGCGGCCGCACGCTGAGCCGGTGGCGTTGCAGCGGGCGGGTGAAGCCGCGCGCGGCGCGACGCTCTATGTGACGCTCGAGCCATGCTCGCATCACGGCAAGTCGCCGCCCTGCGCTGACGCGATCATCGCCGCTGGACTTTCCCGCGTTGTCTCCGCCATCGAGGATCCCAATCCCGAAGTAGCCGGACAGGGCCATGCGCGGCTGCGTGCGGCAGGCATACAGGTCGATGTCGGGCTTTGCGCCGAGGAGGCCGCGTACGATCACGCCGGGCATTTTTTGCGGGTGCGCGAGAAGCGCCCGTTTGTAATCCTAAAACTCGCCGTCTCTGCCGATGACAAAATCGCCGCCGCAGGTCATCGCCCCGTCGCGATTACGGGCCAAGAGGCAAAATCACGCGTGCATCTGCTGCGCGCGCAAAGCGACGCCATCCTTGTCGGCATCGGCACGGTTCTGGCTGACGATCCTCTGCTGACGTGCCGGCTTCCCGGCATGGAGGCACAATCGCCCGTACGCGTGGTGCTGGATCGCGCATTGCGGCTGCCGGGAAGCAGCAGGCTCGTTCATTCCGCCCGTGCGCATCCATTATGGGTGATGACCTCGGACATTTCCGAAGCCGCTGCGGCCATGAAACTCGGTGCGGCTGGCGCACATATCATGCATGTGGCGACCACTGCCGTACCACCGCCGGGACTCGATCTTCCCGCCGTTTTGCATTCTCTGTCGGACAAGGGCATTACCCGGCTCCTGATCGAGGGAGGTGCGCGCGTCGCCTCGTCCTTCATAACGGCTGGCCTCGTCGATGAATTCTGGCTGCTGCGTGGCCCGGAAAAAATCGGAAATGACGGCATCGCCGCGCTGGATGCGCAGCCGCTCAGCGTCATCACCAAG
This sequence comes from Xanthobacteraceae bacterium, assembly GCA_019747015.1. Classification (GTDB taxonomy): domain Bacteria; phylum Pseudomonadota; class Alphaproteobacteria; order Rhizobiales; family Xanthobacteraceae; genus Afipia. The sequence continues at coordinate 1,431 of JAIERI010000011.1, forward strand.
TCGCCTCGCTGGGAGACGCGTGATACGGAGAAGCTGGGTAAAGACACACTTACAATTTACGAGAAAACCTGATGTTCACAGGCATCGTCACCGACATCGGCGAGATCAAAAACCTTGCGCCGACCGCGCAGGGGCAATTGCATCGTTTGCGGATCGCTTGCGACTATGACCAGACAACGATAGCGGACGGCGCGTCGATCGCCTGTAACGGGGTGTGCCTGACGGTCGTGGCCTCGGGTGCCGATGGCGGCAAGACATGGTTCGATGTCGATGCCGCCGCCGAAACACTCCGTCTGACAACGGCCAAGGATTGGCGTGCCGGCACCCGCCTCAATCTTGAGCGTGCCCTGAAAATCGGCGACGAGCTTAGCGGCCATATTGTCGCCGGACATGTCGATGGCATCGCCCCCATCGTCGCGCGCGAGAATTTGCCGGACATGGCGAAGTTCGAGCTGCGCGCGCCGCCCGATCTGGCGAAGTTTATCGCCGCCAAGGGCTCGGTGACGCTGGATGGCGTGTCGCTGACCGTCAATACCGCCGTGGATGACGTGTTCTCGGTGCTCATCATCCCGCACACGCTTCATGTGACTACGCTGCGCGACTGGAAGACCGGCTCGCAGGTTAATCTCGAAGTCGATCTGATGGCGCGCTACGCCGCGCGGTTGACCGAAACGAAATGACCGCATTGCGCCGGGCGTGTTGGGCGACTACAACGCACACATCAATCCTGACTGCTACGGAAACGAAGTATGGCCGAACCGCGCCGCGCGCAATTGAACGATACCACCGATATTACCGGCGCCCGGGTGGTGATCGTCGAGGCGCGTTTCTATGACGACATCCAGGACGCGCTGCTGGGCGGGGCCACAGCAGAGCTCGATGCGGCCGGCGTGACCTACGATATCCTCAGCGTGCCCGGCGCGCTGGAAATTCCGGCAGCCACTTCAATTGCGCTCGACGCCGCCAAGAAGAACGGCCGGCCGTATGACGGCGCGATTGCGCTCGGCTGCGTCATTCGCGGCGAGACTTTCCATTTCGAAATCGTGTCGATGGAATCCGCGCGGGGCCTCACGGACATTGCCGTGACGCGCAGCCTGCCGCTTGGCAACGGCATCATCACGGTGAACACCAAGGAGCAGGCGTGGGTGCGGGCGCGCGCCGATGACCTTGATAAAGGCGGCGACGCCGCGCGCGCGGCGCTGGCGATGATCCGCATCAAGCGCAGATTGGCGAAGCCATGATGGCTGAGATTCCCAAAACCATCGAGAAGAAAGCCAACAAGCGCGGCGCGGCGCGGCTCGCCGCGGTGCAGGCGCTGTACCAGATGGACATCGCCGGCGCCGGCGTCAACGACATCTTCGCCGAGTTCGAAAGTCACTGGCTTGGCGGCGAGGTCGAGGGCGACAAGTATCTGCCGGCCGAGGCAGCATTTTTCAAGGACGTGGTATCCGGCGTGGTGCGCGATCAGGCGAAGCTCGATCCGCTGCTCGATGAGGCGCTTAATAAGGGCTGGCCGCTGAAGCGCATCGATTCGATCATCCGCGCGACGCTGCGGGCCGGTGCCTATGAACTGGAGTATCGCAAGGACGTTCCGGCGCGTGTCGTCATCAAGGAATATGTCGATGTCGCGGGCGCCTTTGTCGATGGTGACGAGACCGGGATGGTCAATGCTGTGCTCGACCAGATCGCGCGGCAATTCCGCGCCGGCGAGTTTACTTAAAGATGTCTGCCGGCGGCAGCCGCGCGTCTGGCGAAGACGATCTGATCGCGCGCTATTTCCGTCCGCTCGCCACCCATGAAGGCGCATTCGGTCTGATCGATGACGCGGCAGTGTTGTCGGCGTCCAGCGATGAAACCGTCGTGACCGTCGATGCCATCGTCGAGGGCGTGCATTTTCTTCCGAACGATCCGCCGGATACTATTGCGCGCAAGGCATTGCGGGTGAATCTATCCGACCTGGCGGCCAAGGGTGCGATGCCTGCAGGCTTCGTTCTGACATTGGCGCTGCGCGAGGCAAGGGACGAATGGCTCCGACCGTTCGCGCAGGCGCTCGGCGAGGACGCCGCGCAATTCAAATGCCCGCTGCTGGGCGGCGACACTGTCTCGACGCCGGGGCCGCTGACGATTTCGATTACTGCGTTCGGATTGGTCGAACCCGGCAAGATGGTGAGGCGCACCGGCGCGCGGGCAGGGGACCGTATCGCCGTCACCGGGACTATCGGCGATGCCGTGCTCGGTCTTGATATTTTGCAGGGCGGCAAGGCTGCCACCGCGCTCGCCGCCGATGCGGACAGCCGCGATCAGCTCATCGCACGTTATCGGATTCCCCAGCCGCGCAACGTGTTGGCGCAGGCGGTGCGCAATCATGCCAGCGCCGCGATGGATATTTCCGACGGTCTCGCCGGAGATCTGTCGAAACTGTGCGCGGCGTCAAGTGTGTCGGCAATTGTCGAAGCGGCATCGGTTCCGCTGTCGGCCGCGGCCAGGCATGTGCTGACCTCCGGCGCGGCCGGAATCGAAACGCTGCTGGCCGGCGGCGACGATTACGAACTGCTTTGCGCTGTGCCGGAGAATCGCTGGGCGGATTTTTGCGCGGCGTCACGACAGGCGGGCGTGGCGGTGACCGCGATCGGCGGCATTATTGCCGGCACCGAGCCGCCCGCCTTCATCGACCAGGCGGGACAATCTCTTGTCCTGAAACGTCTGTCCTACAGCCATTTTTAGGGTTTCCACCACACACGCCCGGCCTATTCGACATTGGTTGAATTGGCCCAAAAACCGGCTGATGGCGCGCTGCCGGCGTTGCGCCCCGTAGGCGATTTTGGCATTGTCCGCGCCGAATTGGGGCGAAGACTTGGCGCAAGACTGGGCGCGTCCTGTTTGCGCCATCCGCATTCGCGGCAATCGGCGTTTTTCCGGGAAACATCTGAGGCAAATTAAATGACAGCTTTGTGGTTGATCGTACTCTGCGGAGTGCTCTCCATCGTTTACGCCGCATGGGCCACCTCGTCGGTGCTCGCTGCCGACGCCGGCAATGCGCGCATGCAGGAAATCGCCGCCGCCGTGCGCGAAGGCGCGCAGGCTTACCTGAAGCGCCAGTATCTGACCATCGCCATCGTCGGCGTGGTGATCTTCGCGCTGCTGGCCTATTTCCTCGGCGTTCTGGTCGCGGTCGGCTTTCTGATCGGTGCGGTGCTGTCGGGCGCAGCCGGCTTCATCGGCATGAACGTGTCGGTCCGTGCCAACGTGCGCACCGCGCAGGCGGCGACCAAGTCGCTGGCCGGCGGACTCGAACTTGCCTTCAAGGCGGGCGCGATCACCGGTATGCTGGTGGCTGGCCTCGCGCTGCTCGGTGTCACGCTTTATTTCATCTATCTCACGCAGGGCCGTGGCCTTGCCGCCAACGACCGCCTCGTCGTCGATGCGCTGGTGGCGCTGGGCTTCGGCGCATCGCTGATTTCGATCTTCGCGCGTCTGGGTGGCGGCATCTTCACCAAGGGCGCTGATGTCGGAGGCGATCTCGTCGGCAAGGTCGAGGCCGGCATTCCGGAGGACGATCCACGCAACCCGGCCACGATCGCCGACAACGTCGGCGATAACGTGGGCGACTGCGCCGGCATGGCGGCCGATCTGTTCGAGACTTACGCAGTCACTGCGGTGGCGACGATGGTTCTCGCCGCAATCTTCTTCGCCAAGTCCGCGCTGCTGACGAACATGATGACGCTGCCGCTTGCGATTGGCGGCATCTGCATCCTGACCTCGATTGCAGGCACTTTCTTCGTCAAACTCGGTGCCAGCCAGTCGATCATGGGCGCACTTTATAAAGGCTTGATCGCCACCGGCGCGTTGTCACTGGTCGGCGTTGCCATCGTGATCTACGCGCTGGTTGGCTTCGGTCCGCTCGCGGGCGTCAGCTTCAGCGGCCTGTCGCTGTTCCTGTGCGGCATCGTCGGCCTCGCGGTCACGGGCCTGATTATCTGGATCACCGAATACTACACCGGCACCGATTATCGTCCGGTGAAGTCGATCGCGGCGTCGTCCGCTACCGGCCACGGCACCAACGTGATCCAGGGTCTGGCGATCTCGATGGAATCCACCGCCGGTCCGGCGCTGGTCATCATCGCCGGCATTCTCGTGACCTATAGCCTCGCCGGCCTGTTCGGCATCGCGATTGCAACTACCACCATGCTGGCGCTGGCCGGCATGATCGTGGCGCTCGATGCGTTCGGTCCGGTCACCGACAATGCCGGCGGCATTGCCGAAATGGCAGGTCTGCCGAAGGAAGTGCGCAAGGCGACCGACGCGCTCGACGCGGTCGGCAACACCACCAAGGCCGTCACCAAGGGCTACGCCATCGGCTCGGCGGGCCTCGGCGCGCTGGTGCTGTTCGCGGCGTATAATGAAGATCTGAAATTCTTCATCGCCAACGCGATCAAGTATCCTTACTTCCAGGGCGTGGTTCCGGACTTCTCGCTCAACAATCCGTATGTCGTGGTCGGCCTCCTGTTTGGCGGTCTACTGCCGTATCTGTTCGGCGCGATGGGCATGACGGCAGTGGGCCGTGCCGCCGGTGCGATTGTCGAGGAAGTGCGCCGCCAGTTCCGCGAAAAGCCCGGCATCATGAAGGGCACCGACAAGCCGGACTACGGCAAGGCCGTCGATCTTCTCACCAAGGCCGCGATCAAGGAAATGATCATTCCTTCGCTGCTGCCGGTGCTGTCGCCGATCTTCGTCTACTTTGCGATCTACGTGATCGCGGGCGGCGGCGCGGCCGGCAAGTCGGCGGCGTTCTCCGCTGTCGGCGCGATGCTGCTGGGTGTGATCGTCACCGGCCTATTTGTCGCGATCTCGATGACGTCGGGCGGCGGCGCATGGGACAACGCCAAGAAGTACATCGAGGATGGTCACTATGGCGGCAAGGGCTCCGACGCCCACAAGGCCGCGGTGACTGGCGACACCGTCGGCGATCCCTACAAGGACACAGCGGGCCCGGCGGTTAATCCGATGATCAAGATCACCAACATCGTGGCGCTGCTGCTGCTGGCGATTTTGGCACATTAATAAAAACACGCGATATGACGACAAAGCCCGCAGCGGACGCTGCGGGCTTTGTGTTTCACGTGTGCTTTGTTTCAGGTCATCGGCTCAAGGCGCGGTGCAAATCAAAAGATCGAATCTGTTGCACTTTTAAGACAGTTCGAAATGCGTTCCCCATAATTAAACCAGCGTCCACGGAAACCTGTTCACTCTGGTGCGTTATCGTCCCGATTGATCGAGCCATTCGGTCAGCGACTTCATGGAGCGACGCTCATGGAACGACAGTGGGAGCGAGACATGGCAGCCGGCGACAATGAGCCGTTCGAGCAGGGCAAGCTTGCCCGCTTCAATCACGAGCCCCGGAAGAACCCGTATCCGAAGGACAGCGAACAGTATCAGCGCTGGGAAGCGGGTTACAGATTTATCGAGCAGGGGCTGGTCGCAGTCTAGCGCTGTTATTCGCTGCTGCGTGAGCTCAGCAATTTGAACAGTGGCGTCAGGTAACTGATCTCCTGGCCGCTGGTTGGTGTTGTGCGGCTGATGAAGTCGAACAGCCGGCCGTCCTGCAGGCCGTAATTGGCGATGCGCTGCACTTTCCGGTCTTTATCGAAATAAATCGCGATGACGCGCTGGTCGATGACCTGCTGGTTCATGAAGGCGACTTTGCGCTCGGACCGTTGCGAGATGTAATAAAACACCTCGCCGCTCAGGGTCGCGACCGTCGAGGGCGTGCCCATTACGATCAGAACCTGATCCTGGCTGGCGCCGAGCGGAATCTGCTCGAGCGCGCCGGGGGGCAGGATATATCCCTTCTGATATTGCTCGCCGGTGCAGCCGCCGAGCGCCGCGCACAGCGCCAGCGTGGCAAAGCCGGTCCGCAGCCCGGTCCGCCATTTTGTCAGGCGCGCGCGGAAGCCGGTCTCCGGTCCATTTTCGACGGCAAAAATCATGGCAGGCGCGTGCTTTCTTCTTGCATCACACTCTTGCGTCATACGGAGCGTTGACGTACCCGGCAGGACTTGCGATTGCAACACACCTTGAGAGCCGCTTGCGGCGGCTCCGCTGCGGACCGCAAAAATGCTTTGGCCCTTCAATCGCTTCGGAAACCTCACCCAGCCCCAAGGTGCCCTTAAAGGTACCATTGAAGCCATCTATGGCATGATCGTGGCGCAGGCGCGAGAACCGGCGTTTTACGCCAGCCTGAACGTGCCGGACACGGTTAATGGCCGATTCGACATGTTGCTGTTGCATTTGTGGATGGTGCTGCACCAGTTGCGAACCTGCGATGATGGCGAGGCCTTGGCGCAAGCGTTGTTCGACCATTTCTGCGCCGACATGGACGATAATCTGCGCGAAATGGGGGTGGGCGATCTGACTGTGCCGAAACGGATGCAGGCATTCGGCGAGGCCTTTTATGGCCGGACGGCAGCCTATGATTCGGCGCTGTCTGCCGGGGAGACCGAATTGGCCGCGGCGATCGGACGCAATATTCTGAACGGCGAACATGCCGATGGCGCGGCGCGAATCGCTGCCTATGTAAAGCAGGCGCTGGCTGTGCTTGAACCCTTTGGCCGCGACGCCCTGTTGCAGGCGAACTGGCATTTTCCGCCGCCGCCAAAAAATTAAATCGGCTAAATTAAATCGGCAAATTCAGAAGCTGCTCGCATGACCGAGAAACACCGAACATTGGAAGAGCTACCGTGGAGCATGCCGGTCGCAGTCGCGCAGATTCCTGAAACCGGCGCGCACATCGAGTTCGAAGCCGACGCTGCGCAGCGTGACGGGCTGGCGCGGCTGGCGGGGCTGCGCGATGTGATTGAGGCTTCCGCCGCGTTCGATCTTACTCATGTGGCAGGCGGCGGCATTCATGCGGTCGGGCAGGTGCGCGCTCTTGTCGGGCAATCCTGCGTAGTGACGCTCGAGCCGGTCGACAATGGGATCGAAGAGCCGATCAACGTAATATTCATGCCGCAGTCTCGTATCGCATCGGCATCGCGTCCGCCGGACGGTGATGACGAGGAGATTCCCGATCCGCCCGAGCCGATTATCGGCGGGACCATTGATTTGGGCAAACTGGCGATGGATATGCTGTTTCTGGGAATTGATCCCTATCCGCGCAAGCCCGGTGCGGTGTTTGTGCCCCCCGCGGTCGAGAAAGACCCCGACGAGCATCCTTTCGCCGTTCTCAAAGCCCTCAAGGATGGCTCGCCCCCCGGCAAAAAGAGCTAAACCGTGCGCGGAGAATGTGCCGGACGCCGGGGCAGGCCGAACAAGCCAATCCCGTCAAGATGTTGAATCGCCGCGCGGACGCGGTATGTTCCGGCAATCAGCCCTTTTGGCTGTTCGCCGCATTTCGCCAATCCTATCAAGCTCTCGGCAGCCGTTTGTGGCCGGGTTTTCGACTGCAAATCAGGTTCCGGAACAGCCATGGCCCAAAAGGTTCGTATTGCGCTTGACGCCATGGGGGGCGATTACGGCGCGTCGGTGGTTGTGCCGGGCGCTGGTATTTCCCTGGTGCGCCATCCCGATACCGAGTTTCTGCTGTTCGGCGACAGCGCGCTGATCGGCGCGCAGCTCGATGCGCATCATGCCATGAAGGCCGCTTCGCGCGTCATTCATACCGACGTCGCTGTCACCATGGAGGAGAAACCGAGCCAGGCACTGCGGCGCGGGCGCAAGGTCTCCTCGATGTGGCTGGCACTCGATGCGGTGAAAAAAGGCGAGGCCGATGTAGCGATTTCCGCCGGCAACACCGGCGCGCTGATGGCGATGGCGCGGTTCAATCTGCGCATGCTGCCCGGCATCGACCGTCCGGCGATTGCCTGTGCGTGGCCGACCTTGCGCGGCGAGTCCGTGGTGCTCGATGTCGGCGCCTCGATCGGCGGCGACGCGCAGCATCTGGCTTCATTGGCGATCATGGGTGGCGCGATGGCGCGGGTGCTGTTCGATCTCGAACGGCCCACCGTCGGCCTGCTCAACATCGGCGTCGAGGAAGTCAAAGGTGTCGAGGAGGTGCGCGGCGCAGCCGAGTTGCTCCGCTCGATGAATCTTCCCGAACTCGATTTCATCGGATTCGTCGAGGGCGATGGCATCGGCAAGGGCGCGGCCGACGTGATTGTGACCGAAGGCTTCAGCGGCAACATCGCGCTGAAAACCGCCGAGGGAACCGCGCGCCAGATCGCCGAGTACCTGCGCAGCGCGATGAGCCGTACCTGGCGCTCCAAGCTCGGCTATCTGTTCGCGCGCTCCGCGTTCAGCGCGCTGCGCGACAAGATGGACCCGCGCAAGGTGAATGGGGGCGTGTTCCTCGGGTTGAACGGCGTGGTCATCAAGAGCCATGGCGGCACCGACGCGGTGGGCTTTGCCTCGGCGGTCGATGTTGGCTATGACATGGTCCGCTACGATCTCCTGACCAAGATCAATCAAACACTCAACCGCGACGGCGGCCTTCTGGCCAAGGTGCCGAACGCGCAGGAGGCTGTCTCGTGACTGTGATGCGTTCGGTTGTGCTCGGCTACGGTTCCTATCTGCCCGAGCGGATATTGACCAATGCCGAACTCGCCCAGACTGTCGACACCTCGGACGAATGGATCGTCCAGCGCACCGGCATCCGCCAGCGTCATATCGCGGCGAAGGACGAATTCACCTCGCATCTGGGCACCCACGCGGCGCTGGCGGCGCTCGCCAATGCCAAGGTCGATGCGCAGTCGATCGATCTGATTATTCTGGCGACCTCGACGCCGGATAACACTTTCCCGGCGACCGCCGTGCAGATCCAGAACGCGCTCGGCATCCATCATGGCGCGGCATTCGACGTTCAGGCGGTCTGCACCGGGTTTATCTTCGCGCTGGCGACCGCGGATAATTTCCTCAAGACCGGCGCGTTCAAGCGTGCGCTGGTGATCGGCGCGGAAACCTTCTCCCGCATTCTGGACTG
>JAIERI010000058.1 GCA_019747015.1 Xanthobacteraceae bacterium
TGTGCATCAGCGCCTCGAACGGGCCGAACACCGGCACCTTGCGCGCGGCGAGAAAATCCTCCGCCGCTTTTTTCTGCGCATCGGTGTAATTATCGGGCGAAATGGCCGGCAGACGCTCCCGCGTCTCGACCGGAGTTGCCGCCACAAATGCTGCCGCCATCATCTGTCTCACCTAGTTCGCGGCGCGCCTGGCCGCCAAATTGCGTTTCCATAGATCCCATGCCCGCGGCATGATCTGGGTGTTGACGACCTCCGCCTTCACACCCTCCTCCGGCGTCAGATAATTGATGGGCCCGCCGAGCGTGATCGCCTGCATTTGCAGCCGGGCATTGACGTCGGTGTAGTAAGCGCGAAACACCGCCATCGGAATATTGGGCCCGACCACCACATCACCATGGCCGCGGATCAGCACGACATTCTTGTCGGCCAGAGTTTTAGCCAGCGCCGCGCCGATCTCGTTGTTGCGCACCAGCATGTCGGTCTGGCCGAACTGGTCACGCAGCTCGAACACCGGGACGCCTGCCGCAAGAAAAGCGGGGCTGTGAAACATCGCCTGCATCGGCGTCCTGGTGACGCTGAAGGGAATCACGCCCGCCGAGTGGGTATGAACAACAGCCATGACGTCCGCCCGCGCCTTGTAGATCTCGGCGTGGATGAAACGTTCGAGGAAAATGGCGCGCCCCTGTTGATCGACCGCATTGCCATCCTTGTCGAATTCCATGACGTCGCCTGTGGTCATCAGCGCCGGAGCCAACGAGCGTGACATCAGAAAATGATCGGGCCGCGCGGGATTGCGCACCGTGAGATGGCCGAAGCCGTCGACAACGCCAAGATCGGCCAAAATCCTGTTTCCGGCGACAAGATCGTCGATCAATGCCGGGGCGACGCCGGGAGGTGGAGATGGCGCGGATTGTTCTGCATATGACGGGCCGGACATCAGGACGGTCGCCGCGAACAATGCCGTGAAGAACAGTGCCGGGAAAGCACAATCCGTTCGGCCAAGACTGCCGCGAACAATCACCATGTGTTTTCTCCCCACGCGCATTCTGCCGATGCGTCATTCGGGAATGTGGCTCTTATTGCAAAGTGGGGTCAAGTGGGGCGGGAAGCACGAACGTGTGCGCCGGAAAACACTGCGACCTGACGAATACTCCCAATTTGAACCGATTGGCCGCGCGGCGCGACATATCCGAGCCGGTGATGGCCATGCCGACCCCACGGCACAGAGCGTATACCAGACGGGATTTCAATTATTCCGTGAGCACGAAAAAATTACCGGCTTGAGAAGGGGACCCTGGATTCCCCAAATTCGCTGGCCCACACCGCTGGACTGAATCACTATGCCGACCCTTTCACAGCAGCAAGCCATCGAGGCGCGGATGAATATGATCGCGGGTGCCGAGGACTACGACCGCCTGTTTCTCGGCGTCGAGATCGGTGACGTTCATGACGGCATTTTATATGTGTTTGTCAAATGCCCAAAAATCGCGGCCGAACTTGAGGCGAAATATTCGCTGCAATTCGCGATTGCCGCAGCGCCGATCCTGCAGCGCGACATCCAGTTCGCGAACGTGCTGCCGAAAATGCGCAGCGGCCGTAGCTCCGGCCGGGTGACGCCACCCGGCGGAAAATAATCCGGCGGCATCGGCGTTGATCGTGATGAGCGGCCGCAATGGCGTGAGCGCTCCAAAAAGCCCCGTCAAACATCCAGGATTGACGGAGCTTTGGTTTATTCGGCCGCGCCCATTGCCGGCTTCGAGATCGGAGTATCGACCGCGCGCGGATTGTTGTCGTCCGCGCTTTGAGCGGATATTCGCATCGGCTTGAAGATGAACAGGATGATGCAGGCTGCCGCGACATCCATCGCGCAGGACAGCCAGAACACCGTGTGCCAGCCGCCCGAATGCTCGGCGAGGATATTGCCGAGCGGCACCAGCAGCGAGGCTGTGCCCTTGGCGGTGAAGATCAGGCCGTAATTGCCAGCGGCATTCTTCGCACCGAACACGTCGGTGGTGAGCGCCGGGAACAGGCTGTAGATCTCGCCCCAGGCGAAGAACACCAGGCCGGTGAGAAGCACGAAGGCCACAGGGTTCGAGCCATACTGGCTGAGCGCCCAGATGCCGCAGCCTTCGAGCAGGAAGGCGACGAACATGGTGTTCTCGCGGCCGAAGATATCCGAGATCCAGCCGAAGAACGGGCGCGTCACGCCATTGAGCATGCGATCGAGCGAGAGCGCGAAGGTCAGCGCCGGCAGCGACAGCCACAGGATGGTCACCGGCGATTTCTCAAGACCGAGATCGTGCGCGATCGGCGCGAGCTGTGCGGTCGCCATCAGACCGCCGGTGCACACCAGCACGAACACCGCGTACATCACCCAGAACACCGGCGTACGTACAACTTGATGGGGCGCGCGCTCGATTTTGGCCTGGCTGATAACCCTCGTGGTGACCACGCCGGCTTCGCCACGCCGCGGCGCGCGAAACACAAAGGACAGGATCAGCAATCCCAGACCCTGGAACAAACCGAACCAGAAGAAGGTGTGCTCATAACCGCTGCCCGCGATCATGGTTTGCAGGGGAATGATGGTGATGGCGGATGCGACGCCGAACGCGCCCGAAGTCAATCCCGCCGCAAGACCGCGTCGGTTCGGAAACCATTTCAGCGCGTTACCGATGCCCGCTGCAACCACGATGCCAACCCCGAGGCCGCCGATCGCCGAAGCCACATACAATTCCCACAATTCCGAGGCGACCGAGTTCAACATCCACGAACCGCCCGTCATCAGACCGGCGATGAAGGTCAGTTGCGCCGGTCCGCGCTTGTCGACCAGCCAGCCGCAGATCGGCAGCAGCCAGGATTCGGCAAGGACGAAGATGGTGAAAGCGACCTGAATGGCCGGGCGGCCCCAATGGAATTTCTGATCCATCGGGAGCACGAACAGCGTCCAGCCATATTGCAGGTTCGCCACCATGGTGATGCAGAGAATGCCGACGATAAGCTGAAACACGCGCGTGCGTGTGGGCGCCACCGGATAAGTCGGTCCCCCGGCGTCAGCGCTGTCGTCCTGAAAGCCGTGAATGATGGCGGCCATTAAAGTCTTCTCCCCTGAGATGTCTTTTCTTGTTCTTGTTGTTGTGTTGCTGAAATCGGCTAAGCGGATTTTTTCAGATGTTCTGCCGATACGGGCTGCGTCACACCGGTTTCCACCATGGTGCGCGTCGCATCGACCGAGGCATAGACCCACATGATTTTCAGCGGCTTTTCGCTGGAACCATTGCGGAAGCGATGCGGCAGGTTCGGCGGAATCCATGTCGCGTCCATTGGGCGCACCGGCATGCATTCGTCGCCGATCTCGGCGAAGCCTTCGCCTTCGAGAACTAGAACCGTCTCTTCGCAATCATGGAAGTGCCATTGAATCGCCGAGCCGGGACCGATCATGGTCATGCCGGTGAGCATCTGGCGCGAGCCGGTCGCACGCGTCACCAGCGGAATGGTGCGGTTGCCTCCGCCGCGATCGACGCTCGGCAGTTCGTCCGGCCGCAGATGTACGGGCTTGATGTCCGGGTTCGCATGCGAAGAAGTATTCGCCATTTGTCTTCCTTTGATCGATCAGAATTTCATAAGCCCGCAAGGACCGCGAACGGTTCGCGATGGATGGCAAGCAGGCTGGCGGATCAAGACCATCACTCCGGCGCTGATAACGCCAATATCAATTGATGATCATTATTCATGCCGTTTCAGCATGCCCCAAACGTCGGCCATGCCGCATACTTCTGGCATGCCATACAACATCGATATTTCCACCCCTGCGGCGAAATGACTACCAAGACAGATCACCAAGACACCGAACTAAGACACCGAACTAAGACACCGGACAAACGAGGAATTCCCAGTGAATCACCCGGCAAATGTTTTGGCGCTGAGGTCCGACGCGGCCGGCGACCAGCCGCTGCGGCTAAAGCGGATGGACCTCCATCCGATCGCTATACCGCTGACCCAGCCAATGAAAATGGCTGGCGTGGTTATCCGCGATGCCGAAAACCTGTTCGTGCGGATCGAGAGCGCCGATGGAACGGTGGGCTGGGGTGAAGCCGCCTCTGCTCCCACCATGACCGGCGAAACGCTCTGGGGCATGGTGACTGCGGCTAATCTGATCTGGGACGCGATCAAGGACCACGACGCGCGATTCCGGCCGCTGCTGATTTCGAAAATCCGGAATGCCGTTTACGGCAATTCCAGCGCCAAATCCGCCATCGAGATGGCTTTGCTCGATCTCTACGGCAAGCGGCTCAATGCCGGGGTCAGCGAACTGCTCGGTGGCCGCCATCGCGACACGCTGGAACCGATGTGGATGCTCGGTCATGCGACGCCCGAAGAGGACATTACGGAGGCGCGGCAACAGCACGCGAATGGCTACCGCTTCTTCAAATTGAAGGTCGGCACCAAAAGCGTCGAGAACGACATCAAGTCGGTTCTTGGCGTGCGCGAGACACTCGGCATGGACATCAAGCTTTGCGCCGACGCCAATGGCGGTCTCACCGCTTCAACCGCTGCGCGACTGATCGAGGGCACGGCAGCCGCCAGACTCCTTTATCTCGAACAGCCGCTGCCTGCGGATGCAATCGACGCGATGGCGGTCCTGCAAGGTCTGCGCATTGTGCCCATCGGCCTCGATGAAAGCATCCATGCGCGCTCGGACATCGAGACGTTCGCCGCACACAAGGCTGCCGACGGCGTGTCACTCAAACTCATCAAGCTGGGTGGCATGATCGAGACGCTAAGCTGCGCCAAACGCGCCGCAGAACTCGGACTGTCTATCAACGTCGCAGCGAAGGTCGCTGAATCCAGCCTGGCCTCGGCGGCCGCGGCGCATGTCGCCTCCGCCATCGAAACATTCGACTGGGGCATCAGCCTCACCCAGATTTACCTCGAACACGATCCGGTGCTCAATCCGCTGTGCATGACGCAAGGCTGCGTCGCCGTGCCGCGCGGCGCGGGTCTTGGCATCGACATCGACGAGCACGCCATCCGGCATTATCGCGCACCCTCGCCGGCCTGACCTTAAGAGCGGAAAATCTTCGCCTCGTCGAACTTGCCGACGATCTGGATGATGGTGTCCTTGACGGTCTGCGCCGAGCGCGACAGGCGGCGCGTGCGCGAATTCGCCGTCGCCAATCTGCGAAACAATCCGTCCGGCCCGATCGAATGCATGGTGATGTCGCCGCGCTTGGCGTCGTCGCGCACGATGGAGCGCGGCAGGATCGTTGTTGCCACGCCCTGGCGCGCCATCAGGCGGATGGTTTCGATCGAATTCAATTCCAGCATGATGGTCACAAGCGGGCCCTTGTGGCCGAGCAGATTGTCCACGATGGAGCGAATGCCGCGCGACATGATCAGCGGCGTCTTGCCCAGCTCCTCCAGCGAGATCGCACCGGGCTTGCGCGCGCCGCGCGCAGTGACGAACATCATCTCCTCGACGATGAGATGATCGATCGTGGCGCGGCGGGTCGGCGGCGGCTCGGTGACGACGGCAAGATCGAGACGACCTTCATCGAGCCAGTCCATCAAAGGCTGGCTGTAACTCTCATTAATGGTGAGATCGATGCGCGGGAAATCCCGGCGCAGGATCGAAACCAGATCAGGGGCTATCAGGGGACAGATGGTCGGCACCAGACCCAGCACGACATTGCCGCCGGGACTGCCAGCGGAGCCACGTACCTCGTCCTTGGCGCGCTGCACGTCGCGCAGGATCGTCATCGCATGATCGAACAGTTCACGGCCCTGATCGGTCAGGCGGATGCCGCGGCTTTCCCGGATCAGAAGCTGCGCGCCGAGTTCATCCTCGAGCTGGCGCACATGGCGGCTGAGCGCAGGCTGCGCCACATTGAGATGCTGGGCCGCGCGGGTGATCGAGCCGAGCTCGGCGATCTTCGCGAAGTAATGTAACGCCCGGAAATCCAAGTCTTTATCCTGTCACGCTTTTTGCTCGGGAACGGCATGGCTGTTTGGCATGGCTAGTCATGCCAAAATTGTATTTAGCATTCCACCAATATCAGGAATAGGTCTTTCGCACGGTCAATTGGGTCGGCGTTCCGAAATCGCGAGCGACGCCTGCTTTCGACCCATCGCTCACTGAAGAAACGGAGCCATCCGATGATGTTCTTGAATCCCGTCCAGCGCCTCACCGCTGAAATCCACTTCCAGCTTCCCGACAAATTCCGTAAAAAGAGCCGCAGCAAGTGGTCGGACCCGAACCGCGCCAATGCCGAAGTCGACAGCTTCCTCGAAGGCCCCTCCTTCGACCGCGAAGGCAATTTGTTCTTTGTCGACATTCCCTTCGGCCGCATCTTCAAACTTTCGCCGAAAGGCGACTGCGATCTGGTCTGCCAGTATGATGGCTGGCCGAACGGTTTGAAGATTCACAAGGACGGCCGCATCTTCATCTGCGACTACAAGGCGGGTCTGATCCTGCTCGATCAGAAGCGCGGCGTGGTCGAGCCGCTGCTCGCCTCGCGCAACAGCGAAGCCTGGAAAGGCCTCAACGATCTCGTGTTCGCCGATGACGGCTCGCTGTATTTCACCGATCAGGGCCAGACCGGCATGCACGATCCAACCGGACGCGTCTATCGCCTCGGCCCGACCGGCAAGCTCGACATGCTGCTCGGCACCGTGCCGAGCCCCAACGGTCTCGTGTTGAACATGAAGGAAAATCGTCTTTTCGTCGCCGTGACCCGCCAGAACGCGGTGTGGCGCTGCCCGATCATGGATGACGGCAGTATGTCAAAGGTCGGTACTTACGTTCAGTTGTCCGGCGGTCACGGTGGGCCCGATGGCATGGCGATCGACGAGGAAGACGCCATCATCGTCTGTCAGCTCGGTGTCGGCATCTGGCGCATTGATTCCGACGGCATGCCAACGCATCTGATTACCGGGCGCGTCGGTCACCATCTGACCAACGTTGCCTATGGTGGCAAGGACAACAAGACGCTGTTCATCACCGAAGCCGACACCGGCACCATTCTCAAGGTCGAGATGCCGGTGGCCGGCAAGAAAATGTATTCGCACGCTTGAGCGCGCGAGCGCAGTCTCTATCTCTACTTTCTGTTGAACATCGCGGCGGGGCCAAGGCCCCGCCTGCCTTTCCATTGAAACGAAAACCAGGAATGCAGCCATGATCGTGTCGATCAATCCTTACACCGCGAAGGAAATCGCTCGCTTCGACGAGCATACACCGGCCCAGATCGACGCGATCCTCAATGACGCGGTCAAGGCGCAGCGCCAGTGGCGAAGAACTCCCATTGAGGAGCGAGCGAAGCTGCTGCCGTCGATTGCGCGCGTGCTGCGCGCCGGCAAGGTGAAATATGCCCGCGTCATCGCCGAGGAAATGGGAAAACCCATCGCCGAAGCGGAAGCCGAGGTCGAGAAATGCGCGCTGAACTGCGATTTCTATGCCGAACATGGCCCGAAATTCCTGGCCGATGAAATCGTGCCATCGAGCGCAACCGACAGCCGCCTGGTGTTCGACCCGCTCGGCGTCGTGCTGGCGATCATGCCGTGGAATTATCCGTTCTGGCAGTATTTCCGTTTCGCCGCGCCGGCTTTCGTCGCAGGCAACGGATCGCTCCTCAAGCACGCCAATAACGTGCCGCAATGCGCGAAAATCATCGAGAACATCGTCATTGAGGCAGGCGCGCCGAAGGGCCTGCATCACTCGCTGTTCATTCAATCGAGCAAGGTTGCCGAACTCATAGCTGATGACCGTATTGCAGCCGTGACTCTCACGGGCTCCACTGAAGTCGGCGCCATCGTCGCCGCTCAGGCCGGCAAGGCGCTGAAGAAGCAGGTGCTGGAGCTTGGCGGCTCCGATCCATTCATCGTTCTTGCGGATGCCGATATCGAGACTGCCGCCACGACCGCGGTGAAGGCACGCTTCATCAATGTCGGCCAAAGCTGCGTCAACGCCAAACGCTTCATTGTCGAGGAGAGCATCGCCGACAAATTCGTCAAGGCGTTCTGCGAAAACGTCGCCAAGCTCAAGATCGGGGACCCGATGGCGCACGACACCAATATCGGACCGATGGCGCGCGCCGATCTGCGCAAAACCTTGCACGATCAGGTCGAGCGCTCGGTCCAAGCCGGTGCCAAGGTAAGGGCCGGCGGCAAATTCGTCGATGGCCCCGGCTTCACTTATGAGCCGACCATCCTCGACCATGTCACGCCTGGCATGGCGGCATTCAATGAAGAGACCTTCGGGCCCGTCGCCGCGATCATTCGCGTCAAGTCGGCCGAAGACGCCATCGCGCATGCCAATGACACCGAATTCGGTCTCGGGGCGGCGATATGGACCCGCGACGTGGCGAAAGCCGCGATCTATGCACGACAGATCGACGCCGGTGCCGTGTTCATCAATGGCATGGTGGCGTCCGATCCGCGCTTGCCGTTCGGCGGCATCAAGCGGTCGGGTTATGGGCGCGAGCTTGGCCTGTATGGCATCCGCGAATTCGTCAACATGAAAACGGTATGGACCGGCCCGGCGAAATAAGCCCCGCGTGTTGCCTAGAGGGTTTCCTGGCTAAGGCCGCATTGCTTGCAGACAAACGTCGCGCGGGTCGTTCCGCGCGGCGCGGCCACGCGGTTGGCCGTTCCGCATTTACCGCAGGTCGCCTCGATCCGCGTCTTGCCCTCTTTGATGACCAGCGCCTTGCGCTCCATCGCCTCGCGGATCAGGCGTTCGGTTTCTTCCCGCATCGACTGTTTCGACATCCGCGCATCCCGCAATTGGCTTTTGACAATATTGCCACGCCGGCAATACGATGGCGATACCCAATCGCGCTGACCGCCTAACCCTGCGCTGCCATATAAGCGCGCCAGCCGCCGAACTTCGAAATATCCTGTGCCCCCTTGAGTGCCGCCGGTTCAACCAGAAAACCTTTGACTGACGCGCCGCTTGCAAGCCTGAGCGTTCCGATTGACAAAGGCGGCGGGATCGCAGCAACGAACTTGCCGAACGCCTCGGCGGATAGCGCCCATGTCTCCACCGCGATGGAGACGCCTTCGCCGTCCGCGACACGCAGCAGGCCGGGCTTGGCCGGCACCGTGCCCTTGAGCGCGTAAAGACGATATTCGGGCACCGTCGCGGTTGCTTCCAGCAGCCGTCCGCTCAAGGCGCGCAGTTCGCCGTTAAGCGCCATGCCCGACAGATGCGCACCGACCACCGCCACGACAATCTCGCCGTCTTTCGGCAGCACTGGCGAAGTGCCAAGCGCAGGCAGTGCGACTTTGCGGCTACCCGCAGCAAGCTTTGTGTCGGCATGGAAAACGCGGCCAATGCTTGCGAGCAATGCGTCGTCGCCGCCCTTGCCGACCAGCGTGACGCCGAACGGAATGCCGTCGTTGCGCATCGAGGCCGGCACCGCGAGCGCGGACAGATCAAGGAGGTTCACAAAATTTGTATAGGTGCCGTTGCGGCTGTTGAGTTCGATTGGATTTTTCAGAACGTCGTCGACGGTGTAGGCGGATGGCGCCGTCGGCAGCAGCATGGCGTCGAACTGGCGAAACGCATTTTCACTGACACGGCGCATCGCCTCAAGTTTGTAAAGCGCGCCGAATGTATCGGCGGCGGTGAACGAGGCACCTTTCAAGGTGATCTCCCGCGTGACCGGATGAACAGCCTCAGGACTTTTTTTCAGAAGATCGCGGATGACGAAATAACGCTCCGCCACCCATGGGCCATTATATAAAAGCTGAGCGAGGTCATAGAACGGATCGATATCGAACTCGACCGGCGTCGCGCCGAGCGCAACCATACGCTTGAGCGCCGCGTCGTATCCCTCGGATGCTTTTGTGTCGCCGAAAAACTTGAGCTGTGCAGCGCGAGGCACGCCAAGCCGCAATCCTTCAGGAAATACGCCCACTATGCCGAACGGCCGGCGGCGCGAATAGGCATCGGTCTCGTCGAATGCCGCCATCGCCTTCAATGCGATCACGGCATCATCGACATTGAGCGCAAAAATCGAAACGCAATCGAGCGTCCGGCACGCCGGCAGCACACCCGTGGTCGAGAACAGGCCAAGACTCGGTTTGAGGCCGACGATATTGTTGAGCATGGCCGGAACGCGGCCGGAGCCCGCCGTGTCGGTGCCGAGCGAGAATGGCACCAGCCCCGCTGCCACTGCGACCGCCGAGCCCGAACTCGATCCGCCGGGCACAAGATCGTTGCGGATCGGGTTTTTAGGAATGCCGTAAGGTGAGCGCACGCCAACGAGGCCGGCCGCGAACTGATCGAGATTGGTCTTTCCGATCACGATCGCCCCGGCAGCCCGCAGGCGTTGCACCACCGTCGCATCCTGCGTAGGCATATAAGAAAACGCCGGACATGCCGCCGTGGTCGGCAGGCCTGCGACATCGATATTGTCCTTGGCAGCGAACGGCACACCATATAAAGGAAGACGGCTCAGAT
>JAIERI010000055.1 GCA_019747015.1 Xanthobacteraceae bacterium
ATTATCGATCACCGACTCCAGAAAGTTCTTGGCGGTCGCCAGTTGCGCAGACAATGCACGCTGCTCGGTGCAATCATCGTGAGTCGAAATGATGCCGCCATTGGCCAGCGTCCGCCGTTTGACGGAAATGGAGCGTCCGTTCACCAGATTGCAGACGTGTCCCTCAACTTCCGCGGCTTCTTTCAGGTAGTTGTCGATGCTGCCCACATAGGTGCCGCGCTCCGCCCTCAAGGCGAGCAGATCGCGGCCGGTCATACCCTTGAAGATATCGGCGCGGGTCAAACTGTAAAGTTGCAGGTAACGGTCGTTGCAATAGGCAACTTCCTGGCGGGCGTTCAGGATCACAATGCCCTGGGTGAGATTGTTCAGCGCGGAGGTCACGAAAAGTTCGCGGCGCATGTTCAAGATCCGCGCCTTATGTAACGCGGACAGGATCCACAGAATAAGCGCGGCGGCGAACGAAAACAGGACGAAGCCGCTAAGAAGAACCTGCCAGATCATCGAAGCCGGTTCGGTGAAAGCGTCCGGCATCACATTCCGGCCCTCCTCGGAAATCGCGGCTACGGCGTCCCCGCACGTCATCGGCGCGAGCAAACACGCCCCACCCAGAGCGCGCATCATCGTCAGCATCGTCGATTGTTTTTGACCGTATGTCATTCTGACCCGCGGAAAATCTCGCGGGCACTCTCTCGCCGGAGCGGTTTGGATCAGGTAAACGCGTACCCCTCGCCGAAAAGATTATGACTTAAATAAGAGCAATGTGGCTTTCATACTTAATGGTGTCCTAATGAAAAATGCCCGCGCACGATGCGTGTTGCATTCAAAATGAACATTCAAGTGAAGCCGCCACCAAACGGGCAACGTCATGGACCGCATTGAATGCATCGTTGTTGGCGCGGGTGTGATCGGACTTGCGATTGCGCGGCGGCTCGCGCAAGCAGGCCGCGACGTCATCGTGCTGGAGGCCGAAGGCGACATCGGCACCGGCACATCCTCGCGCAACAGCGAGGTGATCCACGCCGGCATCTATTATCCGGCCGGCAGCCTGATGGCCCGCATGTGCGTCGCCGGCAAGACCGCGCTTTACGCGTATTGCGCGGACCACGGCGTTGCGCACCGCCGCTGCGGCAAACTCATCGTCGCGACCTCAGTGGAGGACGAAGGCAAGCTCGCCGCGATCGAGGCCCGCGCGCAGGCGAACGGCGTGACTGATCTGAAAGTCCTGACCGGCAGCGATGCCCGCGCCATCGAGCCAGACTTGAATTGCGCGGGTGCGCTGCTGTCACCCTCCACCGGCATCATCGACAGCCACGCCTACATGCTGGCACTGCGCGGCGATGCCGAAACGGCTGGAGCGGCATTCGCGTTTCGCGCGCCGCTGCTTCACGCCAGTGCCACGCCGGATGGTTTTGTTCTCGACATCGGTGGCGAGGAGCCGTTGCGGATGGGGTGCAGCCTTCTGATCAACGCCGCCGGGCTTCAGGCGACAAACGTCGCGCGGATGATCGACGGCCTGCCGCTGGAATGGATACCGCCGACGTATTTCGCGAAGGGAAATTATTTCAGTTGCACGGTGCGCGCGCCGTTCTCACACCTGATCTATCCGGTGCCCGAGCCGGGCGGGCTCGGCGTCCATCTCACACTCGACATGGCCGGACAGGCGCGGTTCGGACCGGATGTGGAATGGATCGATGCGATCGATTATGCCGTCGATCCGGCGCGCGCGGAGCGGTTTTATCCGGCCATCCGCCGCTACTGGCCATCGCTGCCCGATAGCGCGCTGGTTCCAGGCTATAGCGGCATTCGTCCAAAGATGGTTTCGCCGGCTGTCGCGGTGCAGGACTTTCTCATTCAGGACCGCAGCATTCACGGCGTAAACGGTCTGATCAATCTTTTCGGCATCGAATCGCCGGGACTCACGGCGTCGCTGGCGATCGCCGATCACGTCGCTGATCTCGCGGGCATTTAACCTCCGCGGATTTCCCTGCCGGATGCGTTGGCGCCCGCGCCTAGTGGATCGTCGAACTCGCGGCGACGAGCCGGATGCGCTCGATTTCATCCTTGAGGACCAGCTTGCGGCGTTTCAATTCGATGATGCGCAGATCGTCGGTGGACAAGTGCGTCAGGGCATCGTGCAATTCGTTTTCGAGGTTGCGGTGTTTCCGTTCCAGTTCAACGAGATGCGCTTGAATCGCCATAAGAAACCTCCTTGCGGGTGGACCCTTGGAATTCGCTTCAGGACCGTCAAGTCTACATCAGCGAATGCGGCTGTCACTAAAGATCGAATCGGGGGGTCTCAATTTTTGGGATATCTGAAACCAAACGTGAGGGAACAGTTGCGACATTTCGGCAAATACGCTCCGTGCTGGCACTGGGGGCGATTTTCTGCGATGAGGTGTCACGCCGCGTTTTTTGCGCCAGGCGGGAGGCTCCGAGCGGGCCTGGCCGCCGATAGAGAACGCCGATAGATCACAAAGTCGTCGATAGATATGGCAGATCAAGACAATAGCGAGTTCGCCCTTGAGCTTGCGAAGTTGCAGCAGGAACACCGCGACCTCGATGCGGCCATCGAAGCGCTGCACCATTCCCCGGCCCCGGACCTGCTGCGGCTGCAGCGGCTGAAAAAACGGAAACTACAGCTCCGCGACCGCATTTCCTTCCTCGAAGACCAGATGACCCCCGACATCATCGCCTGAACGGGGTAGTCGCACAGCGCCATCCGGCGCAGGTTGCTTTCAGCAGATTTCCCTCGATTTCGCTCGGTTTTCCTTGGACTTGGCTAAATTGACCATGACGGGATAAGTCACCCGCGACGCCTTGCCCGACGGGGGCCGGTCTCTATAATCCGGCCTCTTTTTTCAAGCCCTGTTTTCAGAGCCATCATGAACCCGCCTATCGCCATCATCATGGGAAGCCAGTCCGACTGGGAGACCATGCGCCATGCCGCTGTGACGCTGACCGAACTCGGCATCGCGCATGAGCGGCTGATCGTCTCGGCCCACCGCACGCCGGAGCGGCTTTATACCTTTGCCAAGGGCGCGAAGGCCGCCGGGTTCAAGGTGATCCTGGCTGGCGCCGGCGGTGCGGCGCATCTGCCGGGAATGACAGCGGCGCTGACCGAATTGCCGGTGTTCGGCGTGCCGGTCGAATCCAAAAACCTGTCCGGCATGGACTCGTTGTATTCGATCGTGCAGATGCCGGCCGGCGTGCCGGTGGGCACCCTGGCGATCGGCAAGGCCGGTGCAATCAACGCCGCCCTCCTCGCCGCCAGTGTTCTGGCGCTGAGCGATACCGCGCTGGCCGCAAAGCTTGCCGCATGGCGCAAACAACAGACCGAGGCCGTCCGCGAACGGCCGGAGGATATTAAGTGACATCGAAAAAGCAGGTGGCGCTGAAGCCCGGCGACACCATCGGAATTCTCGGCGGCGGACAACTGGGCCGGATGCTCGCATTGGCGGCGGCGCGTCTCGGCCTCAAGGCACAGGTGTTTTCGCCCGATCCGGATTCACCGGCCTTCGATGTGGTGCAGCACGCCACTTGCGCCGAATATGCCGATGTCGAGGCGCTGGAACTGTTCGCCGCCGATGTCGACGTCATCACTTATGAATTCGAGAACATCCCCTCCGCCACCGCGATGATCCTCGCCGCGCGCCGTCCGGTGCTGCCGGACACTGTGGTCCTCGAGACCACGCAGGACCGCCTCGCGGAGAAGAATTACATCACGAAATTGGGTATCGGCACCGCGCGCTATGCCGATGTGTGGTCGGCGGATGCTCTCGCGGTCGCGATTAAAACGTTGGGCCTGCCGGCGGTGCTGAAGACGAGGCGCTTCGGTTATGACGGCAAGGGCCAGGTCATCATCCGCGAGGGCGATGATCCGCAGGACGCCTGGGACAGGCTCGGCACCAAATCGGCGATCCTGGAGGCTTTTGTGCCGTTCGAGCGCGAGGTCTCGGTGATCGCCGCGCGCGGCGCGGATGGCGATGTGGTCTGCTTCGACGTCACCGAAAACGAACACCGCGACCACATCCTGAAAACCTCGCACGCCCCCGCCGCGATTTCGGACGCACTGGCCGCTCAAGCCCGCGACATCGCCCAAAAGATCGCGACCGCGCTGAATTACGTGGGCGTCCTCGCGGTAGAACTGTTCGTGGTGCCCGGCGCGGGCGGCCCCACTTTGCTGGTCAACGAGATCGCGCCACGGGTGCATAATTCAGGGCACTGGACGCTGGACGGCGCATCGGTTTCCCAGTTCGAGCAGCACATAAGAGCCATTGCCGGCTGGCCACTCGCCCGGCCGCTTCGCTTTGGGCCCGTGACCATGACCAATCTGATCGGCGACGACATCCTGGACTACGGCAAATGGCTGACCGTGCCGGGCGCGACCGTGCATCTTTATGACAAGGGAACCCCTCGGCCCGGGCGTAAAATGGGGCATGTGACGGTGGTGGAGCCGCCTGCCGAGGGCCGAAATAACCGGTAAATCGCGGCTGCGGCTCGCAGATAGTGGTTTCCCCCGGTGGACATTTACGGTCCGATCTGGTACATCCGCGCCCTCGACGTGAAGGGCGTGGCCTTTGTCGGCCCTTCCGACGTCTCCGCTTTCAAAATCTGAACCAAAAAAGGATGCCGCGTGCAGGTTCTCGTTCGCGATAACAATGTCGACCAGGCTCTCAAGGCGCTGAAGAAGAAGATGCAGCGCGAGGGCATTTTCCGCGAGATGAAGCTCCGCGGTCATTACGAAAAGCCGTCCGAAAAGAAGGCCCGCGAGAAGGCGGAAGCCGTTCGTCGCGCCCGCAAGCTGGCGCGCAAGAAGCTGCAGCGTGAAGGTCTGCTGCCGATGAAGCCGAAGCCGGTGTTCGGTGCCGGTCCGGGTGCGGAACGCGGCGCTGCCGGTGGTCGTGGCGGTCCCGGTGCAGGTCCGCGCGGACCGCGCTAAGCGATCGTTTCAGTTTTAACTACCAAAACGCGGGCCTTGCGGCTCGCGTTTTTGTTTTGAGTGATTAGTCCCGGCCAGCAATAAAGTCCCTTTTTATAAAATCCTTGGCGACGGCCGTTGCGCCCTGCTCGCCAAGATCGACATGTGTGCCTTGCGGAAACGCGACGAACCGTTTCGGTTCGTTGGCAAGTTCGAACAGCCGCCGGCCGAGTTCGACCGGCACGACGCTGTCCTTTTCTCCATGCAGGATCAGAAGCGGCACCTTGATCGAGGCGATCCGCTGGTCGGAGCGATAATGATCCAGCATCAGCCAGCGCACCGGCAGAAACGGAAACTTGGACGCCGCCAACTCAATGATCGAAGTGTAAGGCGCTTCAAGAACGAGCTTGCCAACCGGTCTGCTCGCCGCCACTGCGACGGCAACGCCGGTGCCCAGCGAATAGCCCCACGGCACGATGCGCTGCGGTGTGTAGCGCGCAGCTGCAAACTCGTAAGCCGCCATGCCGTCGCTCAGGAGGTTCGGCTCGGTCGGCTGGCCGCTCGATCCGCCGTAACCGCGATAGGACAGGGCCACGAGACCTGTGCCGTCGCTGATGACGTCGCGAAAGAACGGCACGCGCCATGCCAGAACTTCGCCGTTACCGTGAAAGAACAGCACCACGGGTTTTCCATCCTTCGGCGGCACATGCCAAAGAATGATCTTCGCACTGTCTCTGGTGTCGAGAACGACTTCTTGTGCCTCGGGTAAACCGGCCGCCGCCGGGGAGGTTCTCACCGTTTCCGGCGAGGGATAAAGCAGCGCACGCTGATACAGATACATCACGCCGATGACCGCACCATAAATCGCCGCCAGCAGAGCGGCTATCGACCACATCATTTTCATGTCTCAGCGCAATAGTCCGCACTGCGAAGACCTTCTTATGAAGGTGGATGACGAAATTACGGTCAATTCACGATCACGAATGGCCATGCCGCCGCGCCTTTCTGGACACCGAACCGATGCAGCGCGTTCTTGAGATCATGAAAGGCCGCGAGTTTCACGACGCGGTGGCCAACCTGCCGGCCTATGTCGCGGCCAATGCCGGCGCGGTCAGCGCCGTGAAGGAATTTCTGAAAAGCGTCGCGATGCCGGCAGACGGGATATCAAAAATAAAAGACGGCCGCAAAGCGGCCGTTCAGAGTTAAGCGCGACGATCAGTTCGCAGAATTCAGCGTGGCATAACCGACTGGAACGCATTTTTCGCGGCCGAGACGACATCTTCCGCCACAGACGTATTTTCCTTGGCGCGGATGTCGAGGGGGTGCGAGGGAATATCGGCGGGCGGTGTTGGGCGCGAAGGATCCTCGATCCGCGCAACGGGCGTGGATGGAGGCGGCGGCATCGGCAGCGGGGCGACATTTGCCGACGGCAACGGCGTCATCGCAGGCATAGGAGCCGGGATCGCGGCTTCGCGCGCGGGCGGCGGCACGTAAGCGGCCGGCGGCGGGGCCGCCTGCACCGAAGGTGGGGCGTAGGTCTGGGGCGCATAGGTTTGCGGCGGCGCTACCGCCGGCGCATAGCCAACGGTGCTCAGCTTGCGCTCCGGCGCCTTGGTTTCTGCAGCGCGCGGCTCGGCGCCACGCAGGCGTTCGATCGCGGCACGGGCGATGTCGTTGGCGTCGCGGCGGTCTTCCGGCGTCGCACTGGCTTCGACCGGAGCAGCCTTTTCTGGCACTGCGGCTTTGGCGGTGCGTTCCTTCACGACAGTCTGGTGATGGCGCAACACGCGGGCCGCCCGAGCGGATTTCTCGCTGCTTCTTTCGGTCTCGGCGGCAGCCTCGGATTTTGCCGGCTCCGATTTCGAAAACTCGGGCTCGGCCTTCACCGGCTCGGATCTGGCCGGCTCTGTTTTGGCGGTTTCGGATTTCGCAGTGTCGGCCTTCGCGACAGCCTTGACCGGCGTCGCCGGCGAACTCACTGCGGCGACGGGCTTGTCGGCATCCGGCTTGCTGTTGATGTAGTGCGTGACGATGTAGGCGCCGATCACCGTCGCCACGATGGAGGGGATGACCTCCAGAATGTATTTGGCCAGAAACTTCTGAATCATCGTCTGCCTCTCCCCGAGCCGGAACTGCATGCGGGAACTTTGGGGCCGATTGAGGGATCAACTGCGACCACTCGGTGGCAATCGATCTATCGTGTAAATTTTAAAGCTTTGCGGACGGTTAAGGCGCGAAGACGAGGAATATAAACACCGCGAAAACCAGCAAATGGACCAGACCGAACAGGATATTGCTGCGGCCGGTTCCGAAGGTCAGCATGCTGAGCGCAATGGTCATCACCAGCAGCACCGTATCCCGGGATTCGAGGCCCAGAACGAGCTGCTTATCCAGGAAATAAGCTGTTACTGCGACCGCCGGGATGGTCAGGCCGATGGTCGCCAGCGAAGAGCCGAGCGCCAGATTGATGCTTTTCTGAAGGTCATTTTTGCGCGCGGCGGCCAGCGCCGCGACGCTTTCCGGCAGCAGGATCAGGAGCGCGACCAGAATGCCCGCGAAGGCCGGCGGCGCACCAATCGCCGCGGCGCCGGCATCCACCACCTGCGAGAACTTTTTGGCGAGCAGCACCACGGCGAGCAGAGACACCATCAGTAAAACGATGCTCAAGGTCAGCATCCCGCCCGAAGCAGGAGCATGGCCTGCATCCCCATCGCTTTCGACGATGAAATAATCGCGATGCAGGATGGTCTGGGTGTAGAGGAACACACCGTACAGCAACAGGGTCACAACGCTGACGAAGCCGAGCTGCAACGTGGAGTAGACCGGTCCCGGCGTTGCCAGGGTATGATTCGGCATCACGAGCGTGATGGTCGCCAGCGCGATCAGGACGCTCAGATAGACGTTGGCGCCGGAAACCTGAAAACCCTGCTCCCGGTAGCGCAAGCCGCCTACCATGATGCAGACGCCCACAAGCCCGTTGCATACGATCATGACCACGGCGAACACAGTGTCGCGCGCCAGCGTTGGTACCGCCTTGTCGCCGAGCATGATGGTGGCGATCAGCGCTACCTCGATCACGGTCACGGCCAGCGTGAGCAATAACGTGCCATAAGGCTCTCCGATGCGCTCCGCGATGATCTCGGCGTGATGCACGGCGGCGAACACCGTGCCGAACAGGATCACCAGCAGCGCGGCGGCGAAAGCCAATCCCGATGCCGAGCGGGTGAAGCCGAAACCGAGACCGGGGATCGCGGTCGCGGCGAAAAACAAAACGGCCAGCGCGGGAAAGACCCAGGCTGACCGTGGCATGTGAGTGTGCGCGCTCATGCGAACACGCTAGCGCATTTTTGCGACGACTACATCGCCTTGACAATGTTTTCAGTCATCTTCTTGGCATCGCCGAGCAGCATCATCGTGTTGTCACGATAGAACAGCGGATTGTCGACGCCGGCATAACCCGAAGCCAGCGAGCGCTTGATGAACATCACGGTGCCCGCCTTCCAGACCTGAAGCACCGGCATGCCGTAAATGGGAGACTTGGGATCTTCTTCCGCCGCCGGATTGGTGACGTCGTTCGCGCCGATCACGAAAGCCACATCGGCCTGCGCGAATTCCGAGTTGATGTCCTCAAGTTCGAACACCTCGTCGTAGGGCACGTTGGCTTCGGCGAGCAGCACGTTCATGTGGCCGGGCATGCGGCCCGCGACCGGATGAATCGCATACTTCACCTCGACGCCCTCTTTCTTGAGCGTATCGGCCATCTCGCGCAGCGCATGCTGCGCCTGCGCCACCGCCATGCCGTAGCCCGGCACGATGATGACCTTCTGCGCGTTCTTCATGATGAAGGCCGCGTCGTCCGCCGAGCCGAGCTTGACCGGCTTGGCTTCGCCGCCGGCCGCCGCAGCGGGACCGC
Source organism: Xanthobacteraceae bacterium (assembly GCA_019747015.1). GTDB lineage: Bacteria > Pseudomonadota > Alphaproteobacteria > Rhizobiales > Xanthobacteraceae > Afipia. The sequence continues at coordinate 8,832 of JAIERI010000055.1, forward strand.
CGCTGTCGCCGCCGAAGCCGCCAAGAATCACCGAGATAAACGAGCGGTTCATCGCGGCGCACATGATGTAGGACAGGATCGCGCCCGATGAGCCGACCAGCGCGCCGGTGATGATCAGCGCCGAATTGCCCAGCGTGAATCCGATGCCGGCCGCCGCCCAGCCGGAATAGGAGTTCAGCATCGAGATCACGACCGGCATGTCCGCGCCGCCGATCGGGATGATGAGCAGAGCGCCGAGCGTGAGCGCGATGATGACGATCAGCCAGAAGTCGAGCGCGCTCTGCGAGACCACCAGCCCGTAGATGAAATACACCAGCGCCAAAGCGAGCGCGATGTTGATAAGGTGGCGCGCTGGCAGGATGATGGGCGAACCGCTCATGCGGCCCGACAGCTTTGCGAACGCGATCACCGAGCCGGTAAAGGTCAGCGCGCCGATGGCGACGCCGAGCGACATCTCAACAAGACTGGAACCATGAATATCGCCGGGAGTGCCAATGCCGAAAGCTGCAGGAGCGTAGAACGCACCCGCCGCGACCAGCACCGCCGCCATACCGACCAGCGAGTGGAAGGCGGCGACGAGTTCAGGCATTGAGGTCATCGGCACGCGGCGCGCGATCACCGCGCCAATGCCGCCGCCGATGGCGATGCCGAGGATGACGAGGATCCAGCCGATGAGGCTGGCCGGCGGATGCGCGGCAAGCGTGGTGGCAACGGCGATCGTCATGCCGATCATGCCGAGGAAATTGCCCTGGCGCGATGAGGCCGGACTGGAGAGGCCGCGCAGCGAGAGAATGAAAAGGACGCCTGCGACGAGATACAGGACTGCAGCGAGGTTCGCGTTCATCGGGCCGCCCTTACTTCTTTTTCTTCTGGTACATCGCCAGCATGCGCTGGGTGACCAGGAAGCCGCCAAAAATATTCACACATGCGAAAATCAGCGCGATGAAACCGAAACCGCGCGCCCAGATCGGGCCATTGTCGTCGCCGACGAGGCCGACGCCGACCGCGAGCAGCGCGCCGACCACGATGACGGATGAAATCGCATTGGTCACCGACATCAGCGGCGTATGCAGCGCAGGCGTCACCGACCACACCACGAAATAGCCGACGAAAACGGCGAGAACGAAAATCGATAGCCGGAAGACAAACGGATCGACGGCCTCAATGGCATGCATGGCTGTGCTCCCTTATGCTTTCGGCTGGAAGTTCGGATGAATGATCGCGCCGTCCCTGGTCAGCGCTGTGGCTTTCACAAGTTCGTCGTCCCACTTCACGGCGAGCGACTTGCTCTCCTTGTCGTAAAGCGTCTCGATGAAGGATTGCAGGTTGCGGGCATAAAGGCTCGACGCCGATGCCGGAACCTTGCCCGCCAGATTGGTATAGCCGACGATCTTCACACCGTTCACATCGGCCACTTCATTGGCCTTGGCGCCTTCGACATTGCCGCCGCGCTCGACCGCAAGATCGACCAGCACCGAACCCGGCTTCATCGACTTCACCATGTCGGCGGTGACGAGCTTCGGCGCCGGGCGGCCCGGGATCAGCGCGGTGGTGATGATGATGTCCTGCTTCTTGATATGTTCGGCGGTGAGCGCGGCCTGCTTGGCCTGATACTCTTTCGACATTTCCTTGGCGTAGCCGCCGGAGGTCTCCGCCTGCTTGA